>JBAXHC010000023.1:0-38728 GCA_037139075.1 Bacteroidota bacterium
CAGAATTGGGCTTTAGCCCTTACGCTGTGGGACTTCTTAATAATACACTATAATCAATCCTGATGATTAATAATAGCAGCATATTTTTTTATCACTTGCTTAGTACTATTATCTGTATCATATACCGAATACCAACCTTGAGATTCATGGGGTGGATCTCCAATAAAATTATCTCCTGATTTCCACAAGCCTTCGGGTACTCTTGGCCTTCCCTCACCTGCCCAAGCCCAAAAATTAACTCCAGCTAATGCATTGTTTTGCTTTTTTAAATGATCAGCCACAGCAGCAAATAAAGCAGCATAATATTTATCCCGAACCGTAACAGGTGTTCCCTCTGCATGATTATTACCATCGCGTGAAATACCAAATTCTTCAAGAACAACAGGCTTATTTAATGGCGCCGCCAGCTTTAAATGATTCTGCATATAATTCAATGCATAATCTAGTGCTGGCTGATAAGTTTCATCTGGTTTTGCAGGATTATAAAATCCCCAGTTTTGTACCCAGATATGAATAGTAGCATAATCAATGTTTTTACTCAAATGATCTTTAACAACATCAGTTCCACTAGTAGAACTTGAAGTATTCCCTTCACTGCCTGTTGTAACTAAATGGTTTTTGTCTAAAGACTTAATTAATCCGGCAGTATGATCAACCCAAGATAAAAATGCAACTTGATTAGTTACACCTCTTGGTTCATTTCCCAACTCCCAAGAAAATATAGTGGGGTCTTCTTTATATAATTTTCCAGTAATGCTATTTTTTCTGTTTACAATAAATCGCAGATGATTGTTAAACATTTCAACAGCTTTTTCATTGCTATAGAATTGAGCACTGAAGTTTTGAAATTTCCACCAATCTCCTCCTGGATTTGGGGGTGGATAAGGAATTGAATTTGCTGCACCCGCCCAAACAAGGTATTGTGCCATGCCACCTGACCAGTTCCAAAAATCATTCATGCACATTACAGCAACCATATCCCGCTTGCTCATTTCTGCTAATAAAAAATCGAGTCCTTCTAATACTTCAACATTATATTTTCCAGGGGAAGTTTGTAAAGATGGCAGCATGCGATAAGGCTCTGTATCCGGACCTTCGCTTCCAGCAACAACTCGAAGATTTTTGACGCCTAATGCAGATAGACGATCTAATTCACGAATAAGTCTCTGCCTATTTCCTCCCGGACCTTTTGATCCAAGATTCATACCATACCAAAAATTGGTACCTAAAAATGTATACGGCTTGTTGTTTTTATAAAATTGATTTCCTCGAACTTCAATGAAAGAAGGAGTTGTATTTGAATCGGGTTTTCCACTCATGCAAAAAAATAAAAGCAATAGATATATCGGCAGGGATCGTTTCATAAAATACTTTTTTTAAAGTTAAGTTATAAAACGATATTAATTCCCAGGCTTGAAAGCCGGGGTTAACTTATTTCTAAGAATATTGGTAGCACGCCGAGTGTTCCTCCATTTTTCACTTTTATCTTTTATCTTTTCACTTAAATCTACCCGAAATCTATTTCTGTATTATCGCCAATATTTAAACTCCTGCTGAGCCCTTTAACTGAAGCATCACTTCCAATGAGTGAGTTGTCTAAAACCACTTCGAAAAGGTTGGTATAAGAACCAATGATACTTTCACGAACGATACTATGTTTGATAGAAGTATTTGTACCGATAGCTACATGTGGACCAATGATAGAATTCGAAATATCACAACCTGGTGCAATACTAACTGGGGGTATAATAATGGTATTTATATAACCATGATCATACTCTGTATTACCTCCAAATTTTTTAAGGAGCGTTGCATTGCTTTCCAATAATGTTTCTTTCTTACCACAATCAAACCAGCTCTTCACTTTAAAGGATTGAAACTTAGCTCCTTTTTTTATCATGCAATCCAATGCATCGGTTAAATTATATTCTCCACTAACTTTTTCGCTTTTTAAGAATAAAGTGTGTAAACATTCGAATAAAAAATCTGTCTCTTTAATTTTATACAATCCTACCAGAGCCATATTACTTTTAGGAATAGCGGGCTTCTCAACGAGTTGATCAATGAATCCATCTTCTCCAATTGATGCCACACCAAAATCTCGTGGGTCATCCACTTTTTTAATCCCCAGCATACTAAAAGGACTATTCAAAACTTCTTTAATATCGTATTCACAAATCGTATCCCCTAACACCACAAAAACTTCATCTGACCCTACTATTGCTTTAGTTAATTCAATTGCGTGACCTGTTCCATGTCTTTCGTTTTGAAAAACAAAATGTGTTTTTAGCTGAGGGTAATTCTCCTGCACATAATCTTGGATTTTCTCTCCCAGATATCCAACAATAAATATAAATTCTTCAATACCAGCATCGACCAATTGATCTACGATAAAACTCAAAATCGTCTTTCCAGCTATGGGAATAAGTGCTTTTGGTTGCGTATAAGTATGTGGACGCAACTTGGTTCCGGCACCTGCAACTGGGATAATCGCTTTCATATTGGTGAAATTATGATGAAAATAAGTAAGCAAAGTGTCAGAAAACATCAATTTATGTAATCTGTACACATCATCAAGGTTGCGAAATTATAAAATACTAGCTAAAGGGCAAGATTTGTGGATATTCTGCCTAAAACTCTGCCTATAAATTGCTGAGAACTATGCACGAAGATTTATTTTTGCGCCAAAATAAACTATACATGCAAAGAGATACGCAGGTTTTTGACATTATTAAGCAAGAATTACAAAGACAACGCCGTGGAATTGAACTAATTGCATCTGAAAACTTCACAAGTTTACAGGTAATGGAAGCATCTGGTTGTGTTATGACCAATAAATACGCAGAAGGTTATCCTGGTCGCAGATACTATGGGGGTTGTGAAATAGTAGACCAAACTGAACAACTTGCCATTGATCGTTTAAAAGCAATCTTTAATGTAGAATACGCCAATGTGCAGCCCCATAGTGGTGCCCAGGCAAACGCAGCATTAATGCTAGCTATTTTACAACCCGGAGATCCGATTTTAGGATTAGACCTGAGTATGGGTGGACACTTAACACATGGTTCAGCTGTGAACTTTAGTGGAAAATTATACAAACCACATTTTTATGGCGTTAAAAAAGATGACGGCTTGGTTGACTATGAAATGCTAGAGTCACAAGCCAGAGCTGTAAAACCTAAATTAATTATTTGTGGAGCAAGTGCTTATAGCAGGGATTGGGATTTTGCTCGGATCAGAAAAGTAGCTGATGAAGTTGGAGCTTTTGTAATGGCAGATATTGCACATCCTGCAGGATTAATTGCTAAGGGTTTATTAAGCTCGCCTTTCGATCATTGTCATTTTGTTACATCAACTACTCATAAAACATTAAGAGGACCAAGAGGTGGTGTAATTACCATGAAGACGGATTTCGAAAATCCATTTGGTTTAAAAGATGTGAAAGGCAACTTACGCATGATGAGTAACCTAATTGATATGGCTGTATTTCCGGGTACACAGGGAGGTCCATTAGAACATATTATTGCAGCAAAAGCAATTGCTTTTGGTGAAATTTTGACAGAAGATTTTTTAATATACCAGCAACAAGTACAAAAAAATGCACAGGCAATGGCTACTGCATTTACTTCAAGAGGGTATGAGATTATTAGTGGAGGAACTGATAACCATTTGATGTTGATTGACCTTAGAAATAAAAACATTAGTGGTAAAAAAGCAGAGCAAGTATTAGGGCATACAGATATTACCGCAAACAAAAACATGGTTCCTTATGATGATAAGAGTGCTTTTGTAACTTCCGGGATTCGTTTTGGTGTTGCTGCAGTTACCACTCGAGGCATGATTGAAAATGATATGGAATTTGTAGTAAATGCGATTGACAGAACTTTGATGAATGCCGATGATGCAACAATTTTATCAGGAATCAAAACTGAGGTGAATGCATTTATGGAACAATTTGTATTGTATCCTGAATTAGGTTAATATTATCATTAAATAGATTTTATGTTACAACGCATACAAACCATTTGGCTTCTTTTAGCAGCTGTTTGTGGTTTCGCTTCCTTAAAAACTTCTTTTTATATTGGAAGTATTGGCACTGAGCCAGCAAACCATTTAACAGCCATGAGTAATATATGGCTGATGATATTAACTATTGTTACTGCCACCATTACTTGTGTAAGTATTTTCATGTATAAGAATCGTGCACAACAATTAAAACTTGTTCTTGCAACCATTGCTTTAAGTGTAATAGTCTTTGTACTTTATTTTATTGAGACTCAGAAATATGCAGTGGGTGGTTTTGCTTTAACAAGCGTAATTGTAATTGCGGTGCCAGTTTTACAAATCCTTGCTGCTATTGGAATTTACAAAGATGAAAAATTAGTAAAAAGTGTTGACCGATTAAGATAGAAATATTGATAAAAAAGAAAAGGGTAGTAACTAAAAATTATTACCCTTTTTTTATTCCTATTCTTACAAATATTTTCCTGTATAACTTTTTTGGATTTTACTGAGCCCTTTTGGAACACCAGCATATACTAAAGTACCGCCACCATCTCCGGCTTCAGGGCCCAGATCGATGATCCAATCGGCCGATTTAATTACATCTGTATTATGTTCAATAACAATCAAAGAGTGTCCCTGTTCTATCAATGCATTAAAGGATGCCAGCAATTTTTTAATATCATTAAAATGAAGTCCTGTTGTAGGTTCATCGAAAATAAAAAGGATCTGTCCTATTCCCTTACCCTTACCTAAAAAACTGGCAAGCTTAACGCGTTGTGCTTCACCACCACTAAGCGTATCACTACTTTGGCCTAATTTGATATATCCCAAACCAACATCTTGCAATGGTTGAATAGAATTTCGAATTTGTTTTTCATCAGTAAAAAAATCTATTGATTCATCCACACTCATATCTAATAATTCGTAGATACTTTTGTTATTATACTTTACTTCTAACACTTCTTCTTTAAATCTTTTTCCACCACAGGATTCACAGGTTAAATGTACATCCGCTAAGAACTGCATTTCTACCACTTGCTCTCCTTCTCCTTTGCAGGTATCACATCTACCCCCATCCACGTTGAATGAAAAATGTTTGGGTAGAAAACCTCTCATTTTTGAAAGCGGTTGCTTAGCATATAGTTCTCTGATGGCATCGTATGCTTTAATATATGTGATCGGATTACTACGAGATGATTTCCCAATTGGGTTTTGATCAATCATTTCTAAATGTGCAATTGAATCAATATCGCCAGTGATGGCTTTATGAATGCCCACCTTATCCGCAAACTCTCCTTTTAACTTATTTAATGCCGGATACAAAACTTGTTTCACCAAAGTTGTTTTTCCACTTCCGCTTACACCTGTAACAACACAAAGTGTATTCAATGGAAATTCAACTGTGATTCCTTTAAGATTATTTTGCCTGGCATTTTCAACAACGATACTCCTCGTCCATTTACGCGTATTTTTTGGGACTTCAATTTTCAATTCGCCCTTTAAATATTTACCAGTAAGACTTTTCGGATTTGCAATGAGCTCATCATAATTTCCTACTGCCACTACCTCACCACCGAGGTGCGACGCAAGTGGTCCCATGTCAATAATGTAGTCTGCTTCGCGCATCATCATTTCATCATGCTCAACAACAACAACAGTGTTTCCTAAATCGCGCAACGACTTTAATACACTTATTAAATTTGTAGTATCTCGTGAATGAAGGCCGATAGATGGCTCATCCAAAATGTACAAACTATTGGTAAGATTACTTCCTAGGCTTCTGGTTAATTGTATGCGTTGACTTTCACCACCGCTCAAAGAATTTGCCAGGCGGTTTAGTGTAAGATATCCAAGACCTACTTCCAGTAAGGTTTGTATACGTTGATGAATTTCCAATAAGATTCTTTTAGTGAGTGCTGCATCACTTTCCGAAAGTTGAAGTTGATCGAACCAAATTTTCAAATCTTTCACTTGCCACTCGCATAATTCTCCAATATGTTTTCCTCCCACTTTTACATATAACGCTTCGGGGCGCAGCCGATATCCATTACAATCAGGGCATGCTGTTCTTCCTCGATATCTACTTAATAGTACCCGGTACTGCACTTTGTATAAATTTTGTTCCACTTCTTTAAAGAAATCATTGATCCCTGAAACGGTTTTTCCACCTTCCCATAATTCTCTGTATTGATCCTTTGATAAATCAATGATTGGTTTGTGTATCGGAAAGCCAATACCTGCAGCCCCTTTAATAAATTGCTCTTTCCACCAGCCCAACTTTTCTCCTTTCCATGGTGCAATTGCTCCCTCAAAAAGGCTTAAACTTTTATTCGGGATCACCAGATCACTATCAATTCCAAGAACCTGACTAAATCCTTCACAGGTAGGACAAGCTCCGTAGGGATTATTAAATGAGAACAGATTGGGGACGGGTTCTTCAAACTGTATCCCATCCAATTCGAATTTATTACTGAAGTGCAACAGTTTTGAACCATTTAATTCTAAATACATGGAACCTTCCCCTTCATAAAAAGCCGTACCTATGGAATCAGACAAGCGATGTAAATCGTCTTCATCAAAAACTTTAGTTACCAATCTATCAACCAAAACAAAAATTTCCGGCTGCGCTTTGCCTTGTTTCATTTGTTTGGATAGTTCTTTATCTCCTAATTCAAGTAACTCTTCAATACGCATCAAACTTGAATCAGATTCAGACTTTATATAGATCCGTGCAAAACCTTTTTGCATTAAAATTTGTAACTCTTCCTTGGTTTCTCTTTTTGCATGTTGTTTAAATGGCACCAGGATTACAACTTTGGTGCCTTCTTTTTGCTCTTTCACGCAATTAACTACATCAATTACCTCATCTTTCTTTACTTCTTTACCGCTAATAGGTGATATTGTTTTACCTGCACGGGCATATAATAACCTTAGATAATCATAAATTTCCGTCATACTACCCACCGTACTGCGCGGCGTACGTGTAATTACCTTTTGTTCGATGGCAATGGCAGGGCACAGTCCTTTTATATAGTCTACGTCTGGTTTTACCATACGAGCCATAAATTGACGGGCATAGGCACTAAGGCTTTCGGCATAGCGACGTTGCCCTTCGGCAAATAAAGTGTCGATGGTTAGAGACGATTTCCCGCTACCAGAAACCCCTGTAACTACAATTAATTTGTTTCGAGGAAAGGTTACAGTCACATTTTTTAAGTTATGAACCCTAGCACCTTTAACAAGAATATCGTTATTCAGAACCGGAATCAGCTCTTCTTCAATCGTTTGTTTTTTTGTTGACATACTGTAGAAAATTAAACAGTTTAATGATGATTAAGTTTAGCAAGACTCGATAATTACTTAATAATCAATAAAAAACGGTGTTTTAAAATGTGAATAACCTAAGAACTTTTAACAATCTTTTTCACAAGCGATTTGTCGCATTAAAAAAATGATAATTTAACATTAGAATTAAAATTAGAGCTATAACTCTAACTCGATTCTTTATCCAATATCCTGAGTTTTCCGAAATCCTGACAAAACCCCATGCTATGAAAACATTGGAACATGTTTCAGACACCGAACTAATACGCTCCTTCCAAGAAGGTGATACGGAAGCTTTTGAAGTATTGATCTATCGATATAAAGACAAGATCTACTCTTCAATTCTCTTTTTCGTTAAAGATAGCTATCTCGCTGAAGATTTATTTCAGGATGTATTTATCAAAATTATCGATACCCTCAAAAATAAGAGATATACTGAGGAAGGCAAATTTTTACCTTGGGCCTTACGTATTTCTCATAACCTATGTGTGGATCATTTCCGAAAGGTTAAGCGAACCCCAGCCATAAAAACCAGCGACAATAAAGACATTTTTGATGTAATTAATGTCTACGAAGAAGGTGCAGATCAAAAGATCATGCAAAGTCAAAGTCATGAGCGGGTAAGGATGATGCTGGAATTATTACCTGAAGAGCAGAGAGAAATCATTGTGTTGCGCCATTATGCCAACCTTAGTTTCAAAGAAATAGCCCAAATTACTAATTGCAGTATCAATACTGCTTTAGGAAGAATGCGCTACGGTTTAATTAATCTTAGAAAGATGATGGCTGAAAAGCAGATTGCTTTATAAAGTCAAAAATAAAAATTCAAAAGTCAAAACGGATCCAAAATCGGTTTTGACTTTTTTGATGGATTTCTATCAAGAAAATTTAATTTTTGACTTTTGAATTTTGACTTTTGAATTATTTTTTATCAAATACCGTTTTCATGGCGTCGAGGTGCGCGATAAATTTCTGTACATCTGGATCATACCCATAATTGATATCGCTCAAAGGCTTACCATTTAGATCTAAAAACTTATAGAGTGGTTGTGCATTAAATCCAAAAGTCTTTACTTCATATTCCAAATTTCTATCACCCACTGTAACAGTTTTTTCTCCTTTCGAATTCGTCACTTGTTCTTCATCAGGCAATTCAGTTGATTCATCTACGTATAAACTAATCAACACAAAATTTTCTTTTATCCGCTTTAATACCTCAGGATTTTTCCAAACCTGCTCTTCCATCTTGCGGCAATTAGCGCATGAATGACCAGTAAAATCAAGCATTACAGGCTTATTCAATGCTTTGGCTGCAGCCATCCCCTCTTTTAAATCGAAGTAAGCAGTTAGGCCAAATGGCACTTCTAATTTGTCTACATACTTAATGGGAGGTATCGCATTTGTAGTAGCAGATTTCGAATTAAAACCACTCGTGTTCAATTTATCGATCTTGTATTCTAAATCTTCTAAATTAAATTCCTGTGTTGTAGCAGGAGGAATAAATCCACTTAATAATTTAAGAGGTGCACCCCATAATCCGGGTATCATATACAATGAAAAGCAAAAGGCAATAATGGAAAAGAATAATCGAGGTACGCTTAAATAAGGCAAATCACTATCGTGAGAAAATTTGAGTTTGCCTAAAAGATATAAACCCATTAAACCAAATATAACGATCCAACATACCAAGAAAACATCTCTATCTAATAAATGCCAATGATAAGCAAGATCTACATTTGATAAGAACTTCATGGCAAGTGCTAACTCGATAAAGCCAAAAGTTACTTTCACAGAATTCAGCCAACCGCCGCTCTTCGGTAATGAATGCATCATAGATGGAAAAAATGCAAATAAAGAGAACGGCAGGGCCAATCCAGCACCAAATCCAAGCATCCCAATGATTGGGGCTGAACTAACTCCATTAGTACTAGTCTGACCAAGTAAAGTTCCGACTAATGGACCTGTACATGAGAATGAAACTATAACCAGTGTCATAGCCATAAAAAAAATACCTAACAATCCACCCTTACCTGCTTTTTGATCTGCCTTATTTGCCCAACTATTAGGAAGTGTTAATTCAAAAGCACCAAAGAATGAAATGGCAAACACAATGAAAATAATAAAGAATAGAATATTTGAAACGGGATGCGTAGAAATTGTATATAAAATTTTATCACCGAAAATAATCGTCAATAATAAAGTAGGGATTGTATAAATTGATATAATAGAAATAGAATACCAAACTGCATTTCTAATTCCTTCCAAACGAGATTTACTTCTTTTCAAAAAGAAACTAACGGTTACTGGAATGAGAGGAAATACACAAGGAGTAATGATTGCCAACAAACCTGTTCCGAAACAAATCAAGAAAATACTCCAAAGTGATTTAGCCTTTTCTTCTGATGATTTAGGTTCTGTTGAGATTGTTTCTATTAAAGAATGCACAGTTACAGAAAAGCTTTCCACACCGCTTGGAAACTCAGATCCTGATTTTGCAAGCCATGTAAAATTTCCTTTTATTTTTTTGATTGATGAATCTGAAACGTGTAACAAATATTGGTATTCTACACTGTCGCTAAAAACCCTGTAAGACGCATCAGCATTGGCTTCCTTAACTATTTCAAGAGTGCCTTTTTCTATAATCGAATCAGTTGAAATTTGATATTTAAGGAAGGAGGAATCGAGTTGTAATGCAGATACAAATGGATCATCAGCAGTTTTTTTCTTCACTGAAAATAATCCTGTATTGTTTGCGATGCTTGCTTTAATTTTTAACAATACCAACGAATCGTTAACACGTTGTGTACTAAAAGCAAATTGCACAGGTTTAATATCCTGTGCAATAACTTTATTGAATAATATTATGCCTAGAAAAAATAAAAGGCTATAAAAGATTTTTTTCATGGAGCTTATTGGATCTTAATGTCAAATGATTTTTTTGTGGGAGGCAAACATTGACTATCATCACAAACCATATATTCTACAGATCCACTGATATTTGTTTTGACAGCACCTTTTAATGTAATGTTTTGTACAAACTGCACTTGGTCGCCGTAAAACAAAACCTCCACTCCTTTTGCACTAAAATTCTTATCCAAGGTTTTTTCAAGTTTACCAATTTCTTTTGCTTTACCAGCAGCCACCGATATCAAAGGATTTGAGTTAACATTAATTTTTGTTGGGATTGGACCACCTTTTGGGGTATTCTGAGAATAGATATGCCAAGGTTTAGGTACAGTTGCAGTAATTACCAATTGGTAGCTGTTACCAGATTGTTTTACTGCCTCATATTTCCAACTAACTGGGTCTTTGATTTGAGCAAAAAGACCTGTAGTAAGAATCAAAGAAAAAATAACAAATAATATTTTTTTCATTTTAAAAATCTAATTGATTTGAAATTTAATTTAAGCCCAATAATTCGAAAACCTTTTTTCCATCGAGATTGCTCAAAGCATTAGAAGTTGCTCTTTCTGGATGTGGCATCATTCCAAAAACATTTTTGGTTTTATTAGAGATACCTGCAATATTTCTGATAGCACCATTTGGATTTGCATTGTCTTCGAAATTTCCATCTTCGTTGCAATATCTAAATATCACTTGATCATTTGCTTCCAGTTCATTTAAAGTTGCTTCATCTGCATGAAAGCGACCTTCTCCATGAGCAATAGGAATTTTCAATGCTTCTCCGTTCTCATTTTTAATGAAAACGTTTTTACAAATAAATTGTTGATTTGCATTTTGCAAAAGAACTCCGGGTAATAATCCGCTTTCACAAAGAATTTGGAAACCATTACAAACACCTAGCACTTTGCCTCCTTTATTTGCAAATTCAATCACACTTTTCATCATCGGACTAAAGCGGGCAATGGCACCACAACGCAGATAATCCCCATAAGAAAATCCACCGGGTAACACAATGCAATCATCGGTTGTAAACATGCTAAGGTCTTGATCTTTGTGCCATAACATAATGACTTCTTTACCTAGATCGTTCTGCAAAGAATCTTGCATATCCCTGTCGCAATTTGAACCAGGAAATACCACTACTCCGAACTTCATATATAAAATATTTTATCTTTAAAAAATTGCTACTATTGGAGCCAAAGATAAAGCCTGATGCGTTAAGGAATGCCTATTTTTTGATGAGTTCCCAATTATTGTGAACAATTAAGATAATGGCAAGCCAGAAAATCAGGTTGGGCAAAAATAATCGCCTCGGATATCCAAAAGCATTTGCTACAAAAGCACTTAAAGGAATCAAGCAAAGAATACCGGTATCCATTCCAGCACCATCAAATAAAAATGGTGCAATCAATAGAATTAACAGTAAGACCAACATGACACTCCAGTTCTTTCTTATTTGCATTACCATCCTGTTATTAAATCTCTGCCAATAAATCATCCCAATTAAGAGTACTGCAAATAAATATCCCAGGTTGATCCATAGCCACATACCGGGATGGGTTACCGGATAATGTAACCGAATAATGGGTGAATAATTAATGATTGTTTTTAATTGATCAACTAGAAATAAATAGGCTGTCAAAAAATAATAAGGCAGGAGTACCCCCATTAATAACAATACCCATTCAACTATCCGGAAAGGCCGCACCACTGCGAGTGCAAATAAAACAACCATTATTAGAATCGCAGTGGGATGATACGCCAATATAGTAATTGACACAAGCATCCCTATATTGAATAACAGTGTTCTGGGTTCTTGATTATTGTAAAGTCGGCTTAAAAGAATAAAGATCCAGAGTACTAATGAATTACTGATGAGGGCCGCCGATATGGAACTCCACTGATTGATAATACCAGTTAATAAAATATAGGTCATCCCGGTAATATAATTTGTTGATTGAAACATTCTGAAATCTGTGAGAACCATATTCAATCGAATGGCCTGTAAAAGAATGATCAGTTGATAAATAATAAATAAAAGAGTTGGAGAAAGTTCCTTTAAATAATTAGAAATTAAAATAGAAATAAATCCATCATTATTATTCGCTATTAAAACCGGGGCAGTAATAAAAAGCTGAGCATGTATTGCGATACTAAGTATTGCAAGAAAAAAAATGTTGATAATCGATTTGTCGCGAAATATAAATACCACAGCTTATTAATTAAAATTCAACTTTTGCAAAACAGGTAGCGCCTCGTAATTGGCATGGAATAATTAATTGCCTTGCTCCTACTTGTTTAGCATGACGGGGCATAAACTCATATCCATTTTCAATATTCTTAAAAGTTGGGTTTCGATCGATCTGACCATCTGGTGATAGGCTCTGATCGGTTAACATCATGTTTCGCTTCTCTTGAATATTAAACAGAAAATGAGCTTTATCGCCAGTGTTCAAAACACCATATCCTATGAAATTATCCGTATTATCATCGTACTGTGATTTCCTGATCACATTACTCCATTCAACTTTACCCACAGCATTAAAAGACATTAATACAACATTGTCGGCATAATATCTGGTTACGGTGTTGTTAGAAAAAGAATTGTACCTACCCCAGGGATAATAACCTAAGGGCGAATAATAGGAATAATAATCCATCGACATCGGAGAATAATAAGGAGAGCCATTAAGGTAATCCCATCTCGTCATCGTGTTTCCTTTTGTACTGCTATATGCAGATTCTGCAGCGATGAAAAATCCACCATCTTTTTTTAAGATGATATTCTTCAAAAAGAAATCATTGAATGCAGATTTCAGGTTGCCGTCGTTCTTTGCATCTGATCTGAATTCATCTGTAAAAATAGCATTGAGTGTATTGAGTGATTTGTCTTGAAATTTATCCCATACGGCATAATAGAGCCCATCAATATTTCCTCGCCGTTGCTTACTGTAGAAAGAACATACTACATAGTGCTTATTTATGTTATCCACCTTTAATCGGATATCATCTAAATAAATTCCTGTGATCTTTAAATCTCGAATCAGTACAGAATCTGCGTTGGCAGTTTTTGACAAAATAGAAATCTTATTAATATTGTCGTTCTGAGCAGTTCCCGACCCTTTTATACATACTAAATCACCTTCATTATCGAGTGCGAATTCTGTTAGAAAATCATTTCTTTCAGGCATTTTCACAACAATTCTTGAACGTTTTTGGAGGGCCAGGTCTTTTGTAAATAGAAGCGTTGTGAGAATATGAGACCTGTCGTTTTTAGTACTCACTTTTAAAAGCATAATCTGTTGTTTGTTATCGCTATTTAAAACGGTATAAATTTTAGTATTATTCGTAAAACTTACATCACCGGTAGTGTCTAACAAAATAGGTTTGTCAATTATTTTACCTTTTTGATCAAGTTTAGCAGCCATTGCATAATAAACACCTTTCTTTTGAAATTGATAAAAAAGATAGATGAAATCCGGGTACTGAATTAGATCTACATCCTGTACTTTCTCATTAATAAAATCCAATTTATTTTTCTCTATTTGCTTCATATCAGCATCTAATACTGAAATGAAATGCATATTTTGGTAACTCTTATAAACAAGAATATTTCCATTCATTTTTCCAACCACTTCAAAATTGAGTGTTCTTGAGTCGTCCTTATCCGGCTCAGAATATATGATCCGTTGGGATTGCAACCCGGAGCATACTAATAAAACACCAACAACCAAAAGGAAAAAGTTTTTTTGCATCAGGAAACTTATTTGTATTTCAAATGTACGGTAAGTAGCTTTTATGTATATGTAAATAAAAGGTAAAAGATTAGTTTAAGATAATGTCAATAAATACATGGTGACATTGTTTTTACGGCTACATTTGGACAATAAAACCATTTTTATCCTAACCCACCAATTGTGAGCAAGCAATTTAACAAGGTAACCACCGCCGGTCTGATCATCGCGTTGGGCATCATTTACGGAGATATCGGTACGTCTCCCCTTTACGTATTAAACGAAATTATAACCGGCAGAGTTATTTCTGAGGAGTTGATTTTGGGCTCATTGTCGTGTATTATTTGGACACTGACGCTACAAACTACCGTAAAATATGTGATCTTAACGCTTAAAGCGGATAACAGGGGTGAGGGTGGCATTTTTAGTTTATATGCTTTAGTAAGGAGAAGAAAAAGATGGTTAGTATTACCAGCCATGATTGGGGGTGCGGCTCTTTTAGCTGATGGAATTATTACGCCTCCCATTACCGTAACATCAGCCATTGAAGGCTTAAGACAAATACCTGCCTTCCACGAGATCACTCAAAATACAATTGTAGCGATTGTAATTACAATTATATCAGGATTGTTTTTTGTTCAGCAGTTTGGAACTGCCTCTATTGGCAAACTATTTGGTCCAATAATGTTCATCTGGTTCTCGATGCTTGCTGTATTAGGATCTATCCATTTAGTAGATGATATTTATATTTTAAAATGTTTAAGTCCCCATTATGCTATAGAGCTTTTAACCAAATACCCTAAAGGATTTTGGTTACTGGGTGCGGTATTCCTTTGTACAACGGGGGCAGAAGCTTTATATAGTGATCTTGGACATTGCGGCAGAGGGAATATTCGTTACTCCTGGGTCTTTGTAAAAATCAGTCTTATTTTAAATTATCTTGGTCAAGGTGCCTGGTTACTTGCTAATCATAGAAATCAGATTATTCCATTAAATGAAATTGCAAATGGATTTAATCCCTTTATCAGTATCATGCCACAGTGGTTTAAATTGGCAGGTATTACCATTTCCACTATTGCCGCTATTATTGCCAGTCAGGCTTTGATCTCAGGTTCATTTACACTTATTAGTGAAGCCATGCGTTTGAACTTATGGCCTAAAATGAAAATTCAATATCCAACAGAAGAAAAGGGACAATTGTATATACCAGGCATTAGTCTTCTTTTATTTGTAGGATGTGTAGGGGTGGTTTTATTTTTTCAGAAGTCATCAAATATGGGTGCAGCATATGGATTAGCTATTACACTCTGTATGATTAGTACTTCCATTTTATTTGCAAATTTCTTAGTGAGCAAAAGGGTTTTCCCTCTTTGGATTTATATTTATTTGGGCACTTATTTTGCAATTGAAACTTCGTTCCTGATTGCCAACCTTGAAAAATTCATGCATGGTGGATATGTTACCTTAATTGTAGGTGGTGGTTTATTCGCTGTGATGTACGTTTGGTATAGAAGTCGCAAAATCAAAAACCGATACGTGGAATTTGTACGTATGGAACACTACATTCCAATGATTCAGGAGTTGAGCAATGATAAATCAATTACGAAATATTCGACCCATTTGATTTATATGACAAGTGCTAATAATCCAAAAGAGATTGAGCACAAAATCATTTATTCTATCATGAATAAAAAACCGAAAAGGGCCGATATCTATTGGTTTGTGCATGTGGATGTATTGGACGATCCCTATACCTGTGAATATTCAGTAGAGCATATAATTCCAAATGATATTATCCGTGTGGAATTTAGACTTGGATTCCGCGTAGAACAAAAGATCAACTTGATGTTCAGAAAAGTAGTGGAAGAATTGGTGACTAATAGAGAAGTGAATATTACCAGCCGCTACGAAAGTTTAGAACGAAATAATGTGGTGGGTGATTTCCAATTCATCGTTTTGGAAAAATACTTAAGTCAGGATAATGAACTACCAATTTTTGAACGGATTGTGATGAAACTATATTTCTGGTTAAAAGAAATTAGTCTGGGCGAAGAACGTGGATTTGGCTTAGATCCTAGTAATGTATCGGTTGAGAAATTTCCATTAATAGTTGCCCCGATTTCAAAATTGAACCTAAAAAGAGTATTCCACGATTCAAGTGAATACGAATAGTAGTCGTTTTTAGAGCTATTGCTTTACAAAAGGAAAATTGTATCTTTCTTAAACAGTGAATTTTTGAAAAAACTGTTTAAGACAATTGCCAGTAACTTTTTTTTATATCATTTTGGTGTATGTTGTAATTCTTTTGTTTGCCTATTTGGTACAAGAGAAGTTTATTTTTAAGCCTGAAAAACTTCCTCAAGATTTTCAATATAAATACGATGCCCCATTTGAAGAATTGTTTTTCGATGTTTCTCCGGGTGTTCGTATCAATGGGCTGCATTTTTTTTGTAAAGAGCCAAAAGGGTTAATTCTTTATTTCCATGGCAATTCCAGAAGTATAAAAGGTTGGGCGAAATATGCCCGTGACTTTTATCGGTTTCAATATGATGTTGTGTTGGTAGATTATCGTGGCTTTGGCAAAAGTACTGGTAAAAGAAGTGAGAAAGAAATGTTGAATGATATGCAATTCGTGTATGAGCAATTATTAAAAAAATGTCCCGAACACCATATGCTAGTTTACGGTAGAAGTATGGGCAGTGGTTTTGCAACCAAAATTGCGGCAGACAATTCGCCTCGTTATCTGATTTTGGATGCTCCCTATTATAGTTTTATAAAAGTTGCAGAAAGGTTTTTGCCCATTTTACCTCATCGCTGGTGGCTTCGTTATAAGTTAAGAACAGACCAATGGATACGAAAAGTAAATTGCCATACCTATATCATACATGGTACAAAAGATTGGCTAATTCCAATATCTCAAAGCGAAAAATTGCAAGCGATAAGTCCGCATAAAATTACATTGATACGTATTCATGGCGGCGGCCATAATAATCTTCCCACCTATAATGAGTATCATAATTTTATTCGAGACATACTTAAATATTGATCCTACTAGATATCAGATTTAATACTTTAGTTTCGCAGATATAGGTAATAATGAAAAAATCAAATCCTTTTTTTCGCTGGGGTAAAATTATTGTACTGATTTATTCTGTACTTGGAATTAGTTTTTTCTACCTACAGGAAAAAATAATTTTTCACCCTGTTTCAATAACGGATGGCATACCCTATCGTTTTGATCAGCCATTCAAAGAAATCAATTTGGATATTGATGAGGCTACTCATTTTAATATAATTTCCTTTACTGTACCTGATTCTGTTAGAAAAGGCATTGTTTTATATTTTCATGGCAATCGTGAAAATGTAAATCACTATGCAAAGTTTGCGAAAAATTTTACTAATAATGGTTGGGAAGTATGGATGGTTGATTATCCGAAGTTTGGAAAGTCCACAGGAGATCTTACTGAATCAAATTTATACGAAGAAGCAATTCAGGTATATAAATTAGCAAGGGTTAATTACCAGCCCAGACAAATTATCATTTATGGAAAATCAATTGGAACAGGCATTGCAGCTCAGTTGGCCAGTATTCGTGATTGTAAAGAATTGATTTTAGAAACGCCTTATAAAAGTATGGTTTCATTGGTTCGTCACTATACATGGATCCTTCCAGTAGAAACATTATTGCATTTTAAATTACCTACCGACCAGTACCTTACAAAAGTAACTGCACCTATTACTATTTTTCATGGAACTAGGGATGGATTAATTCCACTAAGCAATGCGAAAGAATTAACTGCTTCATTTAAAGCAACCGACCAATTCATTACCATCGAGGGAGGGACACATCACAACCTAAATGACTTCCCGCTCATGCAGGAAAAACTAAAGACACTTTTGAATCAATAAAATATAGGTTAACCCCAGCCTTTTATACTTGTAGAAAATTGGGTTAACCCCGGCCTTTAGGCTGGGGATTGGGATATGCTCAAAGACGGGCTTTAGCCCATACGCTGAGAAATACTGAAATTCGAGTAAATAAATTCCTAGAACTAACACAGCGTATGGGCTAAAGCCCGTTTAACATAGCTTAGACTAATCCCTAGGCTGAAGCCTAGGGTTAATATATTTTTCTTATTATTCTCCTATGCTGAAGCCTAGGGTTAATATATTTTTCTTATTATTCTCCTATGCTGAAGCCTAGGGTTAATCTGTTCCATTTGATTCGACTACTTTATCATTTCTTTGTGTCTCCATTTTTCTTTTATCTTTAAAGCAAAGAGACTGCATGCCCATCCTCCTGCTTATTTCTGCTGTACTTGTTTTGGTGCTACTGATAACAGTGGTAAAGCTTCATCCATTTCTATCCTTTTTATTAGTTTCAATTTCAGTGGGTCTAGCAACCCATATGGAAGTTGGCAAAATTATGGGGGCAATTCAAAAAGGCATTGGAGATATCATGGGTTCTCTTTTAGTAATTTTAATTGTAGGCGCCATGCTAGGAAAATTAGTGGCCGACAGTGGGGCTGCCAATAAAATTGCGGATAGTTTGATTCAAGCATTTGGTAGCAAAAAAATTCAATGGGCATTAGTTGTAACAGCATTCATTGTAGGCATCCCTTTATTTTATGGAGTAGGATTTGTTTTATTAGTACCATTGGTTATCACTATTGCCCAAAAGTATAAGATACCAGCTGTTTATCTTGGTTTGCCTACTTTGGCAGCACTTTCTGTAACTCATGGATATCTGCCACCACACCCTTCGCCAGTTGCACTGGCTCAACAATTTCATGCAGATCTGGGTAAAACATTATTATATGGATTTATGATAGCGATACCTGCTATTATCATTGCAGGACCCATGTTTTCAGTGACTTTAAAAAAATATAATTCAAAACCTTTGTCTGTTTTTACGAACCAGGATATAGATGAGAAAAAATTGCCTAGTTTATTCTTCAGCATGCTAGCCGCGTTTCTACCGGTTTTGTTGATAGCTTTGGATACACTTGTCAATATTTATTTTCATGATAAAAATTTGTTTACTCAAATAGTGCACATATTTGGTGACCCCTCCATAGCAATGCTGATTAGTTTATTAATTGCATTATATACTTTAGGAATTAGACAGGGAAAAAAGATTGATAAAATCATGAAGCCAATGGGAGAAGCCATTAAAGACATTTCTGGCATCTTACTTATTATTGCAGGTGCTGGTGCATTGAAACAAATTTTAACCGACTCTGGTATCAGTAATGAATTAATTCAACCTTTAAGTGGATTATCCATTCATCCCTTACTTTTAGCATGGAGTATTAGTGCGGTGATACGGGTAAGTGTAGGTTCGGCAACGGTAGCTGGTTTAACAACTGCTGGTATTGTTGCACCACTCATTGTTAGTACTGGAGTAAATCCAAGTTTAATGGTATTAGCAACCGGAGCAGGAAGTTTAATGTTTTCGCATGTAAACGATCCTGGATTTTGGATGTTCAAAGAATATTTTAATTTAACAGTAAAAGAAACCATCAAAACCTGGAGTGTGATGGAAACGATTGTTTCTGTAGTTGGACTTATAGGTGTGTTTATTATTAATAGTTTTTTATAATCAAAAAATATTTTTATGTCTGCTGATGAGAATTTTGAAGCACTAGGTTTGAACCTACCACCTGCGCCTAAACCACTTGGTGTTTATAAACCATTATTGATCGATGGTAAACATTGTTATGTATCTGGGCATGGCACGGTACAAGATGATGGCAGTTTAATAGTAGGAAGAGTTGGAGACAATTTAACACAGGAAGAAGCAAAGCTTGCCGCACAGCAGGTTGGTTTGGCTATTCTTTCAACACTTAAAACTAACCTTGGTTCTCTGAATAAAATCAAACGTGTTATTAAAGTATTGGGCATGGTAAACTGTGTTCCCGAATTTGAGAAACATCCTTTTGTTATAAATGGATGTAGTGAACTCTTTGCAAAAATCTGGGGTGAGGACAATGGAATTGGTGTAAGAAGTGCAGTAGGCATGGGTTCCTTACCCGGCAATATTCCCGTTGAAATTGAAGCCCTTTTTGAATTACAAGATGAAGCTTAACTCTAAATAAATTAAAAATGGAATGGTACGAAATTAAAAATATTGAGACTGTCGATAGTCCTGCATTATTAGTATATCCCGATCGTGCAAAAGAGAATATTCGACTATTGATTGAAATGGCTGGAAGCACAGAAGCTTTGCGTCCGCATGTTAAGACTAATAAGATGAGTGAAGCATGTCAGCTTTTATTGGATGCAGGTATTTACAAATTTAAATGTGCTACCATCGCTGAAGCCGAAATGTTGGGAATGATAAAAGCACCAGATGTGATTCTTGCACACCAACCAACAGGTCCTAAAATTCATCGTTTAATTTCTTTAACAAAAAAATTCCCCACCACGCATTATTGTACACTTATTGATAATGTAGGCACTGCAACAAAACTATCGGAAGCATTCTTAGCATCGGGCTTACATTTAGATGTATATATCGATTTAAATATTGGCATGAATCGTTCTGGGATAAAAGCAGAGAATGCATTTGATTTATATAAAGCATGTTCTCCCTTACAAGGGATCAGTATCATAGGTTTACATGGATATGATGGACATATTCGTGATACCGATTTTACAGAAAGAAAAAGAAAATCAGATGAAGGATTTGCGAAAGTGGAACAATTACAAAAAGACATTTTATCCTTCGATGGAAAAATAATGAAAGTGGTAGTAGGTGGCTCTCCAAGTTTTCCGACTCATACCGATAGAAAAGGCGTTGAATATAGTCCGGGCACATTTATTTTTTGGGACTGGACCTACAAACATATTGTGCCTGATGAACCTTTTGATTATGCGGCTTTGGTTATCACGAGAATCAATTCGATTATTGATGAAAAAACATTTTGTTGCGACCTTGGCCATAAAGCAGTTGCGGCAGAAAATCCATTGCCCCGTGTTCACTTTTTAAATGCCCCGAATGCAGTTCCGAAAGCACAGAGTGAGGAGCATTTAAGTGTTACAGTGGAAGATACCAGCATATACAAAGTAGGAGATGTGTTATATGGAGTACCTGTACATATTTGCCCAACGGTAGCATTGTATGCTGAAGCCAATATTGTAGAAAATCAGGAAGTGCATCAGCAATGGAAAGTGATTGCACGTGATAGAAAAATTACTATTTAAAAAAGCAACATGCTGATTGTTGATGCCCACCTTGATTTGAGTATGAACGCGATGGAATGGAATCGCGATTTACGCCTGCCTGTTTTAACGATACGTGATCGTGAAAAAGGTATGAATGATAAACCAGACAGAGCAAAAGGAACAGTTGCTTTTCCAGAATTGCGAAACGGAAATATTGGATTGGTAGTTGCCACTCAAATTGCACGGTATGTATCACCCGAATCAAAACTAAAAGGATGGAATTCTCCAGAACAGGCATGGGCGCAAACACAGGCCCAGCTTAGCTGGTATAGAAGTATGGAAGAAGCGGGTGAACTAATACAGATATCTGACCAAAAAGGATTGACAGATCATTTACAAACCTGGAATTCTAAAAAACCCATTGGTTTTATTTTAAGTTTAGAAGGTGCCGACTCTTTAGTAAATATTGATTATTTACATCGAGCATATGGATACGGCTTACGGGCAGTTGGTCCGGGTCATTATGGACCTGGACGTTATGCCAATGGAACAGATTCCACTGGTTCATTAAATGAAATGGGTAGAAACTTAATAAAGGAAATGGAATCATTAAATATGATTTTAGATGCTACTCATTTATGCGATGAAGCTTTTTGGGATGCCATGGAAATTTATAACGGAGTTGTTTGGGCGAGTCATAATAATTGCAGGGCGCTCGTAAATCATAACCGACAATTCAGCGATGATATGATCAAAGCATTGATACAAAAAGATGCGGTAATTGGAGGCGCTCTGGATGCATGGATGATGGTTCCAAATTGGCAAAAGGGTATTTCAGATCCTAAAGCAATGAATTGCAGTTTAGAAATAATGCTCGATCACATGGATCATATTTGTCAGATTGCGGGTAATGCCAATCACATTGGCATTGGTACAGATCTGGATGGTGCTTACGGCAAAGAGCAATGCCCTTATGATATAGAAACGATTGCAGATCTACAAATCGTTCCATCCCTATTATCAAAAAGAGGTTACACCCAAATTGAGATTGAAAAGGTAATGCACGGCAATTGGCTTAGAGTGATGAGACGGGCCTTGCCAGAGGAAAGCAATTAACGTAACTCTTTCAAGACTGTTTTTGTTTTTGTTACTGATAGTTCATGCTTGACACCAACTTTCAAAGCATAGTTTGGCGTTTCATGACTTACAGGAAAATCAAAACAAATCGGAAAATCATACTCTTTCAAATGTTCATGCAAGGTTTCATAAACCGTCATCCCAAATTCTACTGTTGTATCTTTCATGTCAGTAAATCCACCAATTACTAAACCAGCCAATTCTTCTAAACATCCGGCTCTCTTCAATTGCAGAAACATACGATCGATATGATAAATATATTCTCCTACATCTTCAATAAATAGAATTTTATTTTTTGTTTGATATGCTGTTTTGGTTCCAATCATATGCACTATCAAAGAAAGGTTTCCACCAATCAGTTCCCCGCTTGATTTACCCAAATGATTAAACGCATGAGGCGCACAATTATAGTTAGCTAACTGTCCTTTAATTATTTTTCTAATGGATTGTACATATTCATTAGAAAAACCGCCATCATTAAATGCACTGGCCATCGATGAATGTATAGATGCAAATTTCACCTGCTGATAAAGGGCTGCGTGCAAAACGGTGATATCACTAAATCCAATCACCCATTTTGGATTTTTTTTGAAAGATTTAAAATCCAGCCGGTCAATGATTCTACTAACGCCATATCCTCCTCTCCCACAAAGAATCGCATGGACCGTTTTATCATCCAACATTTCCTGCAAATCTGAAGCTCTCTCTTCGTCAGTACCTGAGAAGTAATGAAACTGCGACCCTAAAGTTTTACCGAGTTTTACTTTGTATCCCCAGGCTTGTAGGGTTTCGATACAAGTTGCGGCTTTTTCCAATGACATAAATCCAGCGGGACATACGATACCAATTGTATCTCCTTTTTTTAAATAGGGTGGTAATTTGATCATAGGCGAAAATAAAGATAATGGCACGCAGATGACGCAGATTTTACAGATTAACACAGATTAAATCAGCGAAAATCCGTTTTATCCGCGTCATCCGTGTCCCATAAATACATCCAACCGACTTCAATCCTACAGCTTAAACAGAGATTGCTTACTTTTGCAGTCTTTATAAACTAAACATGAAGAACCCGAAGAGATATTTAATTACAGCCGCTTTGCCTTATGCAAACGGATTGAAACATATTGGACACTTAGCAGGCGCTTATCTACCAGCAGATACTTATGTACGTTACCTTAAAGCACAAAAACGCGATGTAGTTTTTGTTTGCGGAAGTGATGAGCATGGCACAGCCATTCCAATTCAAGCTACAAAAGAAGGCACTACTGCACAAGCAATCATTGATAAATACCATCCCATCATTGCTCAGAATTTTAAAGACCTGGGAATTGAATTTGATATCTATCACAGAACGAGTTCCCCTTTACACCATGAAACGGCTCAGGAATTTTTTAAAGTATTGAATGATAATGGTGACCTGGAAATTAAAGCAAGTGAACAATATTTTGATGAAGCTGCTAATAGTTTTTTAGCAGACAGATATATAAAGGGAACCTGTCCAAACTGTGCTTATGAAAGTGCTTATGGCGATCAGTGTGAGCGTTGTGGAAAGACTTTAAGTCCGGACGAACTCATTAACCCGGTAAGCACATTGAGCGGAAACAAGCCCATTAAAAAGGCCACACAGCATTGGTACCTGCCGCTTGATCGTCATGAAAAATTTTTGAGTGACTGGATTTTGAAAGATCATGCAACTGATTGGAGAAATACTGTGGTGGGTCAGTGTAAAAGTTGGATTGATGGCGGATTATTAGCAAGGGCCGTTACACGTGATTTGGATTGGGGCATTAAAGTGCCAGTTGCAGGTGCTGAAGGAAAAGTATTATATGTATGGTTTGATGCACCGATTGGTTATATCAGTGCCACCAAACAATGGGCATTAGATAATGGTAAAGATTGGAAACCTTATTGGCAGGATAAAGAAACAAAATTGGTACACTTTATTGGCAAAGACAATATAGTATTCCATTGTATTATTTTCCCTGTAATGTTGAAATTACACGGAGATATTTTACCTGATAATGTTCCTGCCAATGAGTTCATGAATTTGGAAGGAGATAAAATGAGTACCAGCAGAAACTGGAAACTCGAGATGCAGGATTATATAGATGACTTTATCAATAAAGAAAACGGTGGTCCGCAACTTGCGGATGCACTTCGTTATTATCTCACTCAGATTGCACCGGAAACTAAGGATAGTGAATTTACCTGGAAAGGATTTCAGGATGCGAATAATAGTGAGCTGGTAAATATTTTCGGGAACTTTGTGAATCGCGCCTTAGTGTTGATGCACAAATTGTGTAACGGAAAAGTGCCCCCGCTTTATCCTGAATTATTCGATGAGTTAGATAATGAAGCTATTAAAGCAATTACAAATAGTAAGGAAAAAGTAGAAAACTTAATTGAGCAATATAAATTCAGAGATGCATTATTTGAAGTGATTGATCTGGCGCGTACAGGCAATCAGTATATGCAAAAGAAAGAGCCATGGATCTTGGCCAAGCAGGTTGATGAGAATGGAAAGATAAAAGTGGAAGCTCAAAGATTAATCGACAACTGTTTGCATATCTGTTTACAAATTACAGCTAATCTGGCAGTATTGATCAATCCTTTCTTACCGTTTACTGCTAAAAAGATCTGTCACTTATTAAAAGTAGTTGATAAAATGTTGGAGTGGGAGAATGCAGGAAAATTAAAATTATTGAGCGTTGGATATAGTTTGCGTCCTCCAGAATTATTATTCAGAAAAATCGAAGACACCGAAGTAACTTATCAAATAGAAAAATTACATACAGCATTGGAAGCAACAAAATTAAATAGCGAAGAAGAAAAATCTGCACCAGCATTCGTTCCAGTAAAATCAGAAATTGTATTCGATGATTTTGCAAAGATTGATTTACGTGTTGGAAAAATTTTGAGTGCTGAGAAAGTTGAGAAAGCAGATAAGCTTTTAAAGCTGGAAGTTTTGTTAGGCTTCGAAACAAGAACTATTGTTTCAGGAATTGCATTACATTTTAAACCTGAAGAAATTGTTGGCAAACAAGTTACTGTAGTTGTGAATTTAGCTCCAAGAAAAATGCGTGGAATAGAAAGCAATGGCATGATTCTAATGGCCGAAGATGCAAGCGGAAAATTACATTTTGTGAATCCGGAAGATGCTATTGGTGAAGGGTCGACAGTGAATTAGTGAAGAATGAATTGTGGAGAAAAATGATAAATGAAATAATTTTATTTCTAATTTCTAGTGCGTTTTATCCATATTTCAAAAAATAATATAATTTTAAGTATGCTAAATTTGAATGAAAAATATATCCTAAATAAACAGCAAAAGAAAGTTGCTGTTCAGCTTGATTTAAAGACATTCAAGAAAATTGAAGATGTATTGGAGGATTATGCACTTGGCCAATATATTGAGGCTTCTATGCAGGAAGATAAAATGACTTTGGAAGAAGCTAAATCTGTTTATAAAAAAATCAAAAAGAGTTAGCTTTGAAATTGTACTTTACAAAAACCTTCTTGAAGGATTTAGCAAAAGTGCAGCCCATCAAAAGAAGAAAACAAATTGAGGAATTTGTTTTTGAAAAAATGCCTTATCTCCAACATTAGAAACATTAGGTATAGCTGAGAAAATGACTGGTTATGAAGACTTTTATAAGATTAGATTTGGTGATTATAGAATTGGATTAAATAAAACTTCCACCCATATTGAGTTAATTAGAGTTTTGCATCGCAAAGAAATTTATAAATTATTCCCATAAAAAAAGAGACCATCTTTTCAGATAGTCTCTTTTTATTAAAGGCTATTAAGGATTAATCAAACTTCACACACTCTTTAAGTTCTCTTTCGGAATAAGCCATTTTATATTGTTTCAAAACATCGTCTGGCACGCCGTTCCATTGGTTGGGAACATTACCCTGATAGCCGATATCTTTTACGCCCATTTCAGAGGTATAGAAACCTGTTGAAACCAAATCGCGCATTAGGTTAAAGAAACTTACACCTTGTGCCATTTCTGGTTTTGCTTTTTTAGGATAAGCAATCATATCAACCATTTCAATCTGTTGTTTAGGCGTAGCTCCCGTAAAAGTTTTTTCAAATCTTTGTAAACACTGCAAGTCTAACCAACGAAGTCCACCGCGTAATGGTGTTTGGTGCTCCGGCATATCTTTTACAATAAATTCTATAAAGTCTGGCACTTTTGCATCTGATGCACTGCCACTCACTGCGTCTTTTGGTATGATGATATCACCTAATAATGTGATGGTTGCCATTTCAGCTGGGGTGAAAAATTTATCGAGTGCATTCAATTTTTTCAATGCATCTTTTTCTTCCTGCATACGGTCGGCATCTAAGGTTGCAGTTGCTGATTCGGCAATTGCTTTCTTCTCGCTGGGCTTACAAGCCTCTACCAATACGCCTGTAGCCATGGAACCTATCAGGAGTGCTTTGATCGATTTTCTTCTGTCCATAATTTTATTTTTACATCCTTAATGGATATTATAAATTTTGTTTTTTCAGTTCATCGATGATGTATTCAGAAGCGCGCATAGATAAGGCAAGAATAGTCCATGTAATGTTTTTATCGGCTTGAGAAGTAAACTGACTTCCATCTACACAGAATAATGTTTTGCAATCGTGTGCTTGGCTCCATTTATTCAATGCTGATGTTTTACGATCATCTCCCATCCTAACAGTACCTGCTTCATGAATGATATTACCTGGATTACTTAGTCCCCATTTATTCTTCTCATTATCTTCTGCCCCCCAAGTAATAATCGCGCCCATATTGTGCATGATTTCCTTGAAAGTTTCTTTCATATGTTTTGCTTGCTTGATTTCATAATCAGAATGATTTGTATGAAAACGCAAAACAGGGATACCATATTTATCAACCACTTTTGGATCTATTTCACAGTAGTTATTGATGTTTGGAACGGCCTCACCTCGGCCAGCCATTCCTACGCCTGCTCCATAGAAAAAGCGTTGGTCTTCTTTTAATGATTCTCCATATCCACCGGCTTCTTTGGTTTTTCCATTCACCTGAAATTTTCCGTTTTGAGATTCAATGCCCATACCAAAACCATAAGCTGGCTGGCTCATTCCACCCCAATATTCAATGTGATAGCCACGAGGGAAATCTAATTTTTTATTATCCAACCACCATGGAGTATATACGTGCATACCACCTACCCCATCTTCGTTGTAACGCTTACGTCCAAAGAGTTCCGGAAGAACGCCTCCCATTGCTGCACCAGTAGAATCGTGTAAATATTTACCAACTACATTGCTATCATTTGCTAATCCATTTGGATGACGTTGTGATTTTGAATTGAGCAATAAACGAGCTGTTTCGCAAGTGCTTGCTGCAAGGATCACAACTTTTCCGAATACCTGGTATTCCTGGTTATCAGTCTTGTCGATAAAAGAAACACCTGTTGCCAGCCCTTCTGCATTGGTCAATACTTCCCGAGCCATTGCATTTGTAATGACATCTATATTCCCCGTCATAATAGCGGGTTTAATCAAAACGGAAGAGGAAGAAAAATCGCCATACACTTTACAACTTCTACCGCATTGCGCGCAGAAAAAGCAAGCTCCTCTTTCTTCATTAATTTTTTTTGTGAGGATAGATAAGCGGGAAGGAATAACTGGAATATTAATTCCGGTTGCAGATTTTTTGATCATTAATTCATGCAAGCGAGGTTTAGGTGCTGGCAAGAAAATACCATCTGGATCATTTGGCAATCCTTCCACAGAACCAAACACTCCAATTAATTTATCGATCTTATCGTAATAAGGTTTTACATCATCGTAACTGATAGGCCAATCATCTCCCAGGCCATCAATACTTTTTCTTTTGAAATCTTTTGGTCCGAAGCGAAGAGAGATTCTGCCCCAATGATTCGTTCTTCCACCAATCATACGTGCACGCCACCAATCCCATTTATCCGAGCCTTCTTTCATGGTATAAGGCTCACCATCAATTTCCCAACCCCAATAACATCCGTCGAAATCTCCAAATGGGCGAAACTTAGTACTAGCACCCCTTCTAGGCGACTCCCATGGATTTTTTAATTGTGAAGAATTGATAGCAGGATCATAACTAGGGCCTGCTTCAATCAAACAAACTTTTAATCCGGCTTTCGATAAAGTGTATGCGGCCATTCCGCCACCTGCACCAGAACCAACAATCACAGCGTCGTATTTTTTTGGCTGTTTTTTGATCTGAAGATCTCCCATATAGCTTATTTGAATTTTTAGAATTGTTAGAAGAATAAATGTAAGAAAATTAGTGAAGAGATAAAAGATAAAAGTGAAGAATGGAAGAAGAAAATAGGAGATAGAGAATTATATCCAGAATGAACAGCCCCACACCACCCGGCATCGCTGCGCTCGCACCCCTCCATCGCGTGCGATGGAGGGGAAATTTTAAACCATAGATTATATAAAAAAACCGCCCCATATTTGGGGCGGC
Source organism: Bacteroidota bacterium (assembly GCA_037139075.1). Classification (GTDB taxonomy): domain Bacteria; phylum Bacteroidota; class Bacteroidia; order Chitinophagales; family Chitinophagaceae; genus Sediminibacterium. The sequence goes on from JBAXHC010000023.1 coordinate 28,751, forward strand.
ATAAAACCAGGTACGGTTTAAAAACTATGGCTAAGACATTGCTGTCATCAACCCAATGTTGCGGCTCTTCACTTTTCACTTTTCACTTCTTAACTGCATCCCATACTATTACCACAATTCAAACACTTGTAACAAGTACCACTACGAATAGTGATATGTCCGCAAGTATTACAAGAAGGTGCATCGCTTTGCATACTTTTTGCTGCTGCATTCACTGCGTCCAGTCCGTATGATTTCATTGCTACTTTTTCAGTCTTTGCTGTTGGAGCAGTAGTGCTTGCAGATGGTGCAGTTACACGAATACTACTCAACTCAGGCTTTCCCAAAAAAATGGCTTCCCCCTCCTCTTCCCCGGTATTTTCTACCTGTGGTTTATCTAACACGTGAACCAAGTCTGTTCTTCCTAAATAATCAAATGCTAGAGCACGGAATACAAAGTCAACCAATGATGTAGTTGTTTTAATATTTGGATGGTCTACCATTCCGGCTGGTTCGAATTTGGTGAATACAAATTTCTCTACAAACTCTTCTAATGGAACACCGTATTGAAGTCCAACAGAAATTGAGATTGCAAAACAGTTCATCAAGCTTCTTAAAGTAGAACCTTCTTTAGCCAGATCGATAAAGATTTCTCCTAATGTTCCATCCTGGAATTCTCCAGTTCTTAAGAATAAAACCTGACCATTAATTTTAGCTTTTTGTGTAAAGCCATGTCGTTTAGCTGGAAGAGATTTTCTTTCTACGATTTTTGAAAGTGCACGTTTCAAATTAGTATCAGGAGAAGCTTGCATACGCTTAGTAACTTCTTCCAATAATTCTTCCACTGTTAATTTTCCAAGATCTACAATATTGCTTTCACCAAGAAGCGCTGCTTGATCTACCACTTCTTCTGAAGCAGTATCTTCTGTTTTTTTCTTTTTATCCGATTTGGTACTTAAAGGCTGACTTAATTTTGAACCATCACGATATAAAGCATTTGCCTTTAATCCTAAGCTCCAGCTCAATAAATAACAGTCTGCAATCTCTTCTACTTTTGCTTCGTTAGGAAGGTTGATCGTTTTAGAAATTGCACCACTCAAGAATGGTTGACAGGCAGCCATCATTTTAATATGTCCATGAGCGTGGATATATCTTTCCCCTTTCTTACCGCATTTGTTAGCACAATCAAATACTGATAAGTGTTCTGGTTTTAATAAAGGAGCACCTTCAATAGTCATGGTTCCACAGATATAATCATTTGCTGCCAAGATCTCATCTTCATTGAATCCTATTGCTTCTAATAAATTGAAGTTCCAATCGCTATACTCTTCTTCCGTAAATCCAAGACGTTGCATACAAGCATCGCCTAAAGTAAATCGGTTGAAAATAAATGCTATTTCAAAAGCAGAGCGAGCAGCTCCATTTAATTTTTCTATTTCAGCAGGAGTGAATCCTTTTTCAGCCAATGTTTTATTGTTGATGAAAGGAGCATTCTCAAAACTTGCTGCACCAACTGCATATTGTTCGATTGCTAATGATTCTGCTGCAGTGTATCCTAAGTTCTTTAATGCAGCAGGTACAGATTGGTTGATGATTTTGAAATATCCACCACCTGATAACTTTTTAAACTTTACTAATGCGAAGTCAGGCTCAACACCTGTAGTGTCGCAATCCATCACTAAGCCAATCGTTCCAGTTGGAGCGATAACTGTTGTTTGAGCGTTTCTGTAACCATATTTTTCGCCCAATTGAACAGCATCATCCCATGCTTTAGTAGCAGCAGACAATAAATAATCTGGACAATACTTAGCATTAATACCAATTGGTTTAACGCTTAATCCTTCATAAGCTTCAGTTGCGTCATACGCAGCAGCGCGGTGATTACGCATCACACGCAACATGTCTGCCTTGTTTTCTTCATAACGTGGAAATGCGCCCAAGAAGCCCGCCATTTCAGCTGAAGTTTTATATGCAATACCCGTCATGATAGCAGTGATAGCTCCGGCAATGCCACGCGCTTCTTCACTATCATATGGAATACCACTTACCATCAACATAGAACCCAAGTTTGCAAAACCAAGACCCAGTGTACGATAGTCGTAACTTAATTCAGCAACTTCTTTAGAAGGAAACTGCGCCATCAATACAGAGATTTCCAGCACAGTTGTCCAGAGTCGACAAGTATATTCAAAACCTTTAACATCAAATGAATTGTCTTTAGGATCAAAGAACTTCATCAGGTTAGCTGAAGCCAGGTTACAAGCTGTATTGTCTAAGAACATATACTCTGAACAAGGGTTAGAAGCGTTGATGCGTCCTCCTTGTGGGCAAGTATGCCATTCATTGATTGTAGTATCATATTGAGTTCCGGGATCTGCGCAACTCCATGCTGCATAAGCAATTTGATCCCAAACATCTTTCGCAGGAATTTTTTGCATCACACGACCATCGGTACGTGCTTTCAATTCCCAATCGCCACCTTCTTCTAATACTTTAAAGAATTCATTAGGAATACGAATTGAGTTATTACTGTTTTGTCCAGCAACAGTCATATAAGCTTCCCCTTCATAACTATTATCGTAACCAGCAGCTACCAATGCAGCCACTTTTTTCTCTTCACCAACTTTCCAGTTAATGAATTCCATGATTTCTGGATGATCTAAATCCAAGCACACCATTTTAGCTGCTCTACGAGTAGTACCACCACTTTTGATTGCACCAGCTGCACGGTCACCTATTTTTAAGAAACTCATTAATCCACTAGAAGTTCCACCACCACTTAATCTTTCACCACCACCGCGGATATGTGAAAAGTTTGTTCCAACACCAGAGCCATATTTGAAAATACGTGCTTCACGAACCCATAGATCCATGATACCACCATCGTTAACCAAATCATCTGATACACTCAGGATAAAACAAGCGTGTGGTTGAGGACGCTCATAAGCATTGGTTGATCTTTTTAATTGACCATCTTTCCCATCTACATAAAAATGGCCCTGAGCTTTACCTGTTATGCCATAGCTTTCGTGTAAACCAGTATTGAACCATTGTGGTGAGTTAGGAACACAAGCCTGATTTAAAATGCTATATGCTAACTCATCATAAAATATTTGTGCATCTTTTTCAGAAGCGAAATAACCATTACGCTCACCCCAAACGCGCCAACAATTAGCCATACGATGTGCTACTTGCTTTACACTGGTTTCTCTCCCCAAAGAACCATCAGCTTGCGGCACACCTGCTTTACGAAAATATTTTTGAGCAAGAATATCTGTAGCAATCTGGCTCCATTGTTTTGGAACTTCTACATTATTCATTTCAAATACCTTCTCTCCATTTGGATTTTTAATAACGCTATCACGATAGTCGTATTCAAACATTTCAAAAGGAGTAACTCCATCTTTAGTGAAGAGGCGAGAAAACTGCAAGCCTTTGTTAGTACGAGTAGCCATAATACAGATATATTTAATGAGTTGTGATATACGAACGCCGTTAACGAATTGTTAAGCGGTAGACGAAAATATTCTTCCCTAGGCATAATTCAAGATGGTAAATATCAACAGATTGTGGATAAGGATGGTGGATAAACCTATACCCCCATTCAGGGTTGATTTTGCTGCAATGTCCACAGTTGTAGAAAAGAATTTGTGGAAAAAAAAGCCGGCATTTCAAGTATATTTTGTAAATAGATAAACATTTCATATTAGAATGTTTTAAGTTGTATCTAATGTCTTTTTTTTGACGATTTATTGTTGAAAAAGACTGATTTGCAGAAACATCTGTCTAATAAACAGATTAAATAAAAACTTTTTTGCATTTTTGCAGCACAGCATTTGCTGTTTAGCTATGAAATTATCCATCTACAGTCAGTTTTTAGACAAAAAAAGACAGGGGAAGAAATCTTTCGCTGTACTTATTGACCCTGACAAAGTGGATGCCGTCAAAATAAAAGAATTGATTCACTTAGCAGTTAATGCTGGGGTTGACTATTTTTTTGTAGGTGGAAGTCTGGTAATATCTACTCATTTAGACCAGTGCATTCAGCAAATAAAAGCCAGCTGCGATATCCCAGTCATACTTTTTCCGGGTTCTCCTTCTCAAGTAAGCAAGTATGCAGATGCATTATTATATCTCTCTTTAATTTCTGGACGCAATCCAGAGTTGTTAATCGGACAGCACGTGATTAGTGCTCCTTTTGTTAGGAATAGCGGATTAGAAATTATGCCTACTGGTTATATGGTGGTAGATGGTGGTGCGCCAACCACAGTATCCTATATCTCAAATGCGACCCCTATTCCTGCCGATAAAAACGATATCGCAATGTGTACAGCAATGGCAGGTGAGATGCTTGGCATGAAACTGATTTATATGGATGCAGGCAGCGGTGCTAAGCGCCCCATCACTGAACCCATGATAGAAAAAGTAGCACGCAACATAGAGATCCCTCTAATAATTGGTGGTGGCATTACAACACCAGAAAAAGCTTATCTCAATTGCAAAGCTGGTGGCGATATTATCGTGGTAGGAAACGCCATCGAAAAAGATGCTAGCCTTATCAATGAAATTAGTGCCGCCATTCACAGCGTGCCTGTAACTATTTAAGACCGGACACATCCACTCTTGATGGAGTATCTTTTCCACTTATAATTCCTTTAGAACTTAGTGCAATAGCTTTAATAATCATGGCCATATTGTCCATATCCAAAGTTCCTATTTCATCAGAAACTTTATGATAATTTGGCTCACTATCCATTTTGGATGTAGAAATAGTATGAGCAGGAACACCTAGTCTAGCAAGGGTTGCATTATCTGAACGATAAAATAAATTTTGATCAGTATAAGGGTCAGGATAAAATGTAAATCCTGTTCCATTTAAATTTTCTTGTAAAATTTTACCCATATCTGTTTTTTCATATCCTGTGATATAGGCAGAATTTTTACCCCATTTACTTTCCGTTCCAATCATTTCAATATTGAACATTGCTTTTACGTCCTGGGCATTAAATTGTCTGGAACAATACTGTGCTCCAAATCCGCCAATTTCTTCTGCAGTAAATGCCACAAAAATTAATGTGCGTTCGTTATCCTTTTTCTCTTTAAAGTATTTCGATAGCATGATCATGGCTGTGGTTCCAGCGGCGTCATCATTGGCGCCATTATAAATCGAATCATTATTTACTGCTTTCCCAATACCTAAATGATCGTAATGTCCTGAGAAAATAACATACTCATTTTTTTTACTTTTTCCGGGTATCACACCAATTACATTAGAAAGCTTTTGCTCGGTAATTTCATGTTTTGCACTAATTGAAAAAACTTTTGGCTGTTGGGTTGACAAAACAAAAACGACTGAATTTTCAGATTTAAAAAGCTGGCGTTTAAAACCTGTAAGGCGACTGAAATTCTTAGCAAAAGAGGTATCCACAATCACCAAATAGTTTTTACCTGCTTGGATATATTTAGATGCCTCGGAAAAAATATTTGCTCCAGCTTTAATACTAACAATTTCAAAACCAGATTTTTCGTTAATGGCAAGTTCCGCTTTGGAAGTAATCACAATTACATCTTTACTTTCCAAAGGCATATTCTCAAAACTACCGGAAACACTGAGAAATTTAGGTTTCACCATGGTAAATTCCTGAAGATAAGTACCGCTATTTTTCCAGGTTTGCAAGCCTGTTTGTTTAAATTCTTCTGCAATAAAATTCGCTGCTTTTTCTATCCCTTCAGAGAATGTTTTTCTTCCCTGCATATCATCAGAAGACAAAGTTTTCTCGATACGCTCTACTTCTTTTGCATTGATAATTTTATCAATATTCTGTGCTTGCAGCAATGAAGTGGTTAATACAAATAATGCTAAGATTACTTTTTTCATATGCAATAGTTTGGGGTATTAAAAAAATAGGTGCAAACTGATACACCTAACTTTTATATATATTTTTGCGAAATTGAATAGGACGCGGATGACACTGATAAAACGGATTTTCGCTGATTTCTTTCGCTTCTCACTTTTAAAGGCTCATCATCTCCTTAAACTTAACCGTTTGTCTACGACTAACCTCAATTTTTTCACCACCTTTTAAATCAACTAGTAATCCCCCATTAAAATAGGGTTCAATTTTATCAATCCAACGAAGATTGATGATATGTTTTCTATTGGCACGGAAGAACATGCGATCGTCTAATCTTTCTTCCAGTGCATTTAATGATTTTAAGATCAAAGGTTTATTGGTGCCGAAGAAAACTTTTGCGTAATTACCCACGCTTTCAAATAATCGAATCTCTCCTAGTTTTACGAACCAGCAACGTTCGCCGTCTTTTACAAATACCTGATCAAATTCAGTTAAAGGACCTCTGTTCAAACCATTCAATCCTGCATTTTCTTTACTGATCTCTAAATGTAATTTTTGAATTGCATCTGCTAACCGTTTGGGTTCTACAGGTTTTAAGAGATAGTCTAAAGCATTAACTTCAAAAGCTTTGATGGCATACTCATCATAAGCCGTAGTAAAAATCACCCTAGGCGCTTTTTCTACTTCTGCAAGTAAATCAAACCCAGTTTTACCTGGCATTTGAATATCCAGAAAAATTAAATCAGGATTTAAGGTTTCAATTTTTTCGATACCATCATCTACATTCGCGGCTTCTTCAATTACTTCGATATCAGAATGATCCTGTAATAATTTTTTCAACTCATTTCGAGCGAGTCGCTCGTCGTCAATAATGATTGCTCTAATTGCCATAGTTTACATATCAAGTGTTATCTAATATACTTCTTTCAAAGGTAGTTTTACTATCGCTTCCACCATTTCCTTATCCTTCATATCTCGAATTTCGAAACTTGCTTTATCCCCGAATAAAATTTTCAGCCTATTTCTGGTGCTCTTTATGCCAAAACCATCAATCATATCTTCAACCGCCCCATTTAAATGGCCCGTGTTTTGAACAATGAGTTCATGATGATTATTGGTAAAGTCAGATATAACTCTAACAATCCCACCTTCTTTATGTTTACTGATGCCATGCTTTATGGCATTCTCTACCAGGGTCTGCAGCATCATGGGAGGAACTGGCTGGTCCATGGTATCTTCATCAATATCATATTCAATTCTTAGGCGATCTTCAAAACGGATATGCTCTAAGGCTAAATAATCTTTTACGATATTCAATTCTTTTTCTAATGGAGCCAATTCCATTTTTTCTGTCTGCATACTGCTCCTTAAAATATTACTCAGCTCGGTAATAGCTGTTCTTGCTCTATCCGGATTTTCATCAACCAATGCACGAATACTATTCAATGCATTGAATATAAAATGAGGATTGATATGAGACTTGATGGTTTTAAGCTCGAGCTCTTTAACCAGAGATTCTAATTTAACTTTTTGAACTTCGGTTTTTCTGCCTAATTCTACATAGTGCCAGATAAAGTAAATGCTGGTCCAAATAAAAATTAAAGGGGAATCAAAAAGAACATTACCCCAGAAACGCTTTAAAACAGAAGTCTTTTTGGCAGGGTCAAACAAATGAAACCACTCTACTAATTGACTATTCACATAATTATACAGCACACAAGTGAGTACAATCAGAATAGCTAACCGTCCCCATTTCTGCTTTTGTAAGGGTGGTTTTAAATCGAATTTGATGATAAAAAAGCGCAATGAATGCGTAAAAATCAAGCCGGATCCAATGTTCAGGAACAACCTGGAATAAAACATGCTGGTGTATTTCTGTTCAAACAAAAAGGCAAAGAATACCCAGGTCAGGCTATAAAACAGCCAACCACCTAATTGGCAATACCAATATGCGGAAGATTTCAATCTCATGTAAGGGCAAATATAACTTGAAAGCCAAACCATAATACCCCGAATTGGGATTAATGGTAAAATCAGCTTCTATTTGGCAGAAATATATGTTTAATGCGGTGAACCATCTCAAAGCGTTGATGTTTATATTCTTTATATAGGGCAATTGCTTAATGTTAATTGCCTATTTTTACATATAAATTTATGGTTCATGGAGATACTTGCAGGCCCACTCTTACAAAAAATAGATAGCCCCGACGATCTTAAAAAACTAAATCGCGATCAATTACATCAGGTAAGCACAGAGCTTCGTCAATATATTATTGATGTAGTAAGTGTTCATGGTGGCCACTTTGCTGCCAGTCTTGGAGTAGTTGAACTAAGTGTTGCCTTGCATTACGTATACAATACCCCATATGATCAATTGGTTTGGGATGTTGGTCATCAAGCTTATGGCCATAAGATTCTTACAGGTAGAAGAGATAAGTTTGTTACTAATAGAAAGTATAATGGAATCAGTGGATTCCCAAAAAGAACGGAAAGCCCATACGATACTTTTGGTGTAGGTCATTCATCAACTTCTATTTCCGCTGCTTTGGGAATGGCGATGGCTGCAAAATATAAAGGTGAAAATAGAAAATCTGTTGCTGTAATTGGGGATGGATCAATGACAGCAGGTATGGCTTTTGAAGCAATGAATCATGCAGGTGTGGCCGATAGTGATGTGTTGATTATTTTGAACGACAATTGCATGAGTATCGATCCCAATGTAGGTGCATTGAAAAGTTACTTAACAGATATTTCAACCTCTCCCACTTATAATAAGATGCGTGATGAGATTTGGAACTTGATGGGGAAACTTCCTGTTGGAAAAACTTTCAGCAGAGAAATGGCCAGCAAATTAGAAGCGAATATGAAGGGGATTGTTTCAAAAAGCAGTAATCTTTTTGAAGCCCTGAATCTGCGTTATTTTGGGCCAATTGACGGACATAATATTACCAACTTAGTTGATACATTAAAAGATTTAAAAAACATTCCTGGACCTAAATTATTACACATTGTAACAGTTAAAGGAAAGGGATATGCACTTGCAGAAAAAGACCAAACAAAATGGCACGCACCAGGATTATTCGATAAACTTACGGGTGAAATTGTGAAGAAAAAATCTGATGCACCTCAGCCTCCGAAATATCAGGATGTATTTGGTCATACTATGATTGAGCTAGCAGAAATGAATGATAAGATCATGGGGGTTACTCCTGCCATGCCAAGTGGTTGTTCCTTGAAATTTATGATGGACAAAATGCCACATCGTGCTTTTGATGTGGGTATCTGTGAACAGCATGCGGTAACCGTTAGTGCCGGTTTGGCCACACAAGGAATGCGTGTGTTCTGTAATATTTATTCATCCTTCATGCAAAGGGCTTATGATCAAGTAGTGCATGATGTAGCTATACAAAAATTACCCGTTGTGTTCTGTTTAGACAGAGCAGGTCTTGTGGGTGAAGACGGACCAACACACCATGGTTGTTATGATATTTCTTTTATGCGATGCATTCCGAATTTAGTGATCAGTGCACCCATGAATGAAGAAGAACTACGCAATCTGATGTATACTGCACAGTTAGAGCACAATAAAGTTCCATTTGTGATTCGTTTCCCAAGAGGTGAAGGTATGATGGTGGAATGGAGAACTGCATTCAAAGAATTACAAATAGGCAAAGGGCGAAAATTAAAAGATGGAGATTCAATTGCTATTCTAAGCTTTGGACATCCTGGTAATTTTGCACAAGCAGCTATCAGAGAATTGCGTGCTGAAGGAATCAATCCTGCACACTATGATTTACGATTTGTAAAACCAATTGATGAAGATTTACTTCATGAAGCATTTAGCAAATATGATAAAATTGTTACTGTTGAAGATGGTACCGTAGTGGGTGGATTTGGAACTGCAGTTCTGGAGTTCATGAACAAGTACAATTATAAAGCAACAGTAAAAATTTTAGGTATACCTGATAGAATTGTAGAGCATGGAAGTCCTAAAGAATTACATCGAGAATGCGAATACGATGCACAAGGAATAGCAAGTGCAGTGAGAGAATTGATGAATGAAACTGTGACTGTAATTAATTAATTCGGGGTGGGTTTTCAAAGAAATATTATCTAAGTTCATCAACCACCCCAGCTGTATGCC
>JBAXHC010000024.1:0-38525 GCA_037139075.1 Bacteroidota bacterium
CGATTGATTATCAATAAAAAATTTGTCATAAATATTTTGTACCATGCTCAAATGGTCGGATTTGTTGGGAATCAGGGCAGTATTTGTAATTTTTTATACTAGTAGTAAGCGTTTCAGAAAACAAAATTTATACTGTTGTCAAATAAAAAGATTTCCCCTCCATCGCATGCGATGTCGGGGACGCCGATTTCGCTTTAGCGGAATCCGGCTGGGGTGGTTGAATCTCTTTTGAGAATTATCCTAAGGAAAAATATTTTCATAGCTAGCATAACCACCCCGTCTGTTTGCTCAGTCGCTCCAGCCACCCCTCCATCGCATGCGATGGAGGGGAAATCTTTTATTACCCTATTTTTTCTCCACTCTTATCTCTTATCTTTTTCAGAACTTCGCTCAAATTGCAAGCATGGCTTTTCGAAAATTTCAGGCGGATCAACTTTTTACTGGAACAACATTATTGGATAGCTCTAATATATTAGTAACAGATGAAGCAGGCCTTGTAATTGAAATAGTTGCTATTGCTGATGCAGGTGAAGACATTCAAAAACTGAATGGCTGGTTAAGTCCGGGTTTTGTAAACAGTCATTGCCATTTAGAACTTAGTCATATGAAGGGCTTGATTCCAGAGTATTCTGGTCTGGTTGATTTTGTGATCTCCATTATGACGCAAAGACATTTTCCAGAAGAGGAAATTCTTCAAGCTATTTCAGACGCTGAAAACGAAATGCTTTTAAATGGAATTGTTGCGATTGGTGATATTAGCAATAACAACGTCAGCTTTACCCAAAAAGCAAAAAATCGCTTAGCTTATTATACATTTTTAGAGCTAAGTGGTTTTACTCCTCATATTGCAAATTCGCGTTTTGAAAAAGGTTTGGAATATTATCAGCAGTTTGAAAAAATTAAGTCGAGAGATCATTCTTTGAGCATGGCCGCGCACGCGCCATACTCAGTTTCTAATGAGCTATGGAAATTGATGCAACCTTATTTTAAAAACAAAACAACAACACTTCATAATCAAGAAACAGAATTTGAAGATGCTTTCTTTTTGAATAAGACCGGCGATTTTATGCGCTTGTATGAGTATTTGAATGTGAATCTAGATTTCTTTTCTGCAACTGGAAATAGCAGTGTTCAATCTGTTGCAAACAATTTTAATGGAGCAAAGAATACTTTATTAGTGCATGATGTTTTTTCAAAACAAGATGATATTGAATTTATAAAAGCACTTTCACAAGAACAAGAGAATCAATTTTATTATTGCCTCTGCATCAATGCCAATCAATATATTAGCAAAGCATTGCCCCAGATTGAATTATTTAGAAAAAATGATTGCCGGATTGTAGTTGGTACAGATAGTTTAGCAAGTAATCATCAACTCAATATATTAGACGAGTTAAAATCAATCAGTAGCCACTTTACAAATATCCCACTTCAAGAACAACTCCAGTGGGCCACTTTCAATGGAGCGCAAGCATTAGGTTTCGAACACCTGGGTAGTTTTGAAAAAGGGAAAACTCCTGGTGTTGTATTAATCGATCAAATAGAAAATAACACACTATCACCAAACAGTAAGGCGAAGCGACTATTATAAAATTATCCAAGTACTTCCTGAATAATGGAAAGACTTTTTATTTCTCCAAAGTCTTGAATATGTAATGACATGAAACTTTGATATGCTGTTAATAGTGCTCTGCGAATATTTCTATTGAGGGATAAATATTCAAGATCTTTTAATTCTTTGCAGTGCAAAATCTGAGAAGTTATTTTAGCTAAATCTCCATCAATATAATAAGGATGTGTAGGAGCGTCTTTGATAAACATTCCTTCCTGTAAATCAAATATTGGAGTATCGTTACTGTACTCGCCTAATAATTGAAACCCTAGTTCACTAGCCAATTGAAGTGTAAAATAAAGTGGAAGGTTTGCTGCAAATGCATCTGAACCCTTATCTAAAGCCTTCAAAGCTTCTTCCGTTAAATAAAATAATTCCGGGTTCGCTTCCGGCTCTTTTAATGCATGTTGTAAAATTTCCACGATATAAGATGCTACCGTGTTTCTTACCACATCGAACAGAACTGTTTCGTACAAATAACTCCACTGATACTCGCGTATGAATTGCAAGTGCTTCATATTGTTTTGATGCACTTCCATATCTAATAAAGCAGCGGGTTGAAAATAACTTGCTTTACCCGCAGAGGTTTTACTGCTTTTTCTCACACCTTTCACAATATAACTCTGCACCCCGAACAAAGCAGTATATACTGTTGTGATGATACTGGTATCACCATATTTTACAGTACGCAGAACTATTCCTCTAGTGGTGTGAACCATTATTTAAAGGTAAGAGATTCGAGTGAAGCGTAAAATATGTGTGCTGTGAAAACATTTACTGAATTATAAATTCATTTTAGTTCATAAACTATGATTTCAAAATACATGCTTGTATTTTAAAAGAAATATTTAAAATGAAGGAGGGCAAATCCATAACAGTAAAGGGGATTCAAATTGGCATAAAAGAGGAGTCTGGGCAAAAATTCATTTCACTTACAGATATGATAAGAGGGAAAGAAGGCGTTTTCTTTATATCAGATTGGTTAAGAAACAGGAACACTATTGAGTTTATTGGTATTTGGGAAGTCGTCAATAATCAAAATTTTAATTATGGCGAATTTGCCATAATTAAAAGTCAAGCAGGTTTAAATAGTTATAGGCTAAGCGTAAAAGAATGGGTTGATAAAACCAATGCCATCGGCCTTCAAGCAACTGCTGGTAAATACGGAGGTACATATGCTCATATTGATATTGCATTTGAATTTGGTATGTGGATTTCGGCAGAATTTAAAATTTATTTGATCAAGGAGTTTCAAAGATTGAAAGAAAATGAATCTATACAACTTCATTCTGAATGGAATATCCAAAGAATCCTATCAAAAGTCAATTACAAAATTCTGACTGATTCTATAAAAGAAAAAATCATCCCTCATTTACTTACACAAAAAGAAATTACAATCATTTATGCCCTTGAGGCCGATATTTTAAACATGGCACTTTTTGGTAAAACAGCTAGACAATGGAAAATTGAAAATACAGGTAAAGAGGGAAACATTCGAGATTGGGCAACTCTTGAACAATTAGTAGTTCTTTCGAATTTAGAAAGTATCAATTCGGTATTAATTCATCAGGAATTAACACAAAAAGTTAGATTAATTCAACTTAATTCAATTGCAATTGGTCAAATGAAATCACTTTATAATCATGTACAATTAAAATATATAAAAAAAATTAAATAAGAGTGTTTAAAATACTCTACGGTAAAATTATTTAAGGGTGGATGACCGACTTATTCAATTTAATAATTCCAACAGCATTCATTCCGCGCATTACAAAAAAGGTTAGATCAAATTCAAACCATTTCTTGGCGAAATTGGCATCGTCTTTTGCAAAGTGGTGATTATTCTGAAATAATTCGCCCATTAAAACAATTCCCCAGGGAGATGAATTTTTGGATTGATCTCCATTATCGTAATTGCTATAGCCGTATTTATGACCACACCAATTCACAACGGCACCTTGAATGGGTCCCATTAAAAAGTGGACGGGTAATAACAAGTACCACCAGGCATTTGGGGCAAAATAAATATAGAATGTGGTATACAAAGCACCGAAAGCAATGCGGGTTATGATGTGATGACCAAATTTATCAAGCTTATCCCAAACCGGTAAATAGTCTTTTGTAAATTGAGCCTCTGGTAAATTCTTTCCGGTTAAAAAGCCACGAAAAATATTAATAGTACTCTTCATCATCTGATACACATCTTTAAAAAAATGCGGAGAATGTGGATCTTTTTCTGTGTCGCTATATACATGGTGCATCCGATGCATCACACCATACGCGCGAGGTACAAGATAAGACGAGCCCTGCACCAGCCATGTACTTACATAAAATACCCTTTCCCAATTTTTACTGATCTCATACATTTTATGAGAAGCATATCGATGCAAAAAAAATGAATGAAAAAACAAGGATAAAAACCAATGGCTTAGGAAGAAAATAATAATAGCAAGCATGAAATAGGGGGGCTTTATTGAAACGATAACGCCGTCAAGATAGGAGAATTAATGTCAAAAGGCAAAAGTAAAAAGTCAAAAAGATGCATTTTACCATCAGTTTTTACTTTTGAATTTTGCCTTTTAACTTATTATACCACCCCAGTAAATTGCTTCAAGAATCTAACATCATTCTGCGAATACAAACGCAAATCGTTTACCTGGTATTTCAATTGAGTAATACGTTCAACACCCATACCAAAAGCAAAGCCGGTATATTTATTAGAATCAATCCCAAAATTTTCCAACACTTTAGGATGCACCATACCACTTCCTAAGATCTCAACCCATCCTGTGTGTTTACAAATATTACAACCATCGCCACCACAGATCAAACAACTGATATCCATTTCTGCACTCGGTTCTGTGAATGGAAAATAACTTGGTCTAAAACGAACTTTCACATCTTTTCCAAACATTTCTTGTACAAAAAAGTATAAGGTCTGTTTCAAATCTGCGAAACTTACATTTTCATCAATATACAAACCTTCCACCTGATGAAAGAAGCAGTGTGCGCGTGCTGAAATGGTTTCGTTCCGATAAACTCTGCCCGGGCATATTACTCTAATTGGAGGCTTTTGTGATTCCATTACCCTTGCTTGTACACTACTCGTATGTGTTCTTAATAACCAAGCTGGATTTTGATTGATATAAAAAGTATCCTGCATGTCACGGGCTGGATGATCCTCGGGTAAGTTCATGGCCCCAAAATTGTGCCAGTCATCTTCGATTTCTGGTCCTTCTGCAACAGCAAATCCCAAACGTTGAAATATAGATACAATCTGATTTCGAACAATATTCAATGGATGACGGGTTCCAACAGCAATTGGATCTCCTGGTAAAGAAAGGTCAATGCTGCTTCCAGTACCTTCAGAACCGCCCACTGCATTTTCTTTTAGGGTTTCAAATTTACTTTCAACAAACAATTTAAAATCGTTCAAAACCTGACCAAATGCTTTCTTATGTTCATTTGGAACAGATTTCATTTCGCCCATGATGGATTTCACCAAACCCTTGGTACCCAGATATTTGATACGAAATGCTTCCACTAATTCCGCAGTACTGGCTTCGGCTGCAGCTATTTCCTGCTTGAACTCCTCAATTTTTTGCAATAACGATTCCATGGCACGAAGATAATGATAGAATCCTAGTTTCTGCGATAGTTCCTAAAACCACCATTTTTTGTCTTTTTAGACCTAATTGTACCAAAACAGACAAAAATTCCGCCAATAGCTTGCTTTCTGTACATTTGTATATGAACTTGAATGATCAGATGGAATACAATACAGATAGAAATTATTTAGGAATGAAAGAATACGGCCGCCATGTGCAGAAGATGGTGGAGTATTTATTAACTATAGAGGATCGTGAGAAAAGACAGCAACAGGCTCAAGCTGTAATAGAATTAATGGGATTTTTGAATCCTCATTTAAAGAATGTAGAAGACTTCAGACACAAATTATGGGATCACTTATTTTTCATTAGTGATTTTAAATTAGAAGTTGATAGTCCGTACCCTATTCCTCAAAAAGAAACCTATAAACAAAAACCGGATCCAATCCCTTATCCTAAACGTCATCCTAAATATGCCCACTTAGGTAAGAACTTAGAAGTGGTGATTGATAAGGCTTTGAAAGAAGAAGATCCCGAGAAAAAAGCAGGCTTCGCACACGCTATTGCTTACTATATGAAATTAGCATATAGCAACTGGCACAAAGAACTAGTACACGACGATTCTATTAGAAGTGAATTGAATAGCATTACTGGAGGAGAACTTGAATTTAGCAACACACCATATATCAAGCATCGTAATCAGAATTTTGAACGCGATGATTATAGACCCAATAATGGCGGTGGTCGTTGGCAGCAAAATTTTGGTGGCAGATCTAATAATAATAGAAATGCACAAGGCGGTCAACGCAACGGCGGACGCCCCAATAATAATAACCGTAATGGTCAGAGTAGTCAAGGTGGTCAGGGTGGCCAAGGTGGCCAACGCAGTGGACCAAATAATGGTGGCAGGCCTGATTCAAGAGGTGGCCAGTTTAAAAAGAGATATTAAGCCTTACAAATATTATATTTGAAATGAGCCATAAAAAGCATCGGTAATCGATGCTTTTTTGTTGCGTAAGTTTGTATTATAAATTGACTAACAATTCAACACTATGAGTTCCTTCGAAGTTATTGGTGGTAATAAATTAAAAGGCGACATCACGCCACAGGGTGCTAAGAATGAAGCGCTTCAAATTATATCAGCTGTTTTATTAACTGCAGAGAAAGTTACCGTCACCAATATCCCAGATATACTTGATGTTAATTTATTGATTGAATTATTGGAAGATATTGGAGTTAAAACAAATAGAATCTCGCGCCATACTTGCGAATTTCAAGCAGATGATATTGATATAGATTTTCTTGCCTCAGAAGCATTTAGAAAAAAGGGTGGAAAATTAAGAGGTAGTGTAATGCTTGCCGGGCCGATGTTAGCGCGTTTTCACAGAGCGTATATTCCAAAACCAGGAGGTGATAAAATTGGAAGAAGAAGACTTGATACACATATCATTGGATTTGAAAAATTAGGTGCAAAATTTGAATATGATGATTTGCACAGTTGTTTTAAACTTAGTTCTCCCAAGTTGCATGGTTGTTTCATGTGCTTAGATGAACCTTCTGTAACAGGTACGGCCAATATATTGATGGCAGCTGTTTTAGCTGAAGGAACTACTACCATTTATAATGCAGCATGCGAACCTTATATACAGCAATTATGCAAAATGCTAAATCGCATGGGCGCTAAGATCAGTGGAATCAGTAGTAACTTATTAATTGTAGAAGGAGTAGAAAAATTAAATGGAACTAATCACCAGATGTTGCCTGATATGATTGAAATAGGAAGTTTCATTGGGCTGGCTGCTATGACTCAAAGCGAGATCACTATTAAAGATGCTGGCGTAGCAAATCTGGGAGTGATACCTGAAAAATTTCAACAGCTAGGAATTAAACTGGAGATAAAAGGAGATGATATTTATATACCGGCACAAGACAGTTATGAAATTCAAACTTATATGGATGGCGGTATCCTAACCATATATGATCATCCATGGCCAGGATTTACTCCAGACCTCTTAAGCATTGTATTAGTAGTAGCAACTCAAGCTATAGGTAGTGTATTGGTACATCAAAAAATGTTTGAAAGCAGATTGTTTTTTGTTGACAAATTGATTGACATGGGTGCACAGATCATTCTTTGTGATCCACATCGTGCAACAGTGATAGGTCTTGGTAGAAAGCAGGCACTTCGGGGTATTACCATGAGTAGCCCTGATATTCGAGCAGGTCAGGCATTGCTGATTGCTGCATTGAGTGCAGAAGGTAAAAGTACGATTCAGAATATTGAACAAATAGATCGTGGCTACCAATTTATCGATGAGCGTTTACGAAATCTTGGAGCAGATATTAAACGTCTTGCAATTTAATACAATTACAAAATAATAGTAACTGAACCACTAAATGTTTGCCTTCCATTTTTTGGATTGATGATGTAGTAATAGGTACCAACAGGTAGCGTTTTACCATTATATTTTCCATTCCAGGGATTAGGGTATCCGATAGAACTATATACTTTTTGTCCGTAGCGATTAAATATGTCAACAGTAGCGCCCTGATAAGTATCGAGGTAATCGATTTTCCATACATCATTGATACCATCTCCATTTGGAGAGAAGGCATTTGGGATGACAGGGTTCTTTAAAACTTTTACAAATAATGTATCGGAAATAGAGCAACCTCCAATACCTGTAACCAATAGCCGATACGTAATATCATTTGTTGGAGTTGAAATAGGTGCTAAAGCGGTATCATTATTTAAATACTGGGAAGGAGTCCACAAATAATTTAATTGAGCGCCATAAATAAATTGTGGACTCAAACTTACACTGGCACCTTCTAACACAACTTTTGAACCGGCCATTTTTAAAACGGGATTAGGATATACTAATATTTGTTTGATCGCGGTATCACTTAAACATCCCTGTGAATTAGTTACTTGTAGACTTACTTGAATATTTCCAGAGTCAGTAAATTTTGTAAGTGGATTTGGTCCAGTTGCTAAATTGTTATTACTAAAATTCCAGTTCCAATTATTAATGGCACCTGTTATTCCATTACTTAAATCTTTAAACTGAATGCTATTGTTTGCACAAATTTCTACTGCCGAACTTGAAAAATTTGCTTTTGGTTGTGGGTATATAGAAACTATTTGGGTAACACTATTTTGACAAGCCGCTGAATTTCCAGAATAGGCTGTGATTTTGATAGAATAGCTTTGAATAGCTGGTATTGGTAAATTAGGGTACCAATTATTATAAGTAAATCCTAAACCAGGATTTTGATCGGTAAGTTTTGCTGCAGGGCTGTTAATGGCATCCCAATAAATATCAAGTTTAGTAACGTAGCCAAAATCAACTGTGGATGTATTCAGGATTTTTGTGAATGCGTTACTGCATAAACTATCTTTTTTCAACACCAAAAAACTTGCTTTCGGTGTGGGTCCGTTTACAGTAAATTGCTGTATTAAAGAATCAGTACATCCGTCCTTGCTGGTTATTTTCAGCATGGTATTATAGTAATCTTCTTTTGTAACTAACACTTTAGCATTTTGTACTGTTGCATTTACAAAAACGGGTTGTTTGTTATTGTTTAATCCAGGAAAAATAGTCCAGTTCCAAATAAATTGAGATTGACTTCCATCTGCAATAGAACTGGTGTCGGTAAAAGTTGCAGCTCCATCTGTAACGCAAACTTCAGGTAACACATAACCAACTTTTGGTAAAGGATTAATCTTAGTATTGAAAATAGTTGTATCACTTTTACAACCCTTGTCTGTTTCAACCATTAACCTAACTGGGTAATTACCATAACTGGCAAATGCCTTTTTAAATGCTGTACCACTAGTAAGATCGCTAACAGATCCATCTTTGAAATCCCAGTTCCAACGAGTAATATTTCCTGCCCCGGGGGTTGATTTATCTGTAAACAATACTTCTTTTGATTCACATAAAGGAGATAATAAAGAAAATATTGCAGTAGGTTGCGGATAGATATTTACAATACTTGAAACATTTAAAACAGCACTTACATTGCTGGAACAAAAATTAGTATCTGTGATATGTTGTATACTATATGTTGTTTTTATTATTGGACTAACTGTTAAATTATAAGGCACAGTTGTAACATGTAGAATTGTATCAGTTTTTGTTCCATCAGAAATACTAAAAGTCCATGGAGCTGTTCCTGTAAATGTTATTGAAAGTATTTTTGATTTTCCAAGGCAAATGCTATCATTATTTGAAATGGTAGCATTTGGAAGTGGATTCACTTTAATAGGAATACTATCTATAAATGTACCACAACCTATAAGACTGGCTGCAATATTATAAGTGCCGGTTTGTATACTTGATATATTATTAATTGTTGCAGAGGAAGTGGTAGCTGAAAAATTATTGGGACCAGTCCAAGAGTAAGTAGCACCCGAAACCAGATTCGACTGAAGTATTAAGTTATTGCCTGTACATTGAGTACCTATGACTTTAGGGCTTAAAGTTATTTTAGTATAATTCGAGAAATAGCCCATGAGACTCCCTCCACCAACACCATTAAAAAAACCGAGATGAAAAAATCCAGTGTTGGTTATAACTCTGGAGATACCAACTTGAACTCTAGGGCTAATATTGAATTCATTTATTTTAGCAAACATCCATTCGCCATTAGTACCGGGTACTGGTGAAAACATACTTGCGTTAATAGAAGTACCCGGAGCATTTCCATCAAGTGAAAAATTACCAATATCAGTTGCTTTACACAAAAGTGCTAGATTAAATGCACCGCTAAGAGGTCGTACAAATGAAACTTCATTTGAACCTGTACAATGTATGTTGGGTAAATTAGTAGAGGCCATTTCACCTCCTGTACCAGTTAGTTGATTAACATAAACCGGATTGGTTGTTTTGATATAGGTACTATTATTTGAAAGTGTACCAGGAAAAATTTCTCCCCGATTAAGGGTTGCTACTCTTATTCCATCCATATATACATCGGTTCCATCCACTGTTGCCAATACATAGAAGTAATCTCTAATAACATTATTGAGAACCAATTCACCCCTTATTATGATGTATTCATTACCTGTAACATCTTCAGGTACTATTTGATCACCCACAAGATCATAATTTCCTCCAAGAACTCCGATACTGTCATCATACACAGTTACAGAAATGGGTTTATTTGCTTTTACAACACTAGCCACTAAATGTTGTGAACCAATTAAACTAGTTGCTATTACAGTGTAAGTTTCACCTGCTTGTAATGTTATAGAAAAAGTTTGGCCAGCTGCATGACCAACTGCATCTTTACTTGGTGTGATATCAATAACAGTGTTGTTTTCAGTAGCCAGTACTACAAATCCATTGTGCGGTAATATAGTTTTAGGAGGGTTAGGAATATTGTCGAATGTATTTTGCCCTGGAATCATGAATTTAGTTCCTATTCCAGCAGATCCCTTAAAAGTAAAAATTTCAGGGTTTAAATAATTACCATTACTCAGTCCATCAACTTCGTAATAAGCTGAAATTTTGTTACTCGCCGTGATTTTTATACCCGTCCTTAAAATAGTATTCTCAGGTTTTGATTCTAATGTATTTAAAAATGCGGTAAGATCTTTTGTGATGGAAGTATTTGCATTTAAAGAAAAACTAATGGGTTGAAAGGATGCATTGGCCGGCATACTGATAGTAATGTCTGCAGCTACTGCATAGGCTGAAAAACGAATCGATATGGGTGCGTTTGCATGATTAGGTGTAATAGCTGGAGCGGCAAACCAAAAAACAGTATCAGTTTGCCCTTTTACAATAAATGATATTGTGAAGACTAGAATAAATAATATGAGACGCTTAAACAATATCATAAGGCAAAAATGTAGAACCCAATTTAGAAATTTAAAATAAAAAATTGGCTTAACCTATGTTTTATTCTTTAATTAAAGATGCTAAAGATAACTAATATGTTGCTTGAGATTTTCGATTGATACAAATTGGTTTGAAAACGGATAAACGTATATTTAAGATTCAATCATTGAACCCCGCTCATATGAGAAAATTTCAAAATTTTTCAGACGCATCAATTGCTATTATCATTGTTTTTTTAGCTGCTTGTCATGCGCCGGTTGAATGGACAAATTATGGTGGTAATAAAGCCAATAATCATTATTCCAGCTTAGCTCAGATCGATACAAGTAATGTGTTTAGTTTAAAAAAGGTCTGGGAATACCATACCGGTGATGCCGATGAAAAAACACAAATTCAAGTAAACCCCTTAATAATTGATGGCGTTCTATATGCTGTTTCTCCTAAACTAAAATTATTTGCATTAGACGCTGGCTCAGGAAAAGAAATATGGGTGTTCAATCCCGCTGAGCCGAATTCGGTTTCAGCAAAAGGGAATGGCTATTTTTCCATGAACGTTTGTCGAGGCGTTTCATTTTATAAAAATGGGAAAAACGATCAACGACTATTTTATTCTGCAAGCGGATCTTTGTATTGCGTAAATGCAGTAACGGGTAAACCGATAACATCTTTTGGAACTGATGGAAAAATTGATTTGCATCAAGACTTAGGAGTTGATGCAAGTAATCTATATGTTGCATCAACTACCCCGGGAATGATTTATAAAGACTTAATCATTGTAGGTACAAGGGTTGCAGAAGAAGCTGCTGCTGCTCCCGGGCATATCAGGGCTTATGATGTTCATACTGGAAAAATGCGTTGGATTTTTCATACCATTCCGCAACCTGGAGAAGCTGGATATGAAAGTTGGGATAATAAAGTAGCTTATCTGCATATTGGTGGAGCAAATGCATGGGCTGGATTTAGTATGGATGAGGAAAAAGGAATTGTTTTTGCACCAATTGGATCAGCTTCATATGATTTTTATGGGGGGAAAAGAACAGGCGACAATTTATATGCTAATTCTGTTTTGGCTTTAGACGCTTCAACCGGTAAACGGATCTGGCATTTCCAAACAGTGCACCATGATATCTGGGATAGAGATTTGCCAACTGCACCTGTATTGGTCAACATCACTAAAGATGGAAAAAAAATAGATGCGCTTGTAAGTGTTAGTAAAAGTGGTTTTATTTTTCTATTCGATCGCCAAACAGGGAAACCTATTTACCCGATCAATGAAACACCTGTACCTAATGTGAGTGAACTTGCTGGAGAAAAACCTTCAACTACTCAGCCGATTCCTTCATTCTTTAAACCTTTTGCCCGCCAAGCATTATTGGAAAAAGACTTAAATAATCTGGTTCCAGATTCTTCTTATCAGGATATAAAAAATAGGTTGGCTACTTACAAAACAGGAAATATGTTTAACCCTCCTTCTAAAGCTGGAACAATCATTTTTCCAGGCTTTGATGGTGGTGCAGAATGGGGCGGACCAGCATTCGATCCTACATCTGGAATTTTGTATGTGAATGCAAGTGAAATGCCTTGGGTATTAACCATGGTTGACTTGAAAGATAAGCCAGTACAGGCTGAAACGAATTTATTAGCAGGAGAAAGATTATATAAAACCACTTGCATGGCTTGTCACGGTCCAGATCAAAAAGGTGCAGGAAATTATCCGCCATTAGTTGATATCAATAAAAAATATAACGAAGAACTATTTTCTACATTACTGAGTACCGGAAGAAGAATGATGCCTGCATTACCACAACTATCAGCGTCAGAGAAAAAAGCCTTAGCTAGTTTTATTTTAAAAAATGAAACACTTCAAAAAGAAAAATTTATTGCACCTATTCGACCATCGGATGATTGGTATAAGATGCCTTATTCTGCCACAGGATATAATAAATTTTTGACGAAAGAAGGATACCCTGCTGTGGCTCCACCTTGGGGAACATTAAATGCCATTAATTTAAATACAGGCGAAGTAGTATGGAAAGATACCTTGGGCGATTATCCGGAGTTTAAAGCAAAAGGAATTCATACAGGAACAGAAAATTATGGCGGACCAGTTGTTACAGCAGGTGGATTAATCTTTATTGCCGCAACAAAAGATGCTAAGTTTCGAGCATTTAATAAAAGAACAGGGAAACTATTATTAGAATTAGACTTACCTGCTGCTGGATTTGCAACGCCTGCTGTTTATGAAAAAAATGGAAAAGAATATGTGGTGATTGCATGCGGAGGTGGAAAATTAAGAGCAAAGACTGGAGATTCTTATGTTGCATTTGCGTTAGAAAAATAGGCTGTTCAATTTTCTAAAACCTCTTTTTCTAAAGCGATAAAAATTTTGTCACCTTTTTTCGGATGCTTTTGCATGGTTCTAATTGTTATAATAGTATCTGCAAGTACTAATTCTAACTCATATATCCCAGCCATAAAATATTTCTCTTTAACGAAAGCTACAAGTCCCTCATTTTCTGAAACGATTTTAAAATATTCAGGCCGTACAAAAATTTCATTCCCGTTTTCCCGAACCTCAGAAATTTTTCTAAAAGCATCTGATAATTTGGGTGACAGTGTGTAATAGTTTCCTAATAAGCCTGCTGCATAAGCATTTACGGGGTATCTATATACATCTTCAGGTTTACCTTGTTGAATAATTTTTCCAGCTTTCATCAATATAATTTCGTCGGCCCAGGATAAAATATCTGACGGATCATGTGATACCATTAAACAGGTGATTTGAAGACTGTTTCCTATTTCCCGAATTACATTTTTTAAAATGTTTTTATGAATCAGATCTAGATTCGAATAAGGTTCGTCTAGGATCAATAATTTAGGAGATCCAATCAATAATCTTGCAATAGCAATTCTTTGCCGTTCGCCTCCTGATAATTGATCAGTCCTTCTTTTTACTAAATGACTGATCATACAAACTTCAAAAATTGCATTTGCCATTTCTTCAGATAACTTATTGGCATATGACAAAAGCTCTTCAACACGATATGAGTTGCGTAATTCAAAATGTTGTGATAGGTATGCAATATCGGGGTGACCAGGAATGAGTTTAAAATCAGGTCCTAAAACATGTTTATCATTAAAATAAATCATTCCCTGATCTGGTTGCAGCAAGCCGGCGATCATTTTGAGCATAGAGGATTTGCCTGAACCAGTTTCACCTGCAATTGCTATTTTTTGAAATGCTTTTTGAGAAAAACTAATATCATCAACCACGGGTTTTCCGTCATGATATTTGCTGATATTTGAAATTTCTAAGAAGCCCATCCATCAAATATAGGCAAGCCTAACAATGTACTTTAGGAAAAAAACTTTGAAATCACCTTGTTTCAAGAGTCAATGTTTCAGAATTAAATGAAAAGAATTAGCCATTTGGGTGATAAATTCTTTTCCAAGTATTCAAATTGTATAACTATTTAATCTATTTATTAATTATTTATTAAACAAAGCTACCTTCCAATTCAAAGCTTGTAATGAATAACGAATATATTAAGGGATTAATAAAAGAAATAGTACTTAATAACGATCAAAAAGCGTACAAAGAACTTTTTGTATCTACTCATGAGCATTTGCATCGTTTCGCTTTTTCTATTCTTAGGTCAAAAGAAGATACAGAAGATGTAGTATCAGATTTTTTCATTTCAGTTTGGCAGAAAAGATTATCATTAATCGATATTGAAAATATCAAGCTTTATTTTTTTGTATCCATCAAGAACTTGTCCATAAATAAGCTTCGTCAAAAAAAGAGAGCAACCGCTAGTTTTAACGAGGATTATCTTGTACATTTTAAGAGTCCTTTTTTTAATCCTGCCGAATTATTACTGTCAAAAGAAGCTGTTGGCAAAATCCTGGAAGCTATAAATGACCTTCCCCCAAAATGTAAACTCATTTTTCGCTTAATAAGGGAGGATAATTTAAAATATGCTGAAGTTGCCAAGCTTTTAAATATCTCAGTAAAAACTGTAGAATCACAAATGGCAATCGCTGTTAAAAAAATTGGGGACTCTTATAATTTTAAAATTCAGTTTCCTGAACTACATAGGATACTGACAGAAAAAAAATAATTAAAATATTTTTAGGGGTTTTTCTTGCATTTTGTGTTCTATTGGGTAACGATGCCGTTCTATGTCTGAAGATAGATTGTATATATTGCTTGCCAAAATCTTATGCCAGGAGGCCACTCCTGCAGAAATTGCTGATTTTCAGTTGGTTATATCTGAAAGCGATGAGAGCAAAGAACTATTCAACTACTTAAAAGAATTATGGTGTACACCTGCTTCAGATGCAAATTCATCAACAGAATCTGAGGAAGCCTTTTTAATACATATTGCTAAACTAAAAGACCAAAGTCCAGATTTTGCGGAACTAAACTACAATGAATTAGATTCAGAATCGGAAGATTTTCAATTATATCCCACAAAAGCATACGGGTATCAGAGATGGCGTTCACTAGCTGCTTTTTTGATATTCATGGTGTTTACGGTATCGGCTTATCAATTATATAGTCATAAAAAAACAAATGAACTTAATGGGTTGAGTCATTTCAATGAAATTAAAGTTTCACTTGGCACAAAAACAAAAGTTCAATTACCCGATGGCTCAAAGGTTTGGGTAAATTCTGATAGTAAGCTTTCCTACCCCAATTCGTTTAAAGGCCATACCCGTGAAATTTATTTGGAAGGAGAAGCCTATTTTGATGTAGTTAAAGACAGCAAGCATCCTTTTATTGTGCATACCTCTGGTATTGATATTAGGGTATTAGGGACTGCTTTTAATGTAAAAGCATATAAGGCAGAATCTACTATTGAAGCCACATTGGTTCATGGTTTAATTGAGGTTACAAAAACAGAAAACCCTAACGAAGCAAAGATCATATTGCATCCCCATGAAAAACTAATTTTCGATAAACTTGCAAAAGAAGAGAGAGTTATTAAACACCCTGCAGCTTCTACCGAAAAACTAGCTGTTAAATATAGTTTGCCTAGTCCTGCTATTATTATTTCCCCACTATCAAAAAATATTGCTGACTCTGCCATCAAAGAAACCTCTTGGATCTATAACCGTTTAACCTTTGAAGACGAAAGATTTGAAGATCTTACTATAAAGATTGAACGTTGGTTCAATGTGCATATTACCATTTCAAACGAAAAAATTAAATCATATAGAACAACTGGGTCATTCGAAAACGAAACGATTGATGAGGCATTAAAAGAATTACAATACCTCGTACCGTTTAATTATAAATTGAATGGTAGAGAAGTAATGATAACTAAGAATTAGATATCAGCTTGCTGATAAAAGATAAAAAGGGAAATGCTGGACACATTTCCCTAAGATGGTCAAAAAAAAGGAATCCCAAATAGCTAAAAAATCAGGGATTCTGCAATTTAATTAACGCCAAAACCAAAATTATGCAAAAAAGCGTACTTCGAGACTACAAAAAGTGGTCAAAGAGGCTTCAAAAAACACTGCTTATTATGAAGCTAGCAATCTTTATTCTTTTATTTACTGTTTTTCAGGTTAGTGCCGGTACAAGTTCAGGGCAAAGCATTAGTCTTTCAATGAACAATTCCGACATTAAAAACGTATTAAAAACCATCGAGCGTGATGGAAACTTTCGTTTTTTATTCAATTCCGACTTAAAAGACATCAAAAAGAAAGTAAACGTTTCAGTTAATAACCAAACAATTGTTGAAGTGTTGAACACTTTATTCAGTGAAACAAATTTGACCTATAAGTTACTGACTAATAATTTGGTGGTTGTTTTGTCAACTAACGTTGATGAAAATAAAGCCATCAAAATAACTGGTAGAATTACTGGTGAAAATGGTGAGGCATTAGCTGGTGCATCAGTTTTGGAGAAAGGAACTAGTAAAGGAGTTTCTGCAGATAACAATGGTGTTTTTACTTTAACGGTAGATAATGAAGCTACCCTTGTGATCAAGAGTCTTGGTTATGAAACACAAGAAATAAAAGTTAATAATCGTTCAGTTATTGATGTGAAATTAATTGCTGCAACTAAGGTAATGGATGAAGTGGTTGTTATTGGTTATGGTACTGCAAGTAAAAGAGACCTAACTGGATCAATTGTAAAAGTTGCTGGTAAAGATGTTCAGGACAAACCAAATACAAACCCTGTTGCATCATTACAAGGAAAAGTTGCTGGTTTATCTGTTGTCAATAGTGGTACTCCAGGTCAAGCTCCTGATATCAGAATTCGTGGCACCATAAGTATCGGTTCTGTGCATCCATTGTATGTAGTTGACGGAGTTTTTAATGATAATATTGATTATATCAATCCTAACGATATCGAATCAATTGAAATTTTAAAAGACCCTTCTTCGTTAGCCATTTTTGGAGTTAGAGGAGCAGCGGGTGTAATTGCGGTAACTACTAAAAGAGCTAAAGCTGGCCAAACGATTATCAACTTCAATACTTCTTTTGGTACAAAACAATTGGTTGATAAGATTCAATTAGCTGATGCAAACCAATTCAAAACTTTATATGAAGAAGAAAAAGTAAATATTGGTGCGGTATCTCCATTTGATTATTCAAAATGGACTGCCAACACAGATTGGATTGATGCAGTAACAAGAAAGGCAATGTTTAATACTAATAACTTAAGCGTTTCTTCTAGTACTGAAAAGAACAAGTTTAATATGGGCTTTGGTTATACCACAGACGAAGGCATCATTAAGCATGAAAAATTAGAGAAGCTACAATTATCAGTTAGTGATGATGTTAAATTGAGCAAGGCGCTGAAAGTTGGTTTCAACTTAAACACAATGCGTCAGGTTAATCCATATAACGCCACTTATATTTTAGACCAAGCAAGAAAAGTTGCACCAATGGTAAGTGCTGATTCAAAATCTATCATCGCTAAAAATCCATACGGGTTAGATAGCTTTAGTCAGAATTTGTATTATGATTTGCCTTCAATTCAGAATTCTGGTGTTGTTAACCCATTAATTCAATTAGAGAATGAGTTTAATAAAACAACTAGTATCGAATATAGAAATGTAGGAAGTGTTTATGGAGAAGTAAATTTTCTTCGTGATTTCAATTTCAAAGCAACATTGTATGCTGATATAAGCAATGTAAATTCTAGGCAGTATATTCCTGTTTATAATGCTTACGATGCGAGTATTGATAAGGCTTTCTTATATAGTAGAACAACCTCAGTAAATGAAAGTGATCAGACTTACAAAAAATTCCAACAAGATTATATCTTGAATTATAAGAAGTCAATAGGCGAGCATCACATTACTGCAATGGCAGGTTGGACAACCTACTACTTTGGAAACTTCAACAGAAATGCATCTGCAAAACAAAGTGCTACAGGTGCTGCAATCCCTAATGATAGCAGATTCTGGTATATCGATAACGGATTTTCAGATCCTACTTCAAAAGTTTCTAGTTCAGATCAAAGAGAAAGAACTACAGCATCAGCATTAATTCGCGGTTTGTATAATTACAAAGGAAAATATTATTTGAATGCATCTTTCCGTAGAGATGGATCTTCACAGATTTCTCCCGATAACCGTTGGCAGAATTTCTGGGCAGTAGGTGGTGCATGGGAAATTTCAAAAGAAAAATTCATGTCCAAGCAAACCATCTTCGACTTTGTTAAGTTGAGAGGTTCTATAGGTGTATTAGGTAATCAAAATACTTACGGATACGATTATCCATTTTATCCAGGTTTAGTTGGCGGTAATGCTGCGGTATTTGGAAACTTAGTATATAATGCTTACTCACAATCATACCTTCCAAATCCAAACTTGAAATGGGAAACTGTTAATGCTAAAGAGATTGGATTGGAACTAAGTGCACTAAAAGGGAAGTTACATTTTGATATGGCTTATTATGATAAGCTTACAAAAGACTTAATGACTTTCATACCTGGTAACAATGGCGCTAAAAATGGCTTGGATAATATTGGCAGTATTAAAAATAGCGGTTTAGAATTAGCTGTTAGTTATAGAACAGAATTAGCAAAAGATTTTTCATTAACAGTATCAGGAAACTTTACAACCTATCATAATGAAGTAGTGTCTTTGGCAACCCCAGAGTTCTCTATACAATCAGGAGTAAATAGAACAACTGTTGGTCTACCAATCGGTTATTTTTACGGTTATGAAGTTGAAGGTATTTATCAGTCCTATGCAGACAAATTATCTTCTCCAGTTAATACAGAATTTTCTTATGGTCCTGGTGATTTGAAATACAAGGATATAAATGGTGATGGAAAAATCAACACAGCAGATAGAAAAATGATCGGCAAACCAACTCCAGATTTTGCTTATGGTGGTACAATTAATTTAAGATATAAAAATCTTGAATTGGGTATTGACCTTGGTGGAGTTTACGGAAACCAAGTTTTCAGAAACTGGGGTGGAACAGAATCTCCATTTCAACGTGTAAACTATGCTGCATTTAAAATGAATAGATGGACTGGTCCTGGGACTTCAAATTGGGATCCAATCTTAGGGCAGGATCATAGAATTAACTATGAAGCTTCAACTTATAATATTGAAGATGGAAGTTATTTCAGATTAAGAAACGTTCAGGTTGCTTATAATCTAACTGGCGCTTTCTTAACAAGAGCCCATATCAAAAACTTGCGTGCCTTCTTGAATGTTCAGAATTCTAAAACCTGGAAAAACAACTCAGGTTATACTTCTGAATTTGGAGGTAGTGCAATTTCTTTTGGTGTAGATAATGCAGGTGGTGCAATACCAGTTGTTGCTACTATTGGTTTGAATGTAACTTTTTAACTTTTTTAATTTATTAGTATATGAAAAAATATATGAAAATAACTTTCACCATACTTGCAGTATCATTTATGATATTGGCAATTGGTGGTTGTCAAAAATTTCTTGATAGAAAACCTTTAACTGCTACCCTTGATGATTTAAATCAAGGTGGATTAGAAGGACAGATTTATGGCTTATACTCAAACCTTAGAAATAGTGCGGGGTTTACAAGTATTCCCTGGTTAGCGATGCACGACTTTAGGTCTGATGATTCTGAAAAAGGAAGTGATCCTTCTGATGGAGCTGAGTGGGTTGCACCTTTTGATCACTATGCATATGTAAAGGATCTATGGGCTTCAAATCAATATTGGGATGACCACTTTTCTTTGATTAATTTAGCCAATACTGCTATTCAAAATGCTGATTCTTTAAAGCTAACTGATCCTGCTTCTTTGATTAACATAGCAGAAGCAAAATTTTTCAGGGCATATTCTTATTTTGATTTAGTAAGATCTTATGGAGATGTTCCTAAAATTGATTTTCGTGTGTATAATGCAGCTCAAGCTAATATTGCTAAATCTCCAGCATCTGCTATTTATGCATTGATTGACGCAGATTTACAATTTGCAGCTGCAAACCTTCCAACAGTTTGGGGTAATCAATATCCAGGACGTTTAACAAGTGGTGCTGCAAAAACCTTACTAGCAAAAGCTTATTTATTCAGAGGACAATGGGCTTCATCTTTGGCACTTTGTAATCAGGTAATAAGTTCAGGAACCTATTCATTGAATAGTAGCTATTATGGAATTTTTAAAGACTTGGGAGAAAATAGTGGAGAGTCTATTTTTGAGATTCAAGCCCATGTAAGTCCAAACGGCTCAATTGATAATGGATGCATCTATGCTACTACAATGGGTGTTAGGGCATCAACTGCAAGTGGTTGGAATCTAGGATGGGGTTGGAATACTCCAACAGATAACCTTGCTGCCGCATATGAAACAGGTGATGTAAGAAAAGGTTCCACTATACTTTTCTCTGGTCAGTCAGATGATCCTTCAACTGGTGGATATGGAAGGGTTTTGCCAAATTCTACTTTCGATATCGTTGCAGGTCCATTACCTAGAAAATACTGGAACAAGAAAATCTATGCTGACCCAGCATATAGAGCTTCAACTGGTCACTCTGATAATCCAGACTGGATCAATAAGAGAATCTTGCGTTATGCTGATGTTATTTTAATGGCAGCAGAATGTAATAATGAATTAGGTAATGGTGCTACTGGTTTGCCATTTGTAAATCAAATTCGTAGCCGCGCAAGTTTACCTGCTATTTCTTTCACCAATCAAGCTCAATTAAGAACAGCTATTAAGCAAGAAAAAAGAGTTGAATTTGGTGTAGAAGGGGAAAGGTTTTTTGACTTGGTTAGATGGGGTGATGCAGTAAATGTGTTAGGACCACTAGGTTATACAAATAGATGTAGATTCTACCCAATACCTCAACCAGCTATTGATAAATCTGGTGGTTTGTTAATTCAAAATCCAGAATGGTAATTCAAAATCACGCTATAAAAAATTATATGAAAATTAATATTAAAATATTTTTATCACTTGCATTACTACTTGTTTTAATTAGTAGTTGTAAGAAATTAGACAAACCTGCATTAGGAGACTACCCGAAAGATGCTAACGCTCCAGGTGGGGCACTTAAATTTTATGCAGCATTTGATGGCACTACTGCAGATCCATTAATGAATGCAGTTGATAGTATCAGAGCATCATTTGCAAGTTCAAACGCTTGTACTAGTATTAGCGGTATTTCTGGAAAGGCAGTTTTAGGTAATGGTTCACAGTTCGTGAAATATATTAACCCAAACGATTTTGTAGGAACTGCAAAAAACTTCACAGTTGCATTTTGGGAGAAAAGAAACGGTATGCCAATCGGAGAAGCTGAATTTCCTTTCAGTATTGCCTCTAACAATGGTCACTGGGCAGGTACTTCTATGATGCTTTTGTTTGATCATGCTGGAGCAGGTGCAACAGATGGCTTAGCGGTTATCAAATTTGTAATGGTCGATAAGAATATGAATGATACATGGCTTACTTGGGAAGGATCGAATAAAGTATCAGGGATTCAAGATAATAACTGGCACCATCTGGCATTTGTTTATAACGCTACAAGTTCAACCCTATCATTATATGTTGATGGTGTTGCAAATACTAACGTAGCAGCATGGCCTGGTCATGGAGATGCGAATATGGATGCTTCTAATGTATCGGGATTTATTGTTGGCGGAAGGCCTAAAGAAGATTTAGGTTGGGGTAGGTCATGGACAGGTGGAATTGATCAATTTAGAATGTATAATACTGCACTTAGTTCAGCTGATATTGCAGCTCTATATAGTGGTAAAAAATAGTTTTTATCGTTAGGAACTTGGATGTTAAAAGGGCTGATCAATTTATTGAATCAGCCCTTTATTTTTTAAATATGAATTAATATGCAAATGCCATTTGTTTTCCGGAAAAAATTCCTAGTGAGCCTTATGCTTTTTTCATTTTTTGTTCTTTCATGTAAAGACAAAAAAAAAGAACTTTTTTCTCAACTCGATTCTTCTGAAACACATATCAACTTTGTAAATAACCTCAAATCAGATACCTCGGGTTTAAGCATCCTTTATTATCTCTATTATTATAATGGCGGTGGCGTAGCAATAGGAGATATTAATAATGATGGGCTACCAGATATCTATTTCACTTCAAATATTAAAGCAAAAAATAAACTCTATTTAAATAAAGGAAATTTTCAATTTCAAGATATTACCGAAGATGCAGGCGTTGCAGGTATTTCAGATTGGTGCAGTGGCGCTACAATGGCTGATATTAATGGGGATGGGCTTCTCGATATTTATGTTTCAACTGTTAGTCAGAAATATGAATTGAAGGGGCATAATGAATTATATATAAATAATGGTAACGGAACTTTCTCTGAAAAGTCTGAACAGTATGGGTTGAATACAAAATGTTTTACTACACAAACTGTATTTTTTGATTATGATCATGATGGAGATTTAGATTGTTACATACTCAATCAATCACATCGTCCACATAGCAATATTGTTGATACAAGTGCAAGAAGAAAATACGATAGCCTCTCTGGCGATCGATTATATAGAAACGATCTAAAAACTACGGGAAAATTTACAGACGTATCGGAACAAGCTGGAATTTCTCAGAGTAGTTTGGGTTACGGACTTGGTATTTCAGTAGCAGATTTGAATAATGATGGTTGGGATGATATTTATGTGGGAAACGATTTTCACGAAAACGATTATTACTATATTAATCAAAAAAACGGCAGCTTTAAAGAAGATGGTGCAAATCATTTTAAACACTATAGCCGCTTTAGTATGGGTAATGATATAGCCGATTATAATAATGATGGACAACTTGATTTGGTAACTGCAGATATGTTGCCATCAGATGAAAAAATATTAAAAACCTATGGCAGTGATGAAAACGCAGATATCTATAAAATAAAACTGGAGATGAATGGTTTTCAAAAACAGTATTCCAGAAATATGCTGCAAATGAATAATGGCAATGGAAATAGTTTTAGCGAAACTGGTTTAATGAGTGGAGTAAGTGCCACTGATTGGAGTTGGAGTCCGCTTTTTGCTGACTTTGATAACGATGGCAAAAAAGATCTTTTTATTACCAGCGGAATCTTGAAACGCCCTGTTGATCTTGACTACGTGAACTATATCTCTGATATGCAACGTACTAAAGGTCTAAATACAACAAATAAATACGACAAAGAAGCTATAGAAGCAATGCCTGATGGTAGTTCTCATCCTTATTTATTTATGGGCAATGGAGGGCTTAATTTTAAGGATAAAAGCGTAGAGTGGGGAATCGGTAAAATGAAAGGTTATTATACAGGTGCTGCTTATGCAGACCTTGATAATGATGGCAATTTAGATATGGTTATCAATGCTATCAATTCTCCTGCAGTTATTTTAAAAAATAATTCGCCTAAGAGAAATTATCTGACTATTTCTTTTAAGGGCGATAGCATGAACAGCTTTGGTATCAGTACAAAAGCATATATTTTTGAAAAGGGAAGAATACAATATCAAGAACTCATGCTTACGAGAGGTTTCCAATCCTCTTCAGAACCACGCTTACATTTTGGTTTGGATTCTACAAAAATAATTGACAGCATCTTAATTGTTTGGCCAAATCAGAAATATCAAACCCTTAAAAATATTTCAACTAATCAACAATTAAAGTTTGCTCAAAAAAATGCATCAGGAATATTCAATCATGATGCCTACTTTAAACCATCTGCTGAACTGTATGTTGATATAAGTAATAAGGTTAACCTAAAATGGCAACATCATGAAAACGCTTTTTTTGATTATAATGTCCAATACCTGATCCCCCATGCAGAATCTACACGTGGACCAAAAATGGCGGTTGCTGATGTGAACGGAGATGGATTAGATGATATTTATGTTTGTGGTGCCTCAGGATCTCCAGGCTCATTAATGATTCAAACAAAAGAAGGCAAATTTGTTCCCACTTTACTAAAGGTTAAAGACCGGATTAAAATGACAGAAGAAGTAGATGCTGTTTTCTTAGATGCAAATAATGATGGATTTCTAGATCTTTATGTTGTTAGCGGTGGAAATGAATATGGAGATGGTAACCCTGCACTATTGGACCAATTGTATTTGAATGATGGGAAAGGAAATTTTACGCAATCTCTTAATACTATTCCAAAAATTTATAAAAATAAATCCTGTGTAACTGTTGCAGATTTTGACAAAGATGGAGATATGGATTTGTTTGTGGGGGGCTTAGCAGACGCAAAAAAGTATGGTATTCCACAAAACTCATATTTATTAGTAAACGACGGGAAAGGCTTTTTTACAAAAGCTGACCTATCCACAATTCAATTAGATAGCTTGGGTATAGTAACCACAGCCACATTTACCGACCTTAATAAAGATGGCTGGCCAGATTTGGTTGTTTCAGGTGAGTGGATGCCAATGAAAATATTTATGAATCAAAAGGGAAAATTTACAGAAACAGAAATTCCAAAATCAACAGGCCTATGGCAAACCATATATTCAACAGATGTAAATGGTGATGGATTTCCAGATTTATTGGCTGGAAACTGGGGACAAAACTCAAAATTGTTTGCCGGCAAAAACGGGCCATTGAAGCTCTACGTTAAAGACTTTGATAAGAACGGTTCCCTTGAGCAAATCATGTGTTATACAATTGATGGAAAAGAATATACTTTTTTAGCAAAAGACGAATTAGAAAGGGCTTTGCCCGTTTTAAAAAAAGCATATTTAAAATATAGTGAAGTGGCCGGGAAAACAGTTCAGTATATGTTCTATGATCTATTCACAGATTATCTAGAATTGAAAGCCGAAAGCCTAAGTTCCGCTTGCTTTATGAATGACGGGAAAGGGAACTATTCAAAAATTGATTTACCCCAAATGCTTCAATTAGCTCCTATTTTTGCTTTTACAAATTCAACTATAAATTCAGGAAGCGGTATTTTAGCTGCAGGAAATTTTTATGGAGTAATTCCATATGAAGGTAGATACGATGCACTTTTGCCTACCAATATTTCTTTTAATCAAAATCAATTTCAAACTGGATCACGCATACCAAATGTTGATGGTGAAGTAAGAGATGCCAAATGGATTAAATATGCTGGTGGTAAACAAGTGTTGGTAATTGCAAGAAATAATGCCGGAATTTTATTCTTACAAAAAGGAAAATAAATCATTATTTAAAACTTTAAAATGAGCGGGATTAAATTCAAATATTTTATTTTTTGTTTTATAATAAATATTACTGCAATAGGATGCGGCAAACAGTCGCAAGGAGCAACTTCTCCCCCAGTTGTTCCACCTATTGATTTTGTTTTGAATAGTCTGGAAATAAATAATAGTAGCATTCCTATTGGTTCAACTAGCTATAGTATTCCAAGAAATACAATTGTAAAATTGTATTTTAATGCTGCAGTTGATAAAAACTCTGTGACAAGTACCAATGTTTTGATTACTGAAAATGGAATTACAAGTGTTGCTGCAAACCTGACCTACGAAAAAAATGATAGCGTAATTGTAATTGCAGCAACCACTTCTCTAAAGGGACTTACCCGCTATTTTATAGCTGTTGATAATAGTATACAGTCAGTACAAAAATCTAAACTAACCACAGTAGTTAATTCTCCCTTTATTACTCAAATTGATTCAACAGATAAGTTTACACAGATATCGGATAGTGAACTGCTCGATTTAATACAGAAACAAACTTTTAAATATTTCTGGGACTTCGCACATCCAGTTAGTGGATTGGCAAGAGAGCGCAACAATGGCAATAATGAAGTAGTAACAACAGGAGGATCTGGATTTGGAATCATGTCAATACCAATTGCCATTAATAGAAATTTTATTACTCGTGCTCAAGGACTTGTTAGAATGCAAACGATTGTAACATTTTTAAAAGATAAAGCCGCAAAATTCCATGGTGCATTTCCGCATTGGATCAATGGTACAGATGGCTCTGTAATTCCTTTTAGTACCAAAGATGATGGTGCAGACCTGGTTGAAACATCCTACCTCATGGCAGGATTACTTACCGCACGCCAATACTTTAATGGTACCGATAATGCTGAAACCAATTTGCGAATCGACATTAATACCCTCTGGGATGCCGTTGAATGGAGTTGGTTTAGACAAGCCAATCAAAATGTGTTGTATTGGCATTGGAGTCCGAAATATAATTGGGACATGAATCATAAAATCGAAGGCTGGAACGAATGTTTAATTACTTATATCCTTGCTGCATCTGCTAATAAAGATTCCATCCCATCAATAGTGTACCAAAATGGTTTTACAAGAAATGGTGCTATGACAAATGGCAATAACTATTATGGTTATCCTTTGCCACTTGGGTCTGCACAGGGTGGTCCCTTATTTTTTTCACACTATTCTTTTCTTGGAATTAATCCAAACGGATTGAGTGACACTTACGCCAATTATCAAACACAGGTTGTGAACCATAGTAAAATCAACTATAGTTATTGTGTAGCAAACCCCCATGGATATTATGGGTATAGTAATCAGTGCTGGGGCCTAACAGCAAGTGACATTCCGAATGGATATACAGCTAGTGAACCAAATAATGATGTAAGTGTGATTGCACCAACTGCAGCCATTTCTTCTTTACCATATACTCCTGTAGAAAGTATGAATGCTTTGAAGTTCTTCTATTATAAACTAGGCGATAAAATATTTAAAGACTATGGATTTGTTGATGCGTTTAGTTTACAAAATTTATGGTATGCACCTTCTGCACTTGCAATTGATCAAGGCCCTGAAATAATTATGATTGAAAATTATAGAACGCAGTTGATTTGGAATTTATTAACCAGCGTGCCTGAAATAAAAAGAGGCATGAAACGCTTAGGTTTCAATGCCCCTTATTTATAATAATAAAAGCGGATTATTATTTCAATTCTTTTAATAAAGCATTAATGGCAGCTTCTAATTGCTGATCTTTTCCTTTACTTATTAATTCAAATTCGTTCATGACTTTGATATCAGGTTCCGTAGGAGAATTTTCTAAATATACTCCCTTCATATTCTTTACGCCAACTGGTGGTACACCCCATCGGATACTAGCATCTTGTAATTGCTCCCATCCAGCGAAGGTGCAGGTTCCGGGAACAGGCATGCCTACCAATTTTCCGATTTGCAAATTTTGATAACCATAAGAAAAACAATGGCCATCACTATAGTTGGCTTCATTTACCAAAGCGATTGAGGGTTTTGTCCAACGGAAAGTAGGTTCAAAACTAAAAATGTGGTTATCAGTTGAGTTTACCATAAAAGCTTTTCCAGTTAAAAATGTAGCAAGGTCACTCACCAGATCTCCACCGCCATTAAAACGGGTATCAACTACAATAGCTTTACGGGTGGCATATTTACCCATGATGTCTTCATACACCACACGATAAGATCCATCATCCATTCCAGGAATATGAACATACCCTAATTGACCATTACTAAGACGATCCACTTCTTCCTGATTCCTTCTTACAAAACGTTTGTACAATAATTTGTTTTCTTCACTGATACTAATAGGTTTTATGATCAGTTCTTTTTTATTATTTCCGTCCGATATACCTATCAATATATTTTTACCAGCTTTTCGATTTAAAAATTGTGCCAGGTCCTTTTCCGGTGTAATTAACTCACCATCGATACTTTCGATGATCATCCCAGCTTTGATATTTAAGCCTGCCTTATCCAATGGGCCTTCTTTAATGATCTCTTCAATCAATACACCATTGCCAGTATAGCTTTGTTTATAAAAAGCACCAAGAGAAGCTGTGGCATCACCGTTTGGACTTGAATTATTGTAAGTAGACCAGCAATGGCTCACATTTAATTCGCCAAGCAATTCACTTAACAATTCTGCAAACTCATAATTGTTTCCGATATCTGAAAGGTGTCGTTCATAGTCGGGTTTGTAACTATCCCAATCAACCCCATGGAAACTTGCCGTATAAAAAGTTGTTTTTGTTCTGCGCCAAACATGCTCAAACATAAATCTACGTTCAGCTGCAATGTCTAAAATCATTTCTCCGTTGATGGCAACAGCATCTTTTTTTCCGCTGGTAACATCTATTTTACTAATACTGCCATCTGATAATAAGAAAATATTTTTCTGATCTTTATCCCATTCAATAGAACCACTATTTGCATTTAAGGGAACAAGGATCTTGGTTTCTTTTGTTCTGGTATTGGTGCTCCAGAGATTTAATCCTTTTTCGAATTTAGAAAGATAATAAAGTGTTTCGCCATCTTTACTAACTAATGCATCTGCAAGATCTGAGGAATTGATAGTTAGCTTTTGTTTACGATAAACAATTCCGTCTAGTTCCACATTGATAATACTATCTTTTTTAATTTTATTTTTTCCGCTATCAGCTTTTGCAGTTTTTTCGTCTTGTTCTTTTATTAAAGTGTATTCCTCTTTACTTAATCGAAATTTATCCCAAGATTCCTGATTTAAAAATAAAGCATAAATATCGCTCTGACTGCCGCCACTATTGGCTTTAGCCCTTAGACCATCACGATCTGTTTCATATAATAACATCTTACCACCCATTGCCCATTTAGGACTTCCATCATTGAATCCATTCTCTGTAAGATTAGTGACCTTTCCTTTTCCATCAGAGCTAATCAATCCGATTTCACTATTCGAAGCTTCTTCAATTGCATAACTAAATGCAAACCATTTGCCATCAGGGCTCCATTCAAAGTGCTGATCATTATCACCCCAGTTTGCAAGTTCTTTATCTGTCAGAATAATACGTGTTTGTTTAGTAGCCAGTGTTAAAACTTTCAGAGTAGCATGATTTTCTATAAAAGCTATTTCTTTTCCATCCGGAGAATAGGCAGGTAGATAATTTTCTTTATCGTTATTTACAATTGCTGTTTCTTTTATTAAAGTAGCCGCATAAAAATAAGGCTCTTCCTTTCGTACAATTTCTGTTTGATAAATTTTCCAGCTATTTCCCCGCTCAGATGCATACAATAAATATTTGCCATCAGGTGAAAA
The DNA here is from genome assembly GCA_037139075.1 of Bacteroidota bacterium. Classification (GTDB taxonomy): domain Bacteria; phylum Bacteroidota; class Bacteroidia; order Chitinophagales; family Chitinophagaceae; genus Sediminibacterium. The sequence goes on from JBAXHC010000024.1 coordinate 29,530, forward strand.
ACTTACACTGCGTTCTTGTTCTGGTGTATTGGTGATACGTTTGGTAGTACCTCCTTCCACAGCCGACACAAAAACTTCTCCTCTAAAAATAAAAGCTACTTCTTTGCCATTGGGTGATACAGCTAATTCACGGGCACCACCATTAACTGCTACTACTTTTTCATTATTCGATTTTGCATCAGAAGTAATACTGATATTGATTTTCTCCGGCTTCGCATTTTCTTTTTGCGTATACAATTCACCATCATAACTATAACATAGTACACCGTTATTAGCCATACTCAAAAAGCGAACGGGATGTTTTTTAAAAGATGAAATCTGTGTTGACTTGCCACCTTCCACACTCATTTTATGTACATTAAATGATCCACTCTCTTCACTTAAATAATAAAAAGATTTGTCGTTATCTGTAAATACAGGTGTTCTGTCCTCGCCGGCAAAAGTTGTGATCTTTCTATGTTTACTAGTTTTTGTATCATAGATCCAAATGTCTCTTGTAATAGAAGAAACATGGTGTTTACGCCATTGCGTTTCTCCACCTTTCTTATCATGGTAAATCAAGTATTGTCCGCTCTTGCTCAGTTTTACATCTTCTGCGGGTGTAGTTATAATTTGTTCAACTCTGCCGGCATTTACAGACACTTTGTACAATTCTGGTTGTGATGAAGTAGGATAGTTTCTGTTACTGGCATCATCTAACCTGGTACTTCCAAAGATCACAGACTTATTATCGTTTGTAAAAGCATAGGGATATTCAGGTGTTGAGTAATAGGTCAATCTTTTTGCCTCACCACCTTCCGCTGGAATTACAAAAATGTCAAAATTGCCAAATCGATCACTGGCAAATGCTATCTGTTTGCCATCATTACTCCAAACAGGCATAAAATCATGTGCCTCATGCAGTGTTAATGGAATAGCTGTTCCGCCACTGCTGGGTACACGGTACAAATCACCCTTGTAAGTGAATACCACTGTTTTACCATCAGGTGAAATAGCACTATAGCGTAACCAGTTGGGCTGTGAGTTTGCAATTAAAAAGTTGCAAATCATACATGCAAACAGTAGCATTGTATTTTTCATAAATAGTTTATTTGTTTTCTTTTGTAATATAATAAGAAAATGAAAAGCCTGTTGATTCAAAACTCACAAGAGTTTAAATAAAGTTTTGTTTTACCTTGTAATGTGGTTCATTCAACTCCATATCAAATCTATGCAATAGGAGATCAGGGAATTACCCTCGATTATGGGGGCGAGATCAACGAATCGGTTAATAGTAAGATCTTTAAGCTATTCCAATTATTGAAAGACTGGCAACCTGAAGCTGTCTTAGATATCATTCCCGCGTACCATTCCATCAGTTTGATCTATGATTTTATTAAGGTTAAAAAATTAGCAGGAAGCAATACGGCATATTCATATTTAGAATCGAAGTTGAGACAAATGGAAGCTCAACTAACGGATACTAATGCATTATCGGCACAACGTAAGATAGATATACCGGTATGCTACGACTTAAGTGTGGCGCCTGATTTAGAAGAATTAGCAACATCACATGAGTTAACTGTTAAAGCATTCATTGAATTTCATATTCAAAAATCATATCGTGTTTATATGATTGGATTTATGCCCGGCTTTGCCTATATGGGTACAGTTGATCAAAGAATTATAAGTCCAAGAAAAGCTAATCCTCGAACACATGTGCCAGCAGGTAGCGTTGGAATTGCTGGTGCACAAACCGGGATCTATCCTTTTGATTCTCCTGGGGGCTGGCAGATTATTGGGCAAACACCGGTACTGCTTTTTGATGCAAATAAAGAAAAACCAACACTATTGGAGCCTGGGGATGAAGTTATGTTTCATCCAATAAGTCTCGATGAATTTCATCACTTGAAAAAAAAATCAAGCTAATGGGATTGCGAATTATAAAATCAGGAATTGCTGATAGTATCCAAGATATGGGACGTTTTGGATACCAGCACATAGGCATACCACCAGGCGGTGTTATGGATAGGATTGCTGCTGCCATTGCAAACACTTTAGTTGGAAATCAAATTGGAGAGCCTTTATTAGAAATGCATTTTCCAGCAGCAATCATTTTTTTTGAATCCTCCATGATGATTGCTCTAACAGGCGCAGATTTTGGTGCTGAAATTAATGGTAAAGAAGTTTTGATAAACCAGCCAATCCTTGTTCCATCCAACGCTGAATTACGTTTTACAAGACATAACAAAGGATCGAAAGTATATCTATCAGTAGAAGAAGGTTTTGAAACAAATACTTGGTTAGGAAGTAGCAGTACCTCTTTTCAAACACTTAAAGGGGGGAAAGAAGGGCGCAATTTATTAAAGTACGACATTCTAAATTTTAAAAATAAAGAGGATCTAGAAATTGATGCTTTAACGCACTTGCCATGGCGTGCAAGTATGGCCGAATTTTATACAGAAAATAAAATAGATTTTTTGGTTGGTGCAGAGTATGCTTTATTAGAAAAAATATCACAAACTAGTATGGTTACAAATCAATTTAAAGTAAGTAACCATAGTAATCGAATGGGATATAGATTAGAAGGACAGGCATTACTATTAAGTAGCAAAAAAGAATGCCTATCATCTGCAGTGAGTTTTGGTACTATCCAATTATTGCCTAATGCACAAATGATTGTTTTGATGGCCGATCATCAGACTACAGGAGGATATCCTAGAATTGGACAGGTGGCATCAAGTTCTCTTCCCACTCTTGCTCAAGTATCAGCGGGAGAGTCTATTAGTTTTAAGTTAGTAACACAAGAAGAAGCTGAAGCAATTTTATTGCAGCAACAACAGAATTTGCAACAACTACAAAATGCCTGTAACTTCCGTTTACAGGAGTATTTTAAAAATGAATAGAATCATCGACCTCAACTGCGATATGGGCGAGGGCCTAGACAATGACGCATTATTAATGCCACTTATTAGCAGTGCCAATATTTCCTGTGGTTATCATGCTGGTGATACTGAGACAATGAAGCGAACTGTTGAGTTGGCTTTGCAACATCATGTAGCAATTGGTGCACACCCTGGGTTTAAAGACAAGACGAATTTTGGACGAGTTGAAATTCCGATTACACTTCCCCATCTTTTTGATTTAATTACGGAACAGATTTATCTTCTTAAAAAAATTACAGAAACATTTGGAACAAAAATTCACCATATAAAACCGCATGGTGCCTTATACAATATGGCTGCCCGCGATAATAATATGGCTAGAACTATTGTTGCAGCAGTAAAATCGGCAGATGCTAAATTGATACTTTATGGATTATCAGGTAGTCATTTAATATCGGAAGCAGCAGCATTGAAATTACAATCTGCTTCTGAAACATTTGCTGATAGAAGTTATCAAATGGATGGCAGTTTAACTCCAAGATCTTTACCCGGAGCATTAATAGAAAATACAGAAGATAGTTTAACTCAGGTATTACAAATGATTCTGCAAAGAACCGTAAATACGCATCTTGGAGAAACTATTCCCATAGAAGCTGAAACGATCTGTATACATGGTGATGGGAAAAAAGCAGTACTATTTGCAGAACAGATCAGAAAAAAATTAATCGAAAACAAGATCACTATTCAAACTATCTAACTTGAAAAAAATTGGTAATAGCACTGCCATCATGGGCGCTGCATTTTTAATGGCAACATCGGCTATTGGTCCAGGTTTTCTTACACAAACAACTGTATTCACAGAAAAATTATTATCAAGCTTTGGCTTTGTGATTATCATTTCTATATTACTCGATATTGGTGCACAAATGAATATTTGGAGAATACTGGCTGTTTCCGAAAAACGTGCACAAGACCTTGCGAATGAATTATTACCAGGCTTGGGTTATATATTGTCTGCCTTAATTGTTTTAGGCGGTCTTGCTTTTAATATTGGAAATATTGGTGGTTGTGGCCTTGGATTAAACGTACTTTCTGGTATAGATACTGCATATGGTGCCATTATCAGTTGCTTGATTGCCTTGTTTATTTTCTGGATGAAGGAAGCCGGGAAAATGATGGATCAGTTTACTAAAATTTTAGGTGTATTAATGATTTTACTCACCATCTATGTTGCATTCAGTTCTCATCCTCCAATAGCAGATGCCATACAACATAGTTTTTTTCCTACAACCATCAGTACTACTGCAATTGTAACATTAGTTGGGGGTACTGTAGGAGGATATATTTGTTTTGCTGGAGGACATCGATTACTTGATGCTGGCATTAAGGGGGAATCATCACTGCCACAGGTAAATAAAAGTGCAGTGACTGGAATTTTAATTACTGCCATTATGCGTTTTGTTCTTTTCCTCGCTGCATTGGGTGTAATTATGCATGGAGGAATTTTAGACAAAGCCAATCCACCTGCTTCTGTTTTTAAATTAGCCGCGGGAGAACTAGGGTATCGTTTTTTTGGAATTGTGATGTGGAGTGCAGCCATCACTTCAGTTGTGGGTGCAGCCTATACTTCCGTTTCATTTTTAAGAACCTTTCATCCCTGGATAGAAAAAAACTATCGCTGGTTGATTAGCTTTTTCATAGTCTTCTCTACTTGTGTTTTTCTATTTATAGGAAATCCAGTAAAAATATTGGTTACAGTTGGTGCATTGAATGGATTAATACTTCCCATTGCACTTGCACTCATGTTGGTAGCAGTAAAAAAAACAAACCTGGTTGGGAATTATAAACATTCAACAGTTTTATTAGTAGTTGGTTGGTTTGTGGTGATTGTAATGAGCTACATGGGATTTGATACGATTCGGAATTGGATCTTTTAAGTGAAGAGTGAAGAGTGAAAGGTGAAGAGTGATATTTTAAACGCAAAGCGTTTAAAACAAAATATACCCATCCTGCCGCTTGCGGATAGGAGGGGCAGCCGATCCCGAGCACTCGGGATACGGCGGGGTGGTTATCTTTAGGAGAAACATACATAATTGTCAAAGAGAATAACCACTCCGTCTGTTCGCTCAGTCGCTCCAGCCACCCCTCCTATGCGCAAGCGCCATGAGAGGTATGGAATTATTTTTATTTATAAACTGCTGACTATTTTCTCCGCATTTGCAAGATCATTCACTTCCTCACAAACTATTTTGGTTACAGTTTGATCAATATTTTCGCGATTGTTTTCTAAATTTTTCCCGTAGAGTTTATCGTAATACTGCAACAAAATTCTGAATGCTTCTTTGGTATCGTCCTCTAATAAAAAGTTCATGGCAGTTTTTGTTTCTAGTCCGCCCAGCCTTTTCTTAATTCTGATTATCGCATTCACTAATTCAGACTTTTCAAATTTGCCATAATGTAAGTTGATATAATCAAGCCTTGATTCGAAAGGAATTTCCAGAAAATACACTTTCTTTTTTCGCATTTGTTGAAATAGAACAGATGGAATATTTACAGTTCCAATACGCTGACTTTCATCTTCTAACCAGATTGTTTTTTGAAAAGCCATTGATTCTTCAGATTCAGATTTAGAAAGACCCAGAACCAACTGACCAGCTAATATATTTTCAAAATGTTCTTGAGAAGGTTGTGGAGGTAACCCCATGGCACCAAATGCAGATCCTTTATGATGTGCAATACCTTCTAAGTCAATGACTGTATATCCTCTTTTGATTAATGCTTTTAATACTTCCGTTTTACCAGAACCAGTATAGCCCCCTAAAATATTCATCGGATACTCTTTCTCAAATTGTTCCAATACCCAATTCCTATAACCTTTATATCCACCCGCTAAAGTGTATACTTTAAATCCATACAAATCAAGCAGCCATGCAACTCCGGCACTCCGCATTCCTCCACGCCAACAATGTACAAGCACCGTGGATGATTGAAATTCAGTTGAAACTGTATCAGTTTTCTTTGATTTTGGTTGCAGCGATTTGATTAAATTTTCTACCATTTCTACCATTTCAACCATCTTAACCCCAAAATATTTCAAGCCAATCTTAACAGCCACTTGTTTGCTCTGCTGTTTATAAGCAGTTCCAACCACTTTTCTTTCTTCATCGGTAAATAGGGGTAAACTATGAGCACCTGGGATATGAGCATGAGCGTATTCACCCGGACTTCTAACATCTAAAACAGGGAAATTCTGGGAGAGAAGTAAAAATTCTGTTATGCTTACACGTTGAATAGCCATTGGCACAAAAATAAGGGTAGTTTATGGTAACTTTAAAGCATGAAATGAGCCATTTCAAAAGTACAACTTATATGAAATGTACTAAGGCGAATTACAGGTGACCAAAATCAAATCAAATAACACATGAAAGAATTATTACTTATTAGGCATGCGAAGAGTAATTGGAGTAATGCTTTAATGGATGATTTTGATAGACCCTTGAATGAACGAGGTAATAGTGATGCACCAAGAATGGCAAAAATATTAAGCAGCAAAGGCATACATGTAGATGCCATTATTTCAAGCACAGCAAATAGAGCTTTTACTACAGCAAGTTATTTTGCAAAAGAATTAGGCATCAAAAAAATTAATATCATGGCTTTTGATAAATTATATCATGCCCCTGCTCATGTGTATTATGATATTCTTGATGATTTAGATGATGATTTTAAAACGATTGCCATATTCGCACATAATCCGGGAATAACCGACTTTGTAAATAGTTTATCTGAAACTACAATCGACAATATGCCTACATGCGGCATTTTTGCTGTTAAAGTTCAAATCAAAAATTGGAATGAATTTAGAGATGCCGAGAAAAATTTCTGGTTTTTTGAAAGCCCTAAAATGCAATAATTAAATCAAGCATTTTCTTTCCTGAAATTAGCAAGATATACCCCGCTGAAAATCAATATCGCGGCAAGACCCTTGACCCAGCTAAAATGTTCCCCCGCAAAGATTATCGCAATAATAGCTGCAAATACTGGTTGTGTATAGATATATGCACCAGTTGAAGAAGCTCCTAATTTTCCAATACCATAAACATTGAATAAATAAGCCAAAAAAGTTGCACCAATGGCAATAAAAAATAATGCAGCCCACTGATTAAATTCGAAACTATTCCAATTGGTAGCCAAAAATTCTGAAGCACTGATTGGAAGCATTATAATCCCTCCAATTGTAAACACCCACCTTATCACATGAATTGCAGAATAGTTTACCATTAATGGTTTAACCATTACAAGATAAAAAGCATAAGAAATGGCATTGATGATTACCAGAATATCTCCCAATATAACATTGGAACCAGTATGATTATTATCTTTTATTAGGATCAATAGTAATGCACCAAAAATACCTAAAGCAAGTCCTATCATCTTTAACCAATTCAAGGACTCTTTTATTAACCACGCTGCAATGATGATGATAAAAATAGGAGTACATAAGGATAACAATGAACTATGAATTGAAGTGGTAAGTGAAAGGCCCTTTATGAAAAATATTTGATTGATCAAAACCCCAGTGATTCCGCAAGCTATAAATCGAGGAATATCTTTTCTTTGAATACCCCATGGACCAGGTTTCAACAACCACAATATCCAAAAGAGAATAATACTACTTGCAACCCGCACAAAATTGATCGCAAAGGGTTGCATATATCCTGGAGTAATGAACTTCACTATTGAATAGTTCGCTGCAAAAATAATATTGGCACCTAATACAGCTGCATGTGCTTGTGTATTTTTATTCATCTGTATGCAAATCTAAGCGCTTAGATTTCAAGCAACAAAGCTTCTAATATATTTGTTGAAAAAACAAGGATTTCTGAATATTGAACACGAAACTGTTTTGCAGTTTCAATAGCTTTTAATAAATTCAAATCATCCTGCTTCACCATAAAAAACCTTTGATCTTTTTGAAGTTTTTCTGCAAGATATAATTGCTCAGTTTGACCCGGCGTTGGAATCAGTAATGCTTTTTTGTGTAGTCCAATTAATTCCATCACACTGCTATAACCACTTCTACATATGATTAATTCACTGGAGGATAAAACAGTTTTTAGTTGATCTGTTGATACATGATTAAGGACTTTAATATTAACTGGAACTGTTATTGAATTTAAAGATCCAGGTAAGCCTCTCACAATTATAATGGAACCGGAAATTTGAGGCAGTATTGATAAAATTTGGTTTTCTAATATAGTTCTTTGGGGCTCAGGGCCAGATAAAAGAAAACAGTTTTGATATTCACAATTTGCTTTAGTATCAGAGAACATCCTGGTTAATATTCCTAAATAATGAACTGGAATGCTTGGTAATATTTTTGGGTGCGATAAAACTCCAGCAACATTATTTTCACCAGCTGCATCTGGTATCCAGCAGCACGAATAGCGATTGATGAAATGATAATTTATTTTTTGAAGAAGGCGCTCCACTAATTTAACAGGAGCTTTTATTGTTAATTGATGCGTGATAAATACACAAGGAATTTGATTAGAATACAATCCATATCGATTATCAGAAATAACCAGATCAATTTTTTCTTCTCGAATAATTTGTTGTAGCCAATAATGTTCCTTTCGAATGGTCCAGATTATTTTTGGAATTTGTAACAAAAGTTTCCAAAAAAGTCCAACTGATGTATTAGCATATTGAATACGATAACCACTTAGAGGGATGATTCTAATATTCGGAAATTCCAAACTTAATAGTGTTGCAACAGAACCTTCAGCAGCAATAATTACTTCTACTTCTAACTCTTGAAAAGATCGAATGATTGGAATACAGCGTGTGGCATGGCCTAGGCCCCAGTCTAGCGGGGCTACCAGAACACGATGTATGTTAATTTTATTCAAGAATTACCACTTTTGTTTTAGGTTATTCAATGAATGCCGTATTTTGACAATCAAATGAATCCCAAAATAAACCAAATAATTGTTCTACTCCTAGTGTTTTCAGTTATAGTGAGCTCTTGCGCATCCGCTAGAATAAAAAAAGCAAATGGTTGTGGCTGCCCTCCTCATAAATGGGTTGAGAGAGGTTGAGCTATTCTTTATTTTTCTTTGCATTAAAAAA
>JBAXHC010000025.1:0-37980 GCA_037139075.1 Bacteroidota bacterium
TGTATTTAATGCAAAAAGCCACTCGAAAGAGTGGCTTTTGCGGACCGGACGGGACTCGAACCCGCGACCTCCGCCGTGACAGGGCGGCATTCTAACCAACTGAACTACCGATCCATTTCCTCAAAATTACCCAGTGGGGGTCGTTTTTCGGTTGGCAAAGATAAGGGGAAAGGCCTCTTATAAACAAATCTTTTAAAAAAAAAATTCAAACCTTATTTTTACTGTCTCAAACATGAAATATGCCTCAATACCCGAATAGACAATTTTTAGATTTTGAACAGCCTATCAAGGATTTGTATGAACAAATTGACGATACAAAGAAGTTGGCTGAAAAGAATCCAAAGATTGATTATAACTCTACTTTGGAACAATTAGAAGCTTCTATCATTGAAAAAAGAAAGGAAATAACTGCTTCACTTACCCCTTGGCAAAGGGTTCAATTGAGCCGCCATCCTGATCGTCCTTATACTGTGAAGTATATTCAAAATATGACTACGAATTTTCTAGAACTGCATGGTGATAGGAATGTAAAGGATGACAAAGCAATGGTGGGTGGTTTCGCTGAACTGGAAGGCGAAACAGTTATGATTATCGGACAACAGAAAGGAATCAATACCAAAACGCGACAGATGCGCAATTTTGGTATGGCCAACCCTGAAGGGTATCGGAAAGCACTTCGTTTGATGCGTCTAGCAGAAAAATTCAACAAACCTGTCATTTGTTTAATTGATACTCCAGGTGCTTATCCAGGTTTAGAAGCTGAAGAACGTGGCCAGGGTGAAGCCATCGCCCGTAATATTTATGAAATGATCCGATTAAAAGTACCAATCGTGATTGTAATCATTGGCGAAGGCGCTAGTGGAGGTGCATTAGGAATTGGTGTAGGGGATAAAACTTTGATGATGGAGAATACTTGGTATACTGTGATTTCTCCCGAAAGCTGTAGCTCTATTTTATGGCGTAGCTGGGATAAAAAAGAAGTAGCTGCTGAACAACTAAAACTAACTGCTACTGATATGAAAGGCTTTGGCTTAGTGGATGAAATAGTTAATGAACCAGATGGTGGAGCACATTGGGATTATGTAGCTGCAGCAGAAATTTTGAAAATACAAATCATTAAATCTTTAGCAGAACTTAAAACTAAAACACCAGAACAACGCATCAACGATAGAATTACCAAGTATGGTAAGATGGGATTCTGGGAAGAATTCGAAGAAGATGAAGAAGAACCTGAACTTACAAATTCATAAATTTGCTTACCACTGCAAATAGTGGTTGGATCATAAACAAAACGAACATGCTTTCTTTACGCAAAACTCTTCGCGGTACCGGTGTTGCCGTCGTTACTCCTTTCAAATCTAATTTTGAAATTGATTATCCTGCATTGGATAAGGTTTTAGATTCTCTTATTAATAATGGAGTAGAATATATCGTAACACTTGGAACTACTGGTGAAACGCCTGTTTTGGATAAACAAGAAAAGATTGATGTCGTTAACCACACTTTTGATAAAGTAGCTGGTCGTGTTCCAATAGTAGTAGGCATTGGTGGTAATAATACCCATGAGTTGATTAAAGATCTACATCAAATTCCTTTAGATAGAGCAGTAGCAGTTTTAAGCGCTTCTCCCTATTATAATAAACCTTCACAAGAAGGAATTTACTTTCACTATAAAGCTTTAGCAGAAGCATCACCAAAGCCAATCATATTGTACAATGTACCAGGGCGTACTGGAAAAAACATGACCGCTGATACTACATTGCGATTAGCGAATGATATTCCAAATATTGTAGGAATCAAAGAAGCTAGTGGAGATATGGCACAATGCATGATATTGTTACGTGATCGCCCTAGTGAGTTCTTGATTGTAAGTGGTGATGATGCACTTGCACTTCCTCAATTGGCTTGTGGAATGGATGGAGTAATAAGTGTAGCAGGAAATGCATTTCCGAAAGAATTTTCTAATATGGTTCGTCATTGTTTGAATGGCGATTTTGGTTCTGCTAAACAAATTAATGATCAATTGATCAAGGCTTATGAACTGATGTTCGCAGAAAATAATCCAGCAGGAGTTAAAGCATTTATGACAGAAATGGGATTACTAGAAAATTTCTTACGATTACCAGATGTACCTCTAAGTAAAGGCATACATCAATCCGTGAAATTGTTTTTAGGGAAATAATTTTTTAGGTTCAAGTATGTTTATTTTTTTGCTATAAACATATTTACAGTTTGTGCAAATTCCTTTGGCGATTCTTCCATCGGAACATGCCCAACACCTTTCATTATTTCAAGTTCACTATGGGTAATTGCTTTGTTGAATTTATATGCAATTTCTACAGGAATCAATTGATCTTTATCCCCCCAAATAATCAATGTGGGTGTTTTAATCTGCATAATCTTTGCAGTTTCATCTTTATAAAAATTATTTTTAAAACGATCTATTAACGCTTCCCGATTTCCTTCTCGAATAAGGAGATCGAAATAACGATTCTCTTGCCAGTCTTTGACCTTTGACTGATCACCATATGCCTCATGCAAGCTCTTTACTACTAAGGCCTTTGGAGTAATATATTTTACAATATTGTTCAATACCGGCATCTGTGCAATCTTAAAACCAATGGCACCTTTTGGTTGAATTGAAGGAGGTATGCCAGCTGCATCTACCAATACCATTTTAGTAACTTTTTCTGGATGCAGAAGGGTGTATCTCCACGCAATTTGTCCGCCTAAAGAATTGCCAATAAGAATGCACTGATTAATTTTTAATTTTAGTAAAAATGAATCCACAAATTTGCAATAATAGTCAATGCTATAATCCTTTTCTGGATTGGGTCCTGTTAAAGCAAAGGCTGGAAGATCAAAGCGGATAATCCTCTTATTATTTTTTAAAATACTTGTTACACTATCCCAGGTAAAAAGAGAAGAAGCTGTTCCGTGAATGAAAACGATTGGGGTACTATCTAAAGAATTTCCTTCATCGCGATAGTGCACTTGCATTCCCATTAAAGGGATAAAACGGGATTCTGAATTACAATACTTTTTTACAAGTGTATTAACTGGAATATCTTTTTGATAATAACAGATCATTATAAATGTTATTAGTATCAATAACATTAAAAGGATTCGTTTCAAATATTTAAAAAAACGATTCATAGGCCTTTGGATAGGATTACGGAATTAATTTCTTAAAGTAAGATCCCTTTCAAAAAGAATAATGCCACACTGAAATAAATCACTAAGCCAGTTACGTCAACAAGTGTTGCAACAAATGGTGCTGAAGATACTGCAGGATCGGCTCCTAGTTTCTTTAATACAATTGGTAGCATTGAACCACTAATCGTTCCCCATAATACTACTCCAACCAAGCTAAAACCTACTGTAGACGCGATTTGTAGCCAGTGTGTACCATAAAGATTCGGAAAAAGGTTTTGAAAAACACTTACTCGAACAAACCCTATAAATCCAAGAACAGATCCTAATAATAAACCGCTCATGAGTTCACGTCGAAGTACCCGCCACCAATCAGCTATTGTGATTTCACCCACAGCCATCGCCTGAATAATTAGGGTAGAGGCTTGAGATCCACTATTACCTCCAGAAGAAATGATCAATGGAACAAATAAAGCGAGTACAACTGCTTTCGCAATTTCATCTTCGAAATAACCCATTGCAGTAGCTGTGAGCATTTCCCCAATAAAAAGTACCACTAACCATCCAATACGTTTCCGAAATAATTTGAGTAATGGAATATCCATATAGGGCTCATCAAGGGCTTCTGTACCACCCATTTTTTGCATGTCTTCACTAAACTCTTCATTTGCAACCCATAACATATCGTCGATAGTAACAATTCCCAAAAGAATATCATTATCATCAACTACAGGAAGTGCTACACGATTATTCATTTTAAATACCTGACTCGCATGTTCCTGATCATCGTTTACATTTAATGAAACAACACGACCATCTACAATTTCAGAAATCAACTTATCAGGTGTTGCTAAGATTACATCCCGGATTCTAATATCATCTACTAATTCACCCTTTTCATTAATGATATAAATAACATCAATTGTCTCACTATTTTTAGCCACTTTACGTATGGTGTCAAAAACATCTGCTATAGTATTTTGTGCGAAAACGTACACATAATCAGGCGTCATCAAACGGCCTACACTATCTTCTGGATATCCTAAAAGGGATAAGGTTATTTTTCTTTCTTCAGGCTCTAATAATTTTATTAAATCACGAATTACTGCTTTAGGTAATTCTTCTAGGAAATCTGTACGATCATCAGCTGGTAGATCGTTTAGTAATTCTGCAGTTTTTGAAGTTGGTAATTCTTTAATAATATCTTTCTGTTGCGCAATGTCAAGTATTTTAAAAACACTAGAAGCCCTGTGAATAGACATATTTGCAATAATCTGTGCTTCATATTCAGGGTATACATTTATTAACTCTGCAACATCCGCTATGTTTTGATCATTTAAGAATTCTTGTATGGCCAACTTGTCTTCCGTTGCAATAAGTTGCTCGAATTGTTCAGTTATTTCTATTTGTTCAAATTCTAATGACATAGCTGCAATTTAGCTTTTTGGAGTAAGGAAAGGAAATTTACTGCATTGGTTTATGCTAACTTTGTAATAATTTTTAAATATGATATTACCCATTTTGGTAGTTGCTCCCTCAGAACTTCGCGGCAGGGGGGTATTTGCAACAGAATCTATAGCAATTGATACAGTGATTGAGATATCCCCTGTACTTGTTCTTTCGAAGGAGGAACGTTCAAAAGCAGAAGAAACGATGCTCTATAATTACATTTTTGAATGGGGGGATGATTATGAACTTGGTGCTTTAGGCATGGGCTATATATCTATTTATAATCATTCTTATCAATCAAATTGTATTTATGAAATGGATTTTGAGCATGAATTAATGACAATAAAAACCCTGCGCAAAATTGCAGCAGGGGAAGAATTATTTATTAATTACAATGCAACACCAGATGATACAACACCCATCTGGTTTGATGCGCAATAATGATTACCAATATTGATATCCCATTATTTTTGCTAATTCCAATTTAGAAACGCATAGTTGGTATTGGAATTGGAGCTTGCTAAATTCTGCTCTTTGAACATTTGTACTTGCATTTGTTAATTCCAAATTTGTACCCACTCCATTTTTAAAGCGAATAGCAGCTAAATCCTGAGCATATTTGGCCTGATCTATCTGTGCTTGTGTATTACCTATTCTCTCAATATTAGTTTGAATATCTGTCATTGCCTGCGCAATATCTTTTTTGTAATTAGCATTTAAAGATTCTAATGCGAGCTGCTGCTGCTGAACTAAGTGTTCTTGTAATTTCACCTGTTGCTTTGTTTTACCACCAGAATATAATGGAATATTCAAGGTTACCCCACCTAATCCATTAAATTGAAACTTATATATATCTGGAATAAAGCCATTTTTGAAACCTAAACCTCCATTTACCAATATACTTGGTTTGTCTTGCAACTTTGCAATCTCAATATCTCCGTTAGCCTGATTGATTTTGTCTTTAGCTACTTTAAAGTCAAGATTATTGTTAATCGAAGAATCCAAAGCAATCTGATTATTTACGGAAGCGATATTAAAGTCAAAATAATTTCCAGCAGGAGCGCTCGTACCAGTGGTATAGTTCAAAAGATTTATTTGCTTTTGCAAACTATTTTTTAAATCTACTTTTCTATTTTCTTCATTATCGATGTTTGCTTGAATATTTAGTAAGTCAATTTTCAAGGCCTCTCCATCTTTTAATTTCGATTGGACTACTTTTTTGTTTTCATTCAGAAAATTCAACACGCTATCTTGAATACTGATTGCCTTCTGTAGATATACCATATTATAATAAATGGTAGCCACCTGATAGGCAAGTTGGGATTTTGCCAATTCGATATTGTCTTTTGCAAACTGTAAATCTGTTTTAGCTCTTTCTACATTTGCTTTCAACCTTCCAAAATCTGCCAATATATAATTCGCATTTACAGAAGTTGTGTAGTTGTGGTTTGGAACAAACTTGAATAAATCAGTTGAGCCTGGAAATGCTACTTTCGAAACAGGGGCCATATACAAGTATCCAGCTTGAGCTCCAACAGTAGGATTAGCATTTGTTTGTATTAATGCAATTTTATCTTCTGCTGTAATTACTGCATTCTCTGCTTCTTTCAATTTTGGGAAATACCCAAATGAATGTTGGATGAGATTTTTAAGATCAGTATTCACCTGAACCTGCGCATGCATATTTAAAGTAAAAATTGCGATGCTTACTGAGGAAAGGAATATTTTTTTCATGAACTGTGTTTTATAAATGCGGTTGTCAATTTTTGTTAGTGTGCTTCAGATGCTGCTTTCATTGCCATTGCTAATTCTTGTGGTGTTTTTTTCTTTACCCTCAAAAAGAATAGTAGTGGTAACACGCACAGAAAGAAAATGCCGATTAATCTAAATGTGTCTAAGTATGCTAAATAATAAGATTGTCGTTCAACAGACCCGTTTAAGATCGTTAAAGCTTTAGTATTTGCGATACTAGCTATATCGCCAGTTTTACTAGTTATATTTTGTGCTAAATTATTGGCTATAGCTGTGCCATTTTGCATGCCACTCACTAAGTCTGACCGATGTTGAGAATATTGTCGTGCTATATAATTATTAGCTACTGCTATTCCAAATGCCCCACCTAATTGCCTCACCATATTGTTTAATCCAATCCCAGTTGCATAATCTTTTGGATGTAAACCTGCTACTGCTTGATTAATCAAAGGCAATTGACTCATGGCTATTCCCAAAGAACGAATTACAAAGAGCCAGAATAAATCGCTTTTGCCAATATCCAGACTCACATGTGAATTCATAAAAGCATATACCACAAACAATGAAAAGCCTGCTGCAATAAAAGGCAGGGGCGGAACACCCTTACTTAATAAAGTTCCCATGATGGGCATTACGATAACACCGAATAGTGTAGGCGCTAATAGTGCTAAACCTGTTTCATAAGGTGTAAACCCTAAAACCCTTTGCGCTAAAACTGGATAAACAAAAACGGATGTGAAAAGACCAAATCCAGCTACAAATGTAAAAATGGTAGTCACACTTAAATTTCGGTTTCCAAGTAATCGAAGGTTAACAGCAGGTTGTCGAACTTTTAATTCTTGCCATACAAAAAGACCTAAACTTATGGCTGCCACCATGGAACATATGCGTATTGAAGAACTACTAAACCAGTCTTCCGTTTCTCCTCTTTCTAACACATATTGTAAACAACTGATACCAGCCATTAACAAACCAATGCCCATATAATCGATCTTAATATTGGATTTATTTTTTCCTTCACCATCTTTTTTATCAATAAATATGAAGGATAATGTTGTTGCCAAAATTCCAATTGGAATGTTCACCAAAAAGATTAAAGGCCAACTAAAATGTTCCATCAAATAACCGCCTAGAGTTGGTCCTAATGTAGGGCCTAATACGATACCCATTCCAAACAAACCTGCTGCTTTACCTCTGTCTTTTGGTTCGAATGCGTCGAATAAAATAGATTGTGAGGTAGATAATAAAGCACCACCGCCAATTCCCTGTATAAAACGCCAGATAATGATTTCGATGAGACTAGTAGACTGTCCACACATATAGGAGGCCAGTGTAAAAATGATCATTGAAACAATATAGTAATTCTTTCGGCCAAAATATTCTGCCAAGAAACCAGTAAGTGGTATGATAATCACATTGGCGATGGCATATGCAGTAATGACCCAGCTGATATCTTCGATACTCACGCCAAGACTTCCACTCATATCGTTCAATGCAACATTGATGATAGATGTGTCGACCAATTCCATTACCGCTGCAGAAATTGTTGTGATTACAATTATCGCTTGTGCAAATCCTTTAGGGGTTGCCATAGATCCTATTTATTTTCTGCTACTACATTAACGCTTAAACCAGCGCGCAATTCTTTTTTATATTTTGCTACATCATCGATCCAGATTTTTACAGGAACGCGTTGTGTAACTTTTACAAAGTTACCACTGGCATTATCTGGGGGTAATAATGCAAATTTGGCGCCCGTAGCTTCACTTAAACTTGCTACAGTTCCTTTGATTTTTAAATCAGGATATGCATCCATGGTAATGTCAACTTTTTTTCCAGTTGACAAAGCGTATAATTGGTTTTCTTTGAAATTTCCTACCACCCAAAATATACTATCATTTACAATAGAAAATAGGGGAGTGCCTGCTTGTACAAACTGACCTTCACTGATCGTTTTCTTACCGATTCTTCCATTTTGAGGAGCGTATATTTTTGTATAAGTAAGTTTTAGTTTTTGCTGATTGATGCGTGATTGCTTAACGGCTAATGCTGCTTCAGCTTTCTTTACATTTGCATCTAAAACAGCTATTCTACTTTGTGCAGAGCTTAAATCGTTTTGACTATTATCAAGTTGTTTGGAGGCGTTTTCTGCATTGAATTTGCTATCATCCAATTGTTTTTTTGTAATGGCTTCACTACGAAAAAGGTTTTGATCCCTTTGTAAATCTTCCAAAGCTTTTTGCTTCTTTAAAGCACTGATGTCAATATTTCCTTTGTTTACTTTTAAAGAAACGATGGCATTATTCAATGAAGCTTTAGCATTTACAATATCTACTTCAGCTTGTGTATAGTCGGCTTCCATTTCCACTAACTGTTGTTGCAATTCTGCATCGTCTAGTTCCACTAAAAGATCGCCTGATTTTACACTATCATAATCTTTTACTGCAATAGTTTTTACATATCCTGCAACTCTAGGTAATACTGGTGTGATTTGAGTTTCAATCTGAGCATTGTCGGTTGATTCATGTGTCATTGCGAAATGTACTTTCTCATAACCATAATAACCACCAACTAATAATATTGCCCCCATTATAATAAATCGGATAGGCGAACTTTTCTTTTTTTCAGGTGCTTGTTCCATTATTTCTGTTTTTGTATTGCAGGTTGAATCAATAAATGGTCTTGAACCATTTGTTTAATATGATGAGTAATGCGTTTTTTTAATTCAGGGTCATGATAAGGATCTGACCCTGCCTCTTTGTTTAGTAATATATTGCACATACTTCTTGAGAGCATAACTTGATTGATGGTGCCAATAATAGATGCAAACAATAATTGAGGGTCAACTTTTTTAAATAATTTTTTTCGGATGCCTTTTTCAATAATTGACACTACATCCTGAGTATTCTTGGTAAATAATTCAATAACATTTTGATGTAACAGTTCGCGATTGGTAACCAGTAATTCTTGCTGTAGCACTCTATGAAAAGCAGGTTGTGATAGAAAACGGTTCACATAACCATCGATAATCAGATTTATTTTATCAAGTTCCGAAAGTGAAGGATCATTCTGCAATGAATCAATCTTCTCACGCATATAACGTGCTTTGGTTTCGAGTAAAGCAACAAATAGTTTTTCTTTGCTCCCGAAATAGTAATTGATCATGGCAATATTTACATCAGCCGCATGAGCAAGATCCCTAATGGAAGTGCCTTCATAACCCTTTTCTGAAAAAAGGGTTACAGCTACCTCCATGATATGTTCTTTCTTATCTATGCTCATTCAATAACTAAAACACAAAGATTAAACATTTGTTTGAATTAAACAAACGTTTAATTAATTTTTAAGGAATATATTTATTATTCCAAAAAGAGATTTTATTAAGTTTGAATGTATTAATCTGATTTTATGCGTAGAATAGCCATTTTTTTTACTTTTTTCATCCTCCATTTCTCTGTCTGGTCACAAAATACTTTTACCATTCCTGCAAATACTGGTTACGCCGTACCTGCAGAGAATGATGAAGAAAGTCTTTTTCAGCCTGGAAAGGGCTTGCAAAATTGGACTGATATAAAACAGGAAATACATTATTTTTTTCATATTGCTCAGGAGGGAAAATTGTTGATTGCATTAAACCTTAAAAACGCAGGAGCCGGATCAATAATTAGTGTAGAAATAGCAAATAAAACTTTTCGGTTGTCGATACCACAAAGTACTAAGTTTCAAAAAAAGATATTGGGTATAGTAGATTTTAAAGACAGCGGTTTTTATTCTATTAAAATCAAGGGGTTGAAAAAATCGGGTAACACTATTGCTGAGATAGAATCTTTAGAATTGAGTGGATCTGCAGCTAATGGAATTCATTTCAATAAGAAGCCTAGAAGAAATGCAGCTTCTGTTCATTTGCGATATCCGATTTCTGACACCACTCGTCTCACCTCATTTTACAATGAAATTACTATTCCTGAAAATGCTGACATCCTCCATAGCTATTATATGTCCAATGGATTTTCAAGAGGATACTTTGGTATTCAAGTAAATAGTGAAAACGAAAGAAGAGTTATTTTTTCGGTATGGGACGCTGGAAATGAAGCCGTCAATAGATCTAAAGTGGCAGATTCGAACAAGGTTAAACTAATAGCGAAAGGTGATGGCGTTTTTGCAGATGATTTTGGGAATGAGGGTACAGGCGGGCATAGTCATTGGAGGTACAATTGGAAGTCCGGAATTACTTATAAAATGCTTGTAACTGCACTCATGGATAGTGCATCTCAAACTACAACTTATACTGGTTATTTCTTTGTGCCCGAACAACAGAAGTGGAAATTGATCGCTTCTTTCAGAGCGCCAAAAGATGGAAAGCCTTTAAGAAATTTATATTCCTTTAATGAAAACTTTGTAGGGATTAACGGACAATTACAACGGTATGCTTATTTCGGGAATCAATGGGGCCAAAGAGAAAATGGGACCTGGATGGAATTAACGGAATCTAATTTTTCGTACGATGCTACTGGAAAAGCGGGCGATAGAATTGATTATGGTGGTGGAATGGAAGGGGGGATGTTTTATTTATGGAACGGAGGATTTAAACCGGCGAATGCAAAATTTGGGGATAGATTTATACGCCCTGCTAAAAATAATAAGCCAACAATTGATTTCACCAAGAATGCAGATAGTGCAGCCCAAGCATCCCTTGATCAGCAATTAATTTTTAATTCCATTAAAAACAAACAGTTTGATACCATGGGTAATCGCTCCGGGGTATTTTATAATATTTTAAGAGAAGGCACAGGAAGTACAGTATCAGTTACAGACACCATAACAGTTTTTTATAAAGGCTTTTTATTGAAAGATGGAACCGTATTTGATCAGACCAAAGAAAAGCCAGCAACTTTTCCTTTAAGTAGATTGATAAAAGGATGGCAACTGGGATTATCGAACGCAAAATTGGGATCAAAAATTCAATTGATTATTCCATCAGGCCTGGCTTATACAATTAGAAACCGAAGTCAGCTTATTCCACCAAATAGTGTTTTGGTTTTTGAGATTGAACTGCTGAGTCTTAAAAGAATGATTAAAAACTAATATTACCTGATTTTTTTATTGTATTTTTAAAACTTATGGATTTTTGATCCAATATTTTCTCTTTTTTATGAGTAATCAAAATGCAATTAAACCATCAGTGCTAGTAGTTGAGGATGATTCTTTTATTCAATCTATTCTTAATGAGATTCTGAGTGAAAATTTTGAAGTTACTATTTTTACAGATGGTATGGAAGGAATGAATTATCTACAAAGTGGTAATATTCCTGACATTATTTTATCTGATTTAAATGTGCCAGGTCTTGATGGTTTGAGCTTTTTAGAACAGGTAAGAAATAGCGGCCTTTTCAAATCAATTCCTTTTATAATTCTTTCGGGAAAGCTGGATATTGAAAATAGAATTCGATGTCTAGAAGCTGGTGCAGACGATTTTTTAAGTAAACCCTTTAATCCTAGAGAATTGGATGCTAGGTTAAAAAATATTCTGAGAAGGATGGGTAAAAATAAATAATGCAATTTTCATGGGAGCACCAATTATAGCTGTATTAAACGCCGATGATGAAACATTGCTTACTATTAAATCATGCGATTTTAATGGGGCCATCATTCAGTGCTTTACAAGTAGTATCGATTTATGTACTCAATGGAGCAACGATAATTTAAACATTGTAGCCATTATTTCACAAGGAGAAATAATGGGTTCTTTTGGGTTATCAATTGTAGACTTTATACTTAAAAAGGGCTTTCAGCGAACTCCTTTCTTTATTCTTACAAAATACGTAAACGAAAACATGAAGCTGGTTTCACTTAATGCAGGTGTAACTGATGTTTTTCTTTTTCCCATTCACCCCAGATCTCTTGAACTAAGAATTAATTTTTGTATCAGTAACTGGCAGTTTATAAATACTAAGTTAGAACGTAATATTTTTAAGGCATATAAAACAGAACTAATCAAAAGGGTATTCGATATTGTTTTCGCAGGATCTGTTTTGATTTTGCTTTCTCCCATTCTATTATTGGTAATTCTTGCTGTTAGTATAGAATCAAAAGGCCCCGTTTTTTATTATTCATTACGAGTGGGGACTGGATATAAAATATTTAAATTTTTTAAGTTTCGTTCTATGTATGTAAATGCAGATCAACGCCTAAAAGATTTAAAACATTTAAATCAATATAAGATTGATGCAACTGTTATTGATTCCACAATAGATGAGTCGCCTGTTATATGTGATTGGTGTATGGCTAGTGGTGGAAAATGTCGCTATCCAGTATATGCCGATAATTATCATTGGTGCGAGAAAAAATATTCCATACTTAAAAAAGCATCCGCTAATTCTGCATTCATCAAAATTAAAGATGATCCCCGCGTAACTAAAGTGGGTAAGATTTTAAGGAATACTAGTATCGACGAATTACCACAATTAGTAAATGTGTTGATTGGAAATATGAGTATTGTTGGAAATAGACCACTTCCCTTATACGAAGCAGAAAGATTAACAACTGATAAATATGCACTTCGTTTTATGGCACCCGCAGGCATAACCGGACTTTGGCAAGTAGAAAAAAGAGGTAAGGGCGATATGTCAGAGGAAGAAAGATTAATGTTAGATAATGACTATGCTAAGAACCATTCTTTCTTATTTGATATTTTGTTGATTTTAAAAACAATCCCAGCTTTATTTCAGAAAGAAAGTGTTTAAAAAATCATTGGAACTTTTATTATTAGTATTGGAATAACAATTTTGAATAAATTATTTCTTAGCAAAAAATTTCAGACAAACAGGATTGGGTATAGTAATACTATTGCCAGTATGGTTTAATAAGCCACTATTTTTATCCCTTTTAAATATTTCAACAGTACTAGTTAATTGATTAGCCACCAGCAAAAAATTTCCTGTAGGATCTATACTGAAATTTCTAGGACCTTCCCCTTTTGTTGGTTCATAACCCAATGAGCTAAGAGTGCCTTTGTTTTGATCAATTCTAAAAATAGCAATATTGTTTTCTTTTCCTCTATTTGACGCATAAAGAAACCTTCCATCTTGTGAAATATGAATATCTGCACTTCCAGGTTGACCATTAAAGTCAGCCGGGTGAGTAGCTATTCGCTGTACGAATTTCGTAGTTCCATTAATATAACTGTGCACAGATACTGTACCACTTAATTCTTCAATGATATAAACAAATTTTCCGTTAGGAGAAAACTCCAAATGTCGAGGCCCACTTCCGGGTTCACAACTGATATATTTTTGTGGTGCATTGTGCAGTGGCATTTTAATATAAGTATCGAATTGATAAATATTTACTTTATCCATTCCAAGATCTGGTGTTAAAAGAAACTTTTCATCCGGGCTAAAAAACACAGAATGCACATGCGCTTTCTCCTGTCTTTGAGTGTTGATGCTACTTCCATCATGAACTATTTGTTGCGTGAATGAAGTAATTACTCCATTGGGCTCTATAGGGAAACTTGCTAAACTTCCCCCGCTATAATTTGCTACTACAGCCCATTTTCCATCTTTAGTAATAGAGATATGACAGGGATCTTGACTACCACTGGATTGTTTATTTAAAAATTCTAAATTCCCTTTTATTGGATCAAAATTGTAAGCTGTAACTAAACCAGAGCCATTTTGATTTACTTCATTCACTGCATAAAGATGCCTGCCATCTGGAGCAACAGCTAAAAAAGAGGGATTATCTGCATGATCAGTATTGCTTACCCACTCAGCAGTTCCATTTTTAGCATTGAAATGATATACATAAATTCCTTTACTACTACCCGAAGTATAAGTTCCAATAAAAAGATAAAAGTCTTGTGCAAAGGATACTGTACTAAATAATAAAATGGCTAATACTAATTTGATGCGCATATTTTATAATTTCTATTTGAAAGATTGTTGGAAAAGTAAAAAGTAAAAGTATTGCTTCTTATATATATTGTTAACCCTAGGCTTCAGCCTAGGGTTTGAGATAAGTATCAATATCGGGCTTTAGCCCAAACGCTGTGATTGATGTAGGATATTTCTTAATTATTGATATACCCTCACATAATCAATCTCCATTCTCAAGGGATAGATAGTACTATCCACGCCTTTTTGTCCGCCCCAATTTCCCCCCACAGCAATATTTAATAATAAATATTCAGGCTCATTGAAAGGCCATGCTGTTCTATCACTATGCTCGTTTTTAAATTCAAAGTAGTAATTATTGTCAACGCCAATTCGCATAGTTTCTGCATCCCAATCTACCTGGTACACATGAAATGCTTCACTACAGTCGTTTACCATTATTGTTGCAGTCTTTTGTGTGCCGATAATATGATTGTACTTTTTAGTATGGGCTGAAGCGTGAATATTCCCTTGATCATATCCCACATGTTCCATAATATCAATCTCCCCATCATCAGGCCATTGGAGTGGGGTTTTAGATCCTAACATCCAAATAGCAGGCCAGGTGCCTAAACCCTTTGGCAATTTTGCACGAACCTCAATTCTTCCGCTGGTCCAATCACCCTTACCTTTTGTAACCAATCTTGCTGAAGAATAAGCGTTTTTCCCAATTTGTTCTTTATGTGCTTCAATTATGAGATGGCCATTTTCAACACGCGCATTTTTGGATTTCTGATAGGTATAATATTGTAATTCATTATTGCCCCAGCCATGACCGCCAGTGTCATATCCCCATTTTTTGGAATCTGGTAAACCCTGATAATTAAATTCATCGCTCCATACAAGTTGGCGTTTATCCTGAGCATTGGTTTCAGAAACAAAAATTAAACAAAAAAAAATGACAAGCAGTCGTTGGTACATAATAGCAATTTTGGAAGGGAAAGTTAACCAAATTATGAATCTGCAAAAAGCGGAAAGCTTAATTTATCTTTTTTTGTTACATACTTTTTTTTAATATAGGTATGGTTACAAGAAATTAATTTGCCGGAAAAGGAATATGCCATTATTTTTGTAGGGTAATGATAACATACACACATATACATCACCATCATATCTTACCAATCTGGTAGGCGGCGGTGTTTTGTGAATTCGTATAAAAACATTGAAAGCTTACCCTAGGGTAGGCTTTTTTCGTAGTATCCATGCTGAAGTGGCAATCTTCAGATTAAACTCAACATATGCAAGACAAAGACAAGAAATCGGAAATGGAAAAACCTGTTAAGCTTAGATTGGCAATTCAGAAAAGTGGTCGGTTGTATGATGATAGTATCCGCTTATTAAAAGAGTGTGGTATAGATATTAGCAACGGTGTAAATAAACTGAAGACAGAAGCCAGCAACTTTCCAATTGAACTCTATTTTTTAAGAGATGATGATATTCCACAATATGTAGAAGATGGTGTAGCTGATATCGGCTTTGTTGGAGAAAACGTGGTTTTTGAGAAAAGGAAGAAAGTTATTGTTGGTGAAAAATTGGGTTTTGGGAAGTGCCGACTTTGTATTGCAATAAGAAAAGGGGAGACTTATCATGGTCCTGAATTTTTGTCCAATACCAGAATTGCCACCAGTTACCCTGTATTAGTGGAACAGTTTCTTCAGAAAAATAAGATTAAAGCTGAAATCCATGAAATTAGTGGCAGCGTGGAAATCGCTCCAGGAATTGGGTTGGCAGATTGTATTTGTGACCTGGTAAGTAGTGGGTCTACTTTGTTTATGAACGGACTAAAAGAGGTGGAAACCATTCTGGAATCCCAATGTGTTTTAATTCAGAATTGTAACCTTACAAATGAGCAGATCCAGATATTAAATCGATTGGTCTTCCGTATTCAGTCGGTTAAGAAAGCTAAAAACAATAAGTACATTTTACTAAATGCACCTAATAATAACCTCGAAAAGATCATCAGCCTTTTGCCCGGTATGAAGAGTCCAACCGTCTTACCATTAGCTCAGCCAGGATGGAGTAGCGTTCATAGTGTATTGAAAGAGAATGAGTTTTGGGATATAATTGAACAATTAAAGGAAGCCGGTGCAGAAGGTATTTTAGTGATACCTATTGAAAAAATGATTGTTTAATCTGTTATTGCTACAAATGAAAGAAATAAGATATCCATCGCGGTTAGAATGGCCTAAGTTATTAGCTAGGCCAGTTTTTGACAATTCTTCGTTGCAAGAGAAAGTAAAATTGGTACTCGATCGAGTTAAGTTGGAAGGCGATAAGGCTGTTTTAGCTTATACTGAAGAATTTGATGGCGTTAAAGTACAAAAGCTGCTGGTTTCAGAAGAAGAGTTCGAGGAAGCCTTAAGTTCTATTTCAGACGAATTAAAAGCTGCAATAGAAGTTGCAGTTGATAATATCCGCAGTTTCCATTCTGCTCAATATGTAGCGGAGCAAAGGATTGAAACCATGCCAGGAGTAGTTTGTTGGCGCAAGTCGGTGGGGATTGAAAAGGTGGGACTTTATATTCCTGGTGGAACTGCACCACTTTTTTCTACCATATTAATGTTAGGTATACCTGCTAAATTAGCTGGATGTCAGGAAGTTATTTTATGTTCTCCTCCTAATAAAGAAGGTAAACTTCATCCGGCTATCCTATTTGCGGCGCATCTAGTTGGTATAGATAAAGTCTTTAAAATTGGAGGAGTTCAGGCTATTGCGGCCATGGCTTATGGTACAGAAACGGTTCCACAGGTGTATAAGATCTTTGGCCCGGGTAATCAATATGTAACCTGTGCAAAACAGCTCATTCAACAGCAGGGAATAGCAATTGATATGCCTGCGGGTCCCAGCGAAGTTTGTGTGCTGGCTGATGATACTGCAAATGCCATTTTTGTAGCAGCAGATCTCTTAAGTCAGGCCGAACATGGAGCAGATAGCCAGGTTTTACTAGTCTCTACTTCAGAAAAATTGATTGCAGAAGTGCAAATAGAACTTGTTAAACAATTAAATAATTTATCACGTAAAGAATTGGCTAGTAAATCATTAGATAATAGTACTGCTATTTTAATATCACATATTTCTGAAGCAATTGATTTGGTAAATGAATATGCTGCTGAGCATTTGATTATATCCTGTAAGTATGCCGAAGCTCTTTCTAATTCTATAATTAACGCAGGTTCTATTTTCTTAGGGAACTATTCCCCTGAGAGTGTAGGTGACTATGCAAGTGGAACAAATCATACTTTGCCAACCAATGGTTTTGCCCGAGCTTATAGTGGGGTGAGTCTTGATAGTTTTGTAAAGAAGATCAGTTTTCAACAATTGACTGAACAGGGATTATCCAATATTTCTAAAACAGTGGAGTTGATGGCCATGGCGGAGGGACTAGATGCTCATGCCAATGCAGTTCGGGTAAGAATGGCAAAGTAGGTCCGTTTTTTTAACTTTTGAATTTTGACTTTTGAATTTTATAATATGTTTGATTTAAACAAATTGATTCGCCCCAATATCAAAAACCTGAAGGCTTATTCTTCAGCAAGGGATGAATTTAGTGGGGAAGCGAAAGTGTTTTTAGATGCAAATGAGAATAGCCTGGGGTCTCCTTTGGTGAAATGGTATAACCGCTATCCTGATCCTCATCAGCAAGCAGTTAAAGAAGCATTGAGTAAAGTGAAAGGAATTAAGCTAGATCATATCTTCCTTGGGAATGGTAGCGACGAATGTATTGATTTACTTTTTCGTAGTTTCTGTGAACCTGCAAAGGATAATGTTATTATCTGTCCACCTACTTATGGTATGTACGAAGTCAGTGCCAATATTAACGACATTGAATTAAGAATTGCACCATTATTACCTGATTTTCAGTTGAATCTGGCACATATTGAAACTTTAATTGACGATAAAACCAAGCTTATTTGGATTTGTTCTCCTAATAATCCCACTGGAAATAGTATTAACAGAGCAGATATTGAAACTGTACTGAACAATTACAATGGTCTTGTTGTGATTGATGAAGCCTATATCAATTTTGCCCAGCAGAAATCGTTTGTGCAAGAATTAGCTGAATACCCGAACCTGGTTGTCTTGCAAACATTTAGTAAGGCCTGGGGTTTGGCAGCACTTCGTTTAGGGATGGCTTTTGCCTCAACTGAGGTAATTGAGGTACTTAATAAAGTAAAACCACCGTATAATATCAATCAGGCCACACAAGAACTGGCATTGAAGGCTTTGGAAGAAGTGGGTCAGGTAAATGATATGATCAAGTTGATAGTAGATATGCGTGAGGCTTTATCAGAAGTTTTTGAATCAATGCCTACAGTTGAAAAAGTATATCCTTCGGATGCCAATTTTATCTTGGTTAAGATTAAAAATGCCAGAAAAATCTATGAGTTCTTGCTCACAAAAGGAATTGTTTTGCGCGATCGTAGTTCGGTTCAGCTATGCGAAGATTGTCTTCGCATTACCATCGGCTCAGAAAAAGAGAATACCATTTTGGTAGACGCGATGCAAGATTGGTATTTACAAGAAACAATCGTGGAATAATTCTGTTATGATTAGTAATTTCAAATTCTAAATCACAAAATATGAGAAAAACAGTTTCATTAAGTCTAATAGCAATTGCAATGCTGACCACCACATTGCATGCGGCAGATTCAACCCATTCTAATAAGATGGTGTTAGTAAAACCGGATGCAGATAATGCAGGTCTTAAACTTCCCGCAGGCTTTGGGGCCCTGAAAGTGGCTGATAATATTGGACATACCAGACATATCACAGTAAATTCTCAGGGGGATATTTATGCAAAAATCCAGGGGAAAGTGACAGGTGAAAAAGGAATCATTAAGTTGCACGACTCGAAAGGTGATGGCAAGGCTGATTTGATAACCAGCTTTGGAAATTATGGCGGCACAGGTATTGCTATCAAAAATGGCTATTTATATGCCTCATCAGATGAAGAAGTATTTCGTTATAAACTTGATGAAAAAGGAAATGTACTCGATACCAAACAACCTGAAAAAATCATTACTGGATTAAAAAAAGGGAATCAACACGAAACAAAGTCAATTGCCTTAGATAATGATGGTAATATATATGTAAACATAGGGGCTTATTCAAATTCTTGTCAAATAGAAGACCGTTCCAAGGGTTCTCTGGGAAGAATGCCTTGTCCAATTTTAGACTCAGCCGGAGGGATCTGGCAATTTAAGGCGAATGTTCCCAACCAATCTTATGGTCAAGGGGAACGCTATGCAACAGGTCTGCGTAATGTGGTGGGATTGGATTGGAATAGTCAGGCAAATCAATTATTCGTGATGCAGCATGGTCGCGATCAATTACATGATCTTTTTCCTGATTTATATGATGAGAAAGCAAGTGCTGAGAAACCGGCAGAAACGATGTATGCCATTAAAAAAGGTACTAATGCAGGATGGCCATACATATATTATGATCCTGAATTGAATAAAAAAATGGTGGCCCCAGAGTATGGTGGTGATGCCAAAAAAGAATCAACTGATCCGGCATTTAGTAATCCTGCTATCGCATTTCCAGCACATTTGGCTCCGAATGGTTTATTATTTTATACTGGTACTCAGTTTCCAGAAAAATATAAAAATGGTGCTTTCATTGCTTTTCATGGCTCTTGGAATAGAGCTCCTTTGCCACAGGCTGGTTATTTTGTTGTTTTTGTTCCTTTTGAAAATGGAAAGCCAACTGGTAAATGGGAAGTGTTTGCAGATGGATTTTCAGGAGTAGAAGTTGTTACTGGAACTAGAGGTGCAGCTCATCGTCCATGTGGATTGGCGCAAGGACCAGATGGATCTTTGTATGTTTCAGATGACGTAAAGGGAACTATTTATCGTATCATATATAATAAAGCTGCTAAATAAATGAAGGCAATAAAATTCGGAGTAATAGCATTAACTGCCTTCCTACTGATCAATAATCAATATACGGTTGCAAGCGAGCAACCAGCACCGTCAAGTTTAAAATCTTCTATAACAAGGGGGAAAGAATTATATCTCTTTCAATGCCTTGCTTGTCATCAGGTTGATGGAGGTGGAGTGCCACATTTGAATGCGCCATTGGATGGGAGTGCAAATGTAAAAGGCAAAGACAAAGCAAAATTAATCAAAATTGTTTTGAATGGTTTGAAAGGGGAGGAAATTGAAGGTGAAACTTATAGTAATGTAATGGCGTCTCATAAAGAACTAACAGATCAGCAAATTGCAGATATCTTAACTTATGTTAGAAACAGTTGGTCTAACAAAGCATCTCAGGTAACTATAGCAGAGGTGAAGGCAGTAAGAGCAAAAAATAAATAGTATGAAAAGAGTATTGTTTATAGACAGGGATGGCACTATCATTAATGAAGTTCCTCCAACGTATCAGATAGACGATTTTTCGAAATTGAGTTTTTACCAAAACGTATTTCAATACCTGGGTCTGATTGCAAAGGAGATGGATTATGAATTGGTGATGGTTACCAATCAGGATGGATTGGGTACAGATATTTATCCTGAAAAAACTTTTTGGCCAGTACAAGATTTTGTGATGGAAACATTGGCAAATGAAGGGATACATTTTAGCTCTGTTCATATCGATAAAAGCTTTCCCGCAGATAATGCTCCAACCAGAAAGCCTGCTACAGGCATGCTTACAAGGTTTATCAATAATCCGGAGTATGATTTAGAAAATTCATATGTGATTGGAGATCGGATTACTGATGTTCAATTAGCAAAAAATCTCGGATGTAAAGCCATTTGGATTAAAGTGGATGAAGCATTAGGTGGGGGTGAGATCGAAGATTCTTTTCAAGCTCTCGCATCAACAGTTGCCTTGGAAACAGTTAATTGGTCTGATATCTATGGCTTTTTGAAATTGGGATTGAGGCATGTGTCGCATGATCGAAATACCAATGAAACGAAAATTCATGTGGAATTAAATCTAGACGGATCCGGTATTTCTAAGATTGAAACAGGAATAGGTTTTTTTGATCATATGTTGGATCAGATTGCAAGACATGGGAAATTGGATTTAAGCATTCAAACAAAAGGCGATTTACATATTGATGAACATCATACTATTGAAGACACTGGTCTTGCTCTAGGTGAGGCATTTGCAATCGGACTTGCAGATAAAAGAGGTATGGAGCGGTATGGCTTTGCACTTCCCATGGATGAAGCATCTGCACAGGTGTTGATCGATTTTGGAGGAAGAAACTGGTTGGTTTGGGATGCGCAATTTCAACGCGAAAAAATTGGTGAAATGCCTACTGAAATGTTTTACCATTTCTTTAAATCATTCAGCGATGCTGCAAAATGTAATCTCAATATTTCTTGTAAAGGAGAAAATGAACATCATAAAATTGAGGCCATTTTTAAAGCATTTGCAAAAGCCATCAGAATGGCAGTAAAAAGAGATCCATTTTCAAATCACTTGCCTTCGACAAAAGGCGTTTTATAGGTGTTGGAGAAAATATTTGGAAAAATTTAAAATCTCACTCATATTTGCACAGCAATGAACAGAATAACAAATAAATATTGGTGGTGGCATACAAACTCTAAAAGGGGATTGTAGCGGCATAGCCAATACTATTTTGAAATATATTCAAAGCCCCGACAATTTTGCCGGGGCTTTTTGTTTTGATAAGCTTAGAAAAACAAATCATGAAAAAAATTGTAGTTGAAACGAGTTGTAAAAGGATGTTGGCTGATGTATTTACACCAGTAGGAATTTATCTGCGTTTGCGCGACAGATTCCGTGATACTGTGTTACTTGAAAGTACTGATCACCACGTGGCTGAAAATAGTTATTCGTTTATTGGAATCAATGCCATTGCAGGAATTGAAGTGAGTTCTGTAAACAGTATGGAATTTAAATTTCCAAATCAAAAACCAGAACGTGCCCCGCTTAAAAAACCTGCAGATGCTCCTCAAGAGCTTTGGAATTTTATGCAACA
Organism: Bacteroidota bacterium; assembly: GCA_037139075.1. GTDB lineage: Bacteria > Bacteroidota > Bacteroidia > Chitinophagales > Chitinophagaceae > Sediminibacterium. The sequence continues at coordinate 22,246 of JBAXHC010000025.1, forward strand.
ATTTGAGCTAAAACCTTCCACACAAAAGGAAGCTGCTTTTGCACAAGGACTCTATGGTTATAGCAGCTTTGATTCTGTGCAGTTTTTCGATACCATACGTTTTGCAGCTGAAAAACAATCTATACCGAATATTCCGCTCATGCGTTATCGCTTATATCAATATGTGATTGCATTCAATCATTTTAAAGATGAATTGTATATCTGTGAAAATAAAATTGCAGGTGTTGAAAGTGAATTGCCCATGTTGGAATCGATTATCAAAAGCAAAGATGTTCCTGTATATCCATTTAGAATGAAAGGTGGTGAGCTGAGCAATATGACGGATGAAGATTATCGAACAATGGTTCAAAAAGGCATTCAGAGTTGTATGCGCGGAGATGTTTTTCAAATTGTGTTAAGCCGACGATTTGAACAAGGATTTATGGGAGACGAGTTTAATGTATATCGCGCATTAAGAAGTGTAAATCCTTCACCTTATTTATTTTTCTTTGATTATGGTGATTATAAACTGATGGGTTCTTCTCCCGAGGCGCAATTAATTATCCAAAATGGGTTAGCCGTAGTGCATCCTATTGCTGGAACTTTTAGAAGAAGTGGAGATGATGATACTGATAAAGCAATGGCTGAAAAATTACTCAACGATCCCAAAGAAAATGCTGAACATGTAATGCTGGTAGATCTTGCTAGAAATGATTTGAGTCGTTCTTGTGATGAAGTTACAGTTAGTCAATTCCGTCAAGTACATTATTATAGTCATGTTATACACTTAGTAAGTGAAGTAACAGGTAAAGTGCGTGCAAATCAAAACCCTTTTGAATTATTGGCAAAAACATTTCCTGCTGGAACTTTAAGTGGTGCTCCGAAATTTAAAGCCATGGAATTGATTGATCGATATGAGCCAACACCCAGAGGCTATTACGGTGGAGGTATTGGTTTTATGGGCTTTGACGGAAGTTGTAATCATGCTATTATGATCCGAACTTTTATGAGTAGGAACAATACCCTTACATATCAGGCAGGCGCAGGTGTAGTAGCAGCCAGTGTTCCTGAAAACGAATTGCAGGAAGTAAATAATAAACTGAATGCATTGAAAAAAGCTATCAGTATTGCAGAAGAAATTTAATTCAACAGTAGCACTAACAATAGAATATGAAGATTTTAGTTTTTGATAATTACGATTCGTTCACCTATAACCTGGTACACATGGTTGAAAAAATTACGAAACAAAAAGTAGACGTGTTTCGTAATGATGAACTGCCATTAGAAAAAGTAAAAGAGTACGATAAAATAATATTGTCGCCAGGTCCGGGTATTCCATCTGAAGCTGGCCTATTGTTGCCTTTAATTAAAGAATATGCTGCAAGTAAATCTATACTGGGCGTATGTCTAGGGCATCAAGCCATTGGAGAAGCGTTTGGAGCAACCCTATCTAATTTGTCATCTCCTTTCCATGGAATTGCCACGCCTATTCAATTAGTGGGTAATCGAAAAAATGCAAACTTAAATGTCAATTCTTTGTTTGATGGAATGCCACTTGAATTCATTGTGGGTAGATATCATAGCTGGGTTGTGAGTGATTTGAATTTTCCATCAGAATTATCTATTACTGCAACAGAAGCAAATGGATTCATCATGGCATTGGAACACAAAAAATATGATGTTCAAGGAGTGCAGTTTCATCCTGAAAGCGTTTTAACACCAACTGGAGAAACCATTTTAAAAAACTGGTTAAAGAAATAATACCATGAAAAAATTATTACAATATTTATTCGAACACAAAACGCTCACTCGCGAAAAAGCGAAGGAGGTATTGATTAGTATTTCTAATAGTCAATACAACGATACAGAAGTAGCAGCTTTTATTACAGTTTTTTTAATGCGCAGTATTACTATTGAGGAATTGCAGGGATTTTGTGATGCACTAATAGAATTATGTATCAAAGTTGATTTGAAGGGACAAGAAGTGCTGGACATTGTTGGAACTGGAGGTGATGGAAAAAATACTTTTAATATTTCAACACTTTCCTGCTTTATAGTAGCTGGTGCAGGACAGAAAGTTGCTAAACACGGAAACTATGGCGCCAGTTCTATTAGTGGGGCATCGAATGTGATGGAGCAGTTGGGTTACAAACACAAGAACAATAATGATTTATTATTAAAAGAATTAGAGGATGCAAATATTTGCTTCTTGCATGCACCTTTATTTCATCCGGCATTAAAAGCGGTAGGGCCGATTCGTAAAAATTTGGGTCTACGTAATTTCTTTAACATGCTAGGACCGATGGTGAATCCAGCTTCACCTGCATTTCAATTGGTGGGTGTTTACAATTTAGAAATGGCAAGAATCTATAATTATTTATTACAACAAACTGGTAAGGCTTTTACCATCATACATAGTTTGGATGGATATGATGAGATTTCTTTAACCAACGATACCAAAGTAATAACGAATAAAGGTGAAAAGATCTTTACGCCTGAACAGTTAGGAAAACGCATGGTGAGTGCAGAAGATATTCATGGTGGTAATACAGTAGAAGATGCCTGCAAAATATTTACGAAAATCATTAAAGGAGAGGGTACATGGGCTCAGAATGCAGTAGTATTGGCCAATGCTGCAATGGCATTGAATTGTACTGGAAAATATACAACATACGATGATGCATATAATGCAGCTGTAGAAAGTTTGGATAGCGGAAAAGCCTATCAATCATTACAAAATTTAATCGCATTACAATAGATGAATATTCTCGATAAAATAGTAGCACAGAAGAAATTGGAAGTAGCGGAACGCAAGCAAATAACATCAATCGAAGAATTGAAAGCTGCACCTTTATTTGAACGTAGTACTTATTCTGTTACTGCTTTTCTAAACGATCCAGAGAGAACAGGTATTATCGCAGAGTTTAAAAGAAAGTCGCCATCGAAAGGGGTGATAAATGGAACTGCCGATGTGGTGCAAGTAACGCGTGCTTATGCAAAACATGCAAGTGCTGTTTCTGTATTGACAGATATGGATTTTTTTGGTGGAGAGCCAGCTGATCTTATTGCAGCCAGGATTCATTCTATTCCGATCTTACGAAAAGATTTTATGATTGATGCCTATCAGGTTTATGAAGCCAAAGCGATGGGTGCAGACTTAATCTTATTAATTGCCGCTTGTTTAACTAAAATAGAAGTACGGTCATTAGCTATTTTAGCAAAAAGCCTTGGAATGGAAGTTTTATTAGAGATTCATGATGAATCTGAACTCGATCATATCTGTGAAGAAGTTGATTTAGTAGGAGTGAACAACCGGAATTTGAAGACTTTTGAAGTGAGCATTCAAACTTCACTTAACCTTATTAACAAAATACCATCCAATAAGCTGGCTGTTGCAGAAAGTGGCATCAGTGATGTAAATACAATTGTAACTTTGCGCAATGCCGGATTTAAAGGTTTTTTGATCGGTGAGAATTTTATGAAAGAAGCCGATCCTTCGATTGCTTTTGCTGATTTTGTAAATCAATTAAAAGCAAAATAATATGCGAATAAAGGTTTGTGGTATGACAAGGCCAGAGCAGGTAATGCAACTCGACGAAATGGGTGTTGAGTTTGCAGGATTCATTTTTTACCCCAAATCGCCACGTTATGTTTTTTCTCATATGAGTAAAGAGCAGTTGAAAAAACTAAAAGGGCAACAAATTAATAAAGTAGGAGTGTTTGTAAATACTCCTGCAGAAGAAGTGCTTCAAATGGTGGATTCATGTGGTTTGTACTTAGTGCAATTGCATGGAGATGAATCACCGAGGTATTGCGAAAAAATTTCCAACTATGTAACGGTTGTAAAAGCATTTCGCATGAGAGAAGGTGAAAATATTATATGGAGAGCAAAAGACTATCAGGAGGTATGTGATATGTTTTTGTTCGACACTGAAGGTGCTGGTTATGGCGGAACAGGGAAAAAATTCAATTGGAATATTCTCAAAGGCGAGAATGTAAGAAAGCCTTTTTTTCTGAGCGGTGGCATACAACCCGAAGATGTTGATTTATTAAAAGAATTCGAAAAGGAATCAGTGGCTAAAGACCTTTTTGCGGTGGATATTAATAGCAAATTTGAAGTGGCTGCTGGTTTAAAGAATATGGAAAAAGTAAAAGCTTTTGTAAATAATTTGAAAGCCTGATATACAAATTAGAAAGAAGATGATTAAAACAGAAACATATCAAAACCCTGATCAACAAGGTTATTATGGAGAGTTTGGTGGAGCATACATTCCTGAAATGTTGCATAGAAATGTAGCAGAATTAAAAGCGAAGTATTTAGAAATTATGTATGAAAGTTCTTTTCAAGAAGAGTTTCAACAATTACTAAAAGACTATGTGGGAAGACCGACCCCCTTATTTTTAGCCGAACGGTTGAGTAAAGAATTTGGCGCATCTATCTTTTTAAAACGCGAAGATCTTTGCCACACAGGTGCACATAAAATAAACAATACCATCGGCCAAATTCTTTTAGCTATTCGACTTGGTAAAAAAAGAATTATTGCAGAAACCGGTGCGGGGCAGCATGGTGTTGCAACCGCCACTGTTTGTGCATTAAAAGGCATGGAATGTATAGTCTATATGGGTGAAAAAGATATAGAGCGCCAGGCCCCGAATGTAGCAAGAATGCGTATGTTGGGAGCTACAGTAATTCCTGCTGTTAGCGGCAGTAAAACTTTGAAAGACGCTACGAATGAGGCAATTCGCGATTGGATCAATAATCCTAATGACACACATTATATTATTGGAAGTGTTGTGGGTCCACATCCTTATCCGGATATGGTGGCACGTTTTCAAAGCGTTATCAGCGAAGAAATTCGTTGGCAGTTAAAAGAAAAAACCGGCAATGAATTACCTACCCATGTGGTGGCCTGCGTAGGTGGTGGAAGCAATGCAGCTGGTGCTTTCTATCATTTTCTCGATGAATTATCTGTAAAATTAGTAGCAGTGGAAGCTGCTGGTCATGGTGTTTATAGCGGCATGAGTGCTGCAACTACACAGTTAGGTAAGCCAGGAATTTTACATGGCAGTAAAAGCCTCTTGATGCAAACAGAAGATGGACAGGTAGTAGAACCACATAGTATCTCTGCTGGATTAGATTATCCCGGTGTTGGTCCATTACATGCTCATTTATTTAGATCTGGAAGAGGCGTGTTTTTAAGTGCAACAGATGATGAAGCATTAGAAGCTGCTTTACATGTAAGTAAAACGGAAGGCATCATCCCTGCTCTAGAAACAGCACATGCATTTGCAGTTTTAGGAAGGATGAATTTGAAACCAACAGATAGAGTGGTATTGTGTTTAAGTGGTAGAGGGGATAAAGATTTAGCTACTTATATCAAAGAATTAAAATTGGTTGATTAATAGTTTGAAAGGATAATAATAAATACATGAGTCGTTTAAAGGAATTATTTGCTCGTAAAAACAAGAAGGTTTTAAATGTGTATTGCACTGCAGGCTATCCAGAATTGAATAGTACCATTTCTGTGATGCAAGCCCTTGAAGAGAATGGCGCAAATATCATTGAATTAGGCATGCCTTATAGTGATCCGCTTGCAGATGGACCCGTAATTCAAGCCAGTGGTAATATTGCTTTGGCTAATGGTATGACCATTAAAGTTCTTTTTGAACAATTGAAAGATTTGCGCAAAACAGTTTCAGTTCCTGTTATTTTAATGGGTTACATGAATCCTGTTTTACAATTCGGATTTGAAAAATTTTGTGCAGAAGCGGCAGCTGTGGGGGTTGATGGATTAATACTTCCTGATTTGCCTGAACTTGAATTTGAAACTGAATTTGGAGCCATCATTAAAAAGAATGGACTTGATTTTATTTTTCTTGTTACACCAGAAACTTCAGAAGAGCGACTAAGAAAGTTAGATGCATTGAGTACCGGGTTTCTTTATGCAGTAAGTTCATCAGCCACAACAGGGAGTGAAAAAGATTTTAATGCTGTAGAAAAATACTTGCTTCGTTTACAAGAAATGAAATTAGCAAATCCTGTTTTAGTTGGATTTGGTATAAAAGATAGAGAAACATTTGAATCGGCATCAAAGTATTCAAGTGGTGCCATTATAGGAACGGCTTTTATTAAAGCATTAGAGCATACAAAAGACATTGCCTTGTCTGTAAAGCAATTTTTAAGTAGCATTATTTAGTGCCAATAAAATTTAATAAATGAAATTAGTAATCATTAAATACAATGCAGGTAATATACAATCGGTGCTGTATGCCTTGGAACGAATTGGTATAGAAGCATTGGTAACGGATGATGAAGCTTTGATTAGATCTGCTGATAAAGTAATCTTCCCTGGAGTTGGGGAAGCCAGTACTGCAATGAATTATTTGAAAGAAAGGGGATTAGATAATATCATTAAAAATTTAACACAACCAGTTCTTGGCATTTGTTTAGGAATGCAATTGATGTGCGCTTATAGTGAAGAGAACGATACACAGTGTTTAGGAATATTTGAAGAACAGGTTAAGAAATTTAATCCAGACGCAGAGAGTCAGCAACATTTAAAAGTTCCGCAGATTGGTTGGAATACGATTTACAATTTAAAAACACCGCTTTTTAGTGGGTTGTTGAATAATAGTTATTGTTATTTTGTTCATGGTTATTACGCTTCAAAAGGAGAACATACCATTGCCACAACAGATTATGTATTACCTTATAGTTCTGCTTTGCATAAACATAATTTTTATGGGGTCCAGTTTCATCCCGAAAAAAGTGCAGCTATTGGAGAACAGATCCTTAAAAATTTTATCAAACTCTAGAAAATTAACTCATGGAAATAATTCCTGCTATTGATATCATTGATGGTAAATGTGTTCGTCTCACACAAGGCGATTATGAACAGAAAACCATCTACAACGAAAATCCTTTGGAAGTTGCGAAAGCATTTGAAGGTGCTGGTTTAAAAAGATTGCATTTAGTTGATTTAGATGGAGCTAAAGAAGGTACAGTAAAAAACTGGGTAGTATTGCAACAAATCGCAGCGAGCACCACTTTAAGCATTGATTTTGGTGGAGGGATTAAACAAGACAAAGATTTAAAAATCGTGTTTGAATCTGGAGCGGCTTATGCTACAATTGGCAGCTTAGCAGTAAAGCAAAGAGAAGTTTTTGTTAGCTGGTTAAATGAATACGGTGCTGATAAATTTTTATTAGGAGCAGATGTTAAATCAGAAAAAATTGCTATTGCTGGTTGGTTAGAAACCACTGATATTGATATATATGATTTTTTGAAAGATTATGTGAGCCAGGGTATTCAACAGGTTTTTTGTACAGACGTTAGTAAAGATGGTAAACTTGAAGGACCAGCAATTGATCTTTATAAAAAAATTATTGACCAATTTCCTTCGCTCTGGTTTATAGCTAGTGGCGGAGTTAGTTCAATGGATGATTTGCATGCATTAAAAGCAATTGGTTGCTCTGGAGCCATTGTGGGTAAAGCCATTTACGAAGGTCGGATCCAGTTGAACGAATTGAAATACTTGTTATAGATTATTAAAGGAACAAATTAATGCTTACAAAAAGAATCATTCCCTGTTTAGATATTCGTGATGGGCGTACCGTGAAAGGGGTAAATTTTGAAAATATTCGTGATGCTGGCGACCCTGTTGAACTGGGTGCTCTTTATGCTTCACAAGGTGCAGATGAACTGGTGTTTTTGGATATTACAGCTACGAATGAGAAAAGAAAAACACTCAGTGCGCTGGTCAACAGAATATCACACCATATCAATATCCCTTTTACAGTTGGTGGTGGTATTAGTAGTGTGGAAGACGTAAGTGTGTTGTTGCAAAATGGGGCGGATAAAATTTCAGTAAATACAGCAGCTTTTAAAAATTCACTATTAATCAATGAATTGGCGAAAGAATTTGGCAGTCAATGCATTGTTCTCGCTATCGATACTAAGCTTGAATTAGATGGAGAATGGTATGTGTATTTGAATGGAGGAAGCGTTAAAACAAATACAAAATGTGTGGATTGGGCAAAACAGGCTGTAGATTTGGGGGTAGGAGAGATTTTGCTTACATCCATGAATCACGATGGTACTAAACAAGGGTTCGCATTGGATATTACAGCAAGATTGGCTGAACTATTGCCAGTTCCGGTAATTGCTTCTGGGGGTGGGGGAACGATGGAGCATTTTGTGGACGTATTTGAAATAGCGAAGGCTGATGCCGCTCTAGCTGCAAGTATATTTCATTTTAAAGAAATTGGGATACCAGCATTGAAACAATATTTAAATGACAAGGGAATCGTAGTTAGAATATAAGTAAATACAACAAAGAGACATGAAAATTGATTTTACAAAATATGCCGATGGATTGGTTCCTGCCATTGTTCAGGATTATGATACTGAAAAAGTATTGATGTTGGGATTTATGAATGAAGCAGCTTTGCAAAAAACGGAAGAATTGGGTCGGGTTACTTTTTTTAGTAGAAGTAAACAGCGTCTTTGGACCAAGGGTGAAGAAAGCGGTAATTTTCTGGAACTCAAAACATTGGCTGTAGATTGCGATAATGATACATTACTAATCAAAGCACATCCAAAAGGACCAGTTTGCCATACCGGAGCTGATACTTGTTGGATGGAAAAAAATCATAGTAGTAATTTTTTAAATTATCTGGAAGATATTATAGAATTGAGAAAGAAGGCATCCACAGAAGATTCTTATGTGGCCCGCCTATTTTCGAAAGGAATTAATAAAGTAGCTCAGAAAGTTGGAGAAGAAGCAGTTGAATTAGTGATAGAAGCAAAGGATGATAATGAAGCTTTATTTTTGAATGAAGCAGCAGACCTAATGTTCCATTATTTGTTACTGCTAAATGCGAAAGGTTATAAATTGAATCAAGTTGTTGAAATATTAAAAAGTCGTCATTCTAAATAATTATGCAAAAGTTTTTATTATTATTCCTCTTAGTACCTGTTTTTTCATTTGCTCAAAATGCAAACGGGTTTGAAATAAAAGCAAAAATTAACGGTCTTAAAGACAGTACCAAAGTTTCTTTAAAATCAGGTAGTGAAGGTAAAATTCTTGCATCTGCTATTTCCCTTGGTGGCGAATTTGTTTTAAAAGGAAAGTTAGAGAATGCTGATATATGTATACTTAGTTTTTCAGGACTTACTGAAGTCTCAGATTTGTTTATTACAAACGAACTCGTAACCATAATTGGGGATATTAGCAATGTAAAAGCATTTCAGTTTGCTGGTTCTGAAACTGAAAAGGATTACCTCGAGTTTAAAAACTTGCTCGATCCATATAAAGAAAAGCTCAATGGCTTAGCTACGAAAATTAATCAAGAGAAAGACCAGAATCTTCGTTCAACGATGATGAAAGAGTTTACTGACTTGAAACAACAAGTCATCGATTCTGCATCTGCTTTCATGTATAAAAAACCAGGATCTTCTGTATCGCCTTTTGTTCTATATGCAATCAGTCCTTTAATGGAAGGTGGTACATCTCAATTAGAACCATATTATACAAAATTTTCTGGCAATGCTTTAAAGGGACCGTATGCTACTGCACTTGGTAAAGCCATCAATGATGCTAAGTTAGGATCAGTGGGATCAATGGCAATTGACTTTACACAGAAAGATGTAACTGGCAAACCTGTATCTCTATCCTCTTTTAAAGGGAAATATGTATTGCTGGATTTCTGGGCTAGTTGGTGTGGCCCTTGTCGTCAGGAAAATCCCAATCTTGTTAGGGCATATAACCGATACAAGGCAAAGAATTTTACAGTTTTAGGTATATCATTGGATCAGGAAAAATCGAGATGGTTAGATGCTATTAAAGCTGATGGTCTTACCTGGACTCAATTAAGTGATTTGAAATACTGGAATAACGCTGTGGCACAGATTTATAAAATTCAATCCATTCCTGCAAATATGTTAATTGATCCAACAGGTAGAATTGTAGGAAAGAATTTAAGGGGTGCAGAGTTGGATGAGATGTTGAAATCGATTTTTAAATAATTTATTTCCCAAACAAAAGAGTAAAGCCTGTTTCATCGAATCCAATGGCAACAATTTTGCCGTCTTTTTCTATGATCGGTCTTTTAATGGCGCTATTCTTATCCAATAAAAAAGCGATAGCAGTTTTTTCATTTACGATTTTTCGTTGATGGTTGATATCGTATGCCTTCCAGGTACTCCCTTTTTTATTCAATAATATTTCCCATCCTTTTTGTTTACACCAATCCTGTAATTTTTCTTCCGTGATGGCTTCTTTTTTATAATCATGAAACACAAAATCAATTTGATTTAATTTTAACCAGTCGAGGGTGCTTTTTATGGTGTTGCAGTTTTTAATTCCGTATACCTGATACATCTATATTTTTTTATTTTACTGAACTAACTTCAGCAGGAATTTTAGCAGAAAGCCAACTATCTTTTACGGGTGTGATCCAATTATTTAATAGCTCGTGTTTAGTAGCTACCAGGTTATTGAAGTAAGGCGTTTCTGAATGTAAGAATCCATTCTCGAAACCATATTTTAATTGGGCAAGGGGTAAGGTTTGAATTTTGTCTTTGATTACAAAAGCCAGGTTCTGACGATTGAACATGTCTACCTTGAATCTTTTTTCAATATCCTGAATCATATGTACTGAAGTGTCTGCGCTGCAACCGCCAACTTGAATATTAGATTCATCTGCAATTAAAACCACAAACTGGCCAAATAATAAATTAGCATATCCTTTAACAGGTGCACCGTGGCTTTTCCAGGTATCTACAAAACTGTTCAGGATTTCTTCAATTTCCAAGGCTTCGCTAATAAAGAACAAGCGACTGCTTTGGTAAATCCAAACGCGAGAGCTTGGGTGGAAATCTTCTGGGATGAGGTGAGCGTATTCGAAATTCATAGTGCAAAAATAAACTACTATTCCATAGAATCCGCAATCATTTCTGCAATATCTAAAACCGCCACTGAGCCTTCTTTTTCGCGGTTCTTAACTCCGTCGGTCATCATAGTATTACAGAACGGACAGGCAGAAGCAATAATTGATGCCCCGGTTTCCAAAGCTTCATCCGCTCTTTCGATATTGATACGTTTATCTCCGGGTTCGTCTTCTTTGAACATTTGAGCCCCACCAGCGCCACAACAGAGTCCGTTGCTACGGCAACGTTTCATCTCTATCAATTCTCCTTCAAGGGCTTCTAAAACCTTTCGAGGTGCTTCGTAAATATCGTTGGAACGGCCTAAGTAGCAACTATCGTGGTAAGAAATCTTTTTGCCTTTATAAGTGCCGCCTTCTTTGAGTTTTATTTTGCCTTGATCAATCAGTTCCTGTAGGAAAGTGGTATGATGAATCACATCATAAGTGCCACCTAATTCTGGATATTCGTTTTTGAGTGTATTAAAACAATGTGGACAGGTAGTTACAATTTTTTTGATGCCATATCCATTTAAGATTTGAATATTCTGGTATGCCATCATTTGAAAAAGAAATTCGTTGCCAGCCCTTCTGGCAGGATCGCCAGTACAGGCTTCTTCTTTTCCAAGTATAGCAAACTTAACGCCTACTTTATTAAGGATAGAAGCAAATGCTTTCGTGATTTTCTGAGCCCGCTGATCAAAACTGCCAGCGCAACCTACCCAGAATAAAACTTCCGGGGTTTCTCCATTCATCATCATTTCGGCCATTGTATTCACCTTCATACAGCAAATGTTTATACGAATGTAACTCAAAATAGAATAATTGAAGAAGGAAGTGAATCTTGTAAGAATTTAAAAGTTTATTTTGGGATAGGGATATATTCTATAGGCATCATGGTAGCTACTTTTTCCGACCAAGACCAATATCCGTCAGTCAACAAATCCAGACCACTAAAATAGCTGCCATTTGGGTAAATAGAAATGGATTTATAAGGTCGCAAATAAATATCTGTTCTAACTTTTTCATCAGCAGATAGGTGGGGAACAGCCATAACATATTCGTAAGGCATTTTTTTGTTAAGATAGATTACTTGAAATATACCTTCAAAGTATACCGATCTTGAAATAGGATCCATGGAACTATTTGTATTGAAAACGAAACTATCTCTTGTAATTAGTTTGCTTAAAGTAACCTTATTCTCGCCATAAGAAATGTTATTTACTTTATTATAATAATCTAACGAATCGTTATCAATTTGCAATTGTGCCCCGTTACCTGCATCTACTTTTTCTTGAATTGATTTCACGAGTTCATGAATTCTATTTTTTTCTTCATCATTAATTATTCTTACTTCTCTAATTTCGAATCCCTCATTTTCTAATTGGTTAAAATAAAGACTTCGCATAAAATGTCGAATGGAGCCTTTATATATTTCATTCCTTTGTAGATTCCATTTTGTGGCTTCTTTAATTTTATTTGTCTTTAATTCCTCAAATAAAGGATATCCTTTAAAAGAGAAATTATTATTTGTGAAATCGATTTCGAACTTTGAAAGCAGGTATTTTATTTTATACCCCAAACTTTTATTTTCAAAAATCAATATTTCATTTGCAAAAGCTCTTAGCTTATTAGTCTTACTATTAAACCTGAATTTTACTACCTCAGGATTCAATAATTTACAATTCTTAGCTAACTGAGTAGATCCAATGAAATACAATTTAAATTTCTCTCCCCACTGATCCCAGCCATTTTTATCGAATGGTTCCACTATCACTTCTTTTAAAATATTAGCAGTTGGTTTTAGTTTGATTAATAAAGGGTCTGAATTTTGATTAACCGATATAGGAATAATATATTGTTCATAATTAAGAGATGAAACCACCAATTCGTATTTCTCTTGTTTCAGATTGCTGAATTGAAACTCTCCTTTTTCATTACTATTTATTCCGATTGTTGTATGGCTCAAAAATACATTTACAGCAGCCAATGGTTTATGAGTTACACTATCTATTACTTTGCCTTCAATTTGAAGTTGTGCATTCGTAAAAAATGCTACCAATAAAAACACTATAGTTAGTTTAAATTTCATAATCGAGGCTATTTCAGTATTTGACTAATATGGATCAATTTACCTTTGCTATCCATTCCTTCCAGAATTAATCGAAAGGAATGAGTCACATCGTTATTATAAAAAATAATCTTTGTTTTTTGATTCGACTTGTCTAGATTGATCCAAGGATTCCATAGTAGTGTCGTGCGTAAATCTTTTGTATTGTATGCTTGTTCTTTTTCTGCATAACTTGGCGAATAAAATTCTTTAAAGGGAGCGTATCCGGCTAGCATTTGATAATCCATGCCACTTGTATTATATTTTGTTTTATCATTGTTTAATTCGCCACCTATTTTGGTGTATATAGCAATTGCGGCACCACTTGCAAATGAACTTCCATTTGCACTATTTTCACTCATGCCTCCAACAAAAGGTGCATTAAACACTTTGATATAAGCTACTTCACCCATATTTATATTTGGTAGCTGAGATGTTTGAATAAATCTTTCATTTAAATAAAAAGAAGGTCTTCCTCCTCTATATGTAACAACTCCTTCAGTTGCGGTACCCCCTATAGCATTGCCAATTACTAATCCGGGCACTTTGCCGGTAAGAAAATCAAAAATTGACAGGGTATGGCTTGCATTTTCCAAAGTACTCATATCAAAAGCAGCTGTTGCCTGTGCACTAAAAATGCCCTTAGTATATTTGCCATCTAATTGTTTTATTCTTGTTCTTTCGAAAGCATGAACGGTTACTTCCTGTAGGGTAGTTTTTTGCTTTAATCGTTCTACTCTTTTTTGTTCTTCAATGAGGTATTGAAATTTACTAAGCCCAATAGTATCGGTAGTGATAGAATCTGTTGTAAGAACTATTCTAGGATCTACTTTATAAAAATCATTATCAATTAATACTTTATTTTTTGCAGAATGATTAATGCCATCAATCGTATAAAAAACTTTTGTAGTATCGTAGAGTATTACATTTTTTGCTGAAAAAATTCCATCACTCTGAATGGGAATGGTTAACATGTTTTCGCTGGAATCTTTTGCTGAGAATATTAAGTTCATGGAAGCTGGTCTGCCATTTTTCCTGGTAGATAAATCTGATACTTTACCGATTAAAGTTTGGTAGGCCGAATCTTTTGCAAAAGGGAAATTAAGAACTGGATTATTTAAGATGTGATTCCATTTAAATCTCCTCCATCCATTCGTTAACATTAACAAGTCTAAATTGTTGGAAACGCTATCTGCATTAGAACCAAAATAATAAGCAGGCTTAAAAATATTGCCCGTTAAATCTCCTTGAAGCAGCAGTTGCGATGCAATGGTGTTTTCAGGGGTACTATTCAATTCTGCATTCGTTATGGCTAACGAAAGATTGGCATAGCTGCTGTCGGCTAATTCAATTTCAATTACATTTTTTCCACGCTTTACCGTATTAATAGTGTCTACTTTAATGGTGGCGTTTATCAGGTAATCATTATTTTTTACAAAGAGGAGTCGCTCGCAAACGGGTATTTTATTGGCATCAAAAACAGTGAGCTGTAAAATGCCAGAACTTATTTTGCTAATTGGTAAAGTGCTAGATATAGATTCTTTATCTGAGAGATTGATATTCGCTTTAAAAAGAATCTTTCCATTCATCTGTCCAACTAGCAATATGTTTTTCATTGATTCAGGAACAGTGTTAGTTCTTTGAATATGAAATATTCTATTCAAGCTTCCTGATTCAATAATCAAATTTATTCCTTCAGTTATTGCTTCAGGCAATTTTGACTGATGCGTAATTCCAATGATATCTTTCCATTCAGCGATATAGTTTTCTTTGGCAATGGGCATGAATAAAAACTTTCCCATTCCGTCGTGAACAGATTTAAAAACTGTGATGGAATCACCCTCTTTATTTTTAATGATGCCATGAATTGATTCAGGAAGTCCAGATTGATTCACTGCTTTGAAAGCAATGATGTTTTGTTTGTTTAAAATAAGATTGCCTGATTCGGGTAAAAACTGAACGGTGATTTCAGGTAATGTAGTGACTAATATTTCTTGTTTAGTATTTAAAGAAATTATTGGAAATTTTTGTTTGAAAAAGTATACAGAATCAAAATTGCGCATCCATTTAGTATAGGCAATTGCCTGAATAAATTTGCCAGTATATTTTTCAGGCACATTGAAATTGCCAGCGGAATAACAATAATTGATAGGTGATATGGTAGAACTAATTAGTTTTCCCTGATCATCATACCAATCTATATAAAAGTTTTTAGAGATCAGAGAAGGTTCAAATCCAGAGAGGAGATAGGATTTATACCAGATAGTTTGTCCTGCCGCATATCTACTATTATCAAAATGTACATAGGCTTTTTCGAAAGAAGACTGCTTGTAGAAGTTAGTCAGCGTAGAATCAATATTGTTCTTATCAGTAACTTGACTATTAGCGTTATTATAAATAAAAAAAACAACAATTATTAGGTATTTAATCATCTCGAAAAATTAAACTTGAAAGTATAGAATAACTTTCTACTAGATTCATAATTTTCCACTTTCCATAAAATAATAGTTAATGATGTGATTTTGGTAAAAGAATGATTAATATTGATAAAATGCTAACGACTTTATTTTTTGGATTTCTAGTGAGCTTTCTCGGTCAATTGCCCTTAGGTAATATGAGCTTTACAGCTACGCAGGTTGGTTTGCAAGAGGGCTTTAAAAAAGCCTGGCAATTTGCAATAGGAGTTGCTATTATTGAAATGGTATACCTGCGTTTTGCTT
>JBAXHC010000026.1:0-37213 GCA_037139075.1 Bacteroidota bacterium
TGGAAGAATATACATAGATCCTACTAGCTACTGGAGGAGTAAATACATCGTAAATAATTACCTGCGTTAGCTGGTCTTCATTATTAATTAAAAGGTTTACGGAATCAAGGGGTTCTGACTTTTTTGGAGAACAACCAATAGTACCAAAGAAAAGTACTACAAATAAGGTTTTTGAAATTTTTTTCATTGATAAGGTTTGAGAATAAAGCAATCAAAAAACAAAAAAATTAGCAGATGATTAAAAAGTTATTAAAGATAAGAAAAACGAAAGAATCATTCAACATGACATCTATAAATGCCTCATTTCTCCGATTAGCGAAAATGTCAAAATAAATTATTTTTTAATCAGGCGAATTAAAAAGCCGCCACCTGGCGCCAGATGGATTTTCACCTCCTTGTCCTTTTTTACTAAAGTATCTATTAAAATATAATCTGATGCATAACGATCTGCATTTATCCCATCCTTGCAAATTGTGGCTTTATATTCGCCTTCACCAAGAAAATCAAATTTTAAATTTATATCCCTTGCCTCCCAATCAGTCATACCTCCGATATACCAATTGGCATTTTTTTGTCTTGCAGTTATAATATATTCACCCACTTTACCATCAATAATTTTTGTTTCATCCCATGTGGTTGGTAAGCTACCCATCAATTCTGTAAATTTTGGTTCCAGCCAGGCCTGCGATGGATTGCCCCCAAATATCTGCATTGGATTATCGAACACCAAAAACATTGCTAATTGGTGACTGCGCGTGCCCTGAGTCATTACCATTCCCTCAATGGTCCTAAAACCTTTTTTTGTAGCATTATTGAAAACAAGTGGCTCGTAATCAAAGGATCCTGCTAGCATTCGGGTATAAGGCATCGTTACATCGTGTTTTGGAGATGCGTTATCACTTCCAATATTATTTTCAGATCCAAGCACACCTTCTCTTGTTACATTGTTAGGGTAAGTACGGTTGAATCCTTTTGGGGGATATGCGCCATGAAACATGATCATGATATGATGTTCAGCGCATGCCTTTGCAATGCGGTAATAAAAACTCACCGTTTTCTGATCGTCTCTGTCAATAAAATCAGTCATTATAAAATCAACTCCCCATTTGTTGAATCTATCCAGAGCACTATCCAGTTGTCTTTCTAATGTATGAGCTAGTGTCCACATACTAATCTTAATTCCTTTTTCTTTGGCATAAGCAGTCAAAGTATCCATATTGATATTTGGATTGATTTTAAAAAGATCCATATTATCGCTCCATCCGGCATCCATCATGATACGGTCAAATCCAAATCTTTTTGCAAAATCAATATAATATTTATAAGATGCTGTATTAATTCCAGAACGAAAGGGAACATTAAAAAGATTCACATTGATAGTCCATTCATCTGTTCCTTTTCCTGGATTAACCCAGGAAGCATCGCCGATTCTAGATGGAGAACTTAGACGATATACTATATCATTGGATGGCAATTGACGATCTTCATCTGCAATAATTAAAATACGCCATGGAAAACTTCTAGTACCCTTTGTTTTTGCGATGTATTCGGCCCTTTTAGTCACCAAAGATTGGGGATAGTCTCCCTCTGTCATTTTTTCTTCCAACGGGTAAGCTGCAAAGATTCCTTTTAAAACAGGTGAACCAGTTCCTGACAGAAACATACCTGGATAATCCTCCAAATCAGATTCTGTTATTCCAATTTTAGGGCCAAGTACAGGGCTCACCAATACAGGATTATAAGCTACTTCATTGATTCCTATTTTGTTCATTTCCCTAAGTGGAAATTGCTCTTCAAAACTGGTATGAAAAATGTCTGCATCATCCCGTTTATGTATACCTGGAAAATAAACAGATGGATTATCGGGAAATTGAAATTCCGCAATTTCATTTGTGATGGTGATGGAGTCTTTAAAATGAGTAAGTAATCTATATGCAACACCATCATTAAAAACTTTAAATTCTAATGTATAAGGTTGTTTAAATTCTATAGACAGTAAATTATAATGGTCTTCGATTAATTTTCTTTTTTCAGGAATTGGCGAAGTGATTGTATTGAACACCTTTTTTTCAACATGTGAAGTAATTGCATTATCAAAAGAAAAACTATTATTGTTTTTCAAAATTAAATCAATGCCTGAAGGTAAAATTATTGATGTACCATTTTCATATACCCGATATTTTAAATTTTGATTCATCCATACCTTCACACAGATCTTACCAGAAGGGGAGTATACAGATAGAGTGTCTGTCGACCATGCATAAGCATTTATTCCAATAAAAAGGGTAAGCAAACAGATTTTTTTCATTTTTATTACAAATTCAATTAATCAATTATTTAAATTAAGCCATTTTACAAGAGTTCTGTATTTTAATAGGTTAGATTTAAAATAAAAGTCAATTGTACCGACTATCCATAATTTCAATGGCCAGTATTAAAAGTTGGAAAAAAAAAACTAAATTCAGCTACTATAAATTATTAAAACGAATGCCAGCTCTAAGAAATCTTGTCCTTTTCGCAATTACTTTTTTTATATCATATGGTTCAGTAAATGCGCAGCTTTCTTCAAAAGACAGCTCTTTCTTACTAACTAGTGTCAAAAATGTACTTACATTTTATGACCAGAATATTGAAGAACAATCTGGAAAATTTAATGGCAGTCAAAATATTGGATACGCTAATGCAATCCTAGATAAAAATCCATATTATAACTCACCAAATTTTGGAAAAGGTTATATCATTTACGATCATGTATTTTACAATAATGTATTGCTTCTTTTTGATGAAGTAACTGACATAGTAATTTTACAGGATAGTTCACATAAAATAGAATTGATCAGTGAAAAGCTGAATAGCTTTGGGCTTTTTGATACCAAATTTAAATATTTGACAAAAAATGAAACCACGTCAAGTGCTCTGTTAAAAAATGGATATTATCAAGTATTAGTAGATAATAAAACCAGTTTATTCAAAAAGGAAACTAAAAAAATTAATGAACAGATCATTGGAAATGAACTTAATTATCAAATTGAAATATCAACTCATTACTATATTCTAAAGGATAATCAATATCATGAAGTACAAAGCAAAAAAACAATCTTCCGGTTATTCAAGGAAAAAGAGAAAGAAATTAAGCATTTTATAAAGACACAGCACTTAAGCTACCGACATGAGAAAGACAATACACTAACAGATGTTGTAGAATACTATAACCTTTTAACCAAATAATGTGAGAATATATTCTATAAGTTTACTATTACTTTTTGTATTGTTTTTTTTTAATACAAGTTATAGTCAATCAGACAGTTCTAAATTGGTGGATATCAATTGTAACAAATGTTCAATACAAGATTTGACTAAACAAATCGAGGATCAAATTCGCATTCATATTTACTATGATTCAAGTATGTTTCTCCAAAAAACTTTTACTTATGTTGCAAAATCTGAACCATTAAATAAAGTATTAAATCAGCTACTTTCAAGTGAATTAATTTATTCCAACTTTGATAACCAAAATAATATATTCCTTACTAGAAACAAGACTATTAGTTTGCTATTACCAGATAGTTATTTTATGAATAATGCTTCGGTTACTGCTTCTAGTATTAATACTATTGATGATGAAGATCCATCTTATAGTAAAGAAGCATTAGTTGATAAAACGCTATATGAGATTGGAGATAAGAATATCAAAAATCAAAAATCAATTGTTGTGGGAGGAATTATTAAAGATGCCAAAACTGGGCAGCCTCTAGCCGGAGCAAACGTATATATCGAAAACCCGAGAATAGGTGCCACAACAGATCAATTTGGGGCTTTCACTATTTCATTACCAAGGGGTAAACATATTTTAAATATTCAAAGTATTGGAATGCGCGATATCAAACGTCAAATCGTTTTATATAGTGATGGAAAAATGAATGTTAACATGATTGAAAGTATTCAGTCTCTAAAAAGAGTTACCGTTTCCTCAAAGAAACTCAGCAATATTCGTGGCTCTCAAATGGGTGTACAGAAAATCGATATTAAAACCATAAAGCAAATCCCCATGCTATTTGGTGAAGCAGATATTATTCGGGCAATCACTACATTGCCTGGAGTAAAAACAGTGGGTGAAGCAAGTACAGGTTTTAATGTAAGAGGTGGGTCAGCAGATCAGAACTTGATTTTGTTTAATGATGCAACTATGTACAACCCTTCCCACTTTTTTGGATTATTTTCTGCATTTAATCCAGAAGTAGTTAACAGTGTTGAATTGTATAAGAGTTCTATTCCTGCAAAATATGGCGGCAGGCTATCTTCTGTGCTTGATATCAATAGTAAAGAAGGAAATAAAAAAGAGATTACAGGATCAGCAGGTATTGGACCATTAACAAGTAGATTAAATATTGAAGGACCATTAGTAAAAGATAAATCTTCATTTATTTTAGGTGGTCGAACTACTTATTCAAACTGGCTTTTCAAATATTTACCTGAAGATTATAAAAATAGTGCAGCTAATTTCTACGATATTAATTTAATTACAACTCATGAATTAGACAAAAACAACTCACTCTACTTTACTGCCTATATTAGCAATGATAAGTTTAATCTTAACAGTGATACTACTTATAGTTATGGCAATAAAAACGTGTCATTAAAATGGAAACACACTTATAACGCTAAACTAAACAGCGTTATAAGTGCAGGCTTAGATCAATATAACTATGAAATTGGAAGCCAAAAACTTCCGCTAAATGCGTACAAACTTGCTTTTAATATTCAGCAATCGAATTTTAAAGCTCATTTTAATTATTTCTATAACAACAAACATAGTTTTGATTTTGGTATCAACGCTATCTTATATAAACTTAATCCTGGCGATTATGATTCAAATGGAAGTGAGTCTCTAATAAAACCAGACCATTTACAATCTGAACAGGGATTAGAATCTGCACTATATTTTAGCGACCATTATACAGTAACCCCAAAATTAAAAATTGATGCAGGTATCAGAATGTCGATGTTTAATGTGATGGGGCCTGGTGACTTTAATGTTTATGCAAATGGTGTACCGAGAACTGAAAGTAGCGTAATCAGTACCTCACATTATGATAATGGAAAAATTATTAAAACATATGGTGGGCCAGAAGTTAGATTAGGTTTTAGATATGTATTTGACGAAACATTTTCACTGAAAGGGGGCTTCAATACCCAGCGTCAATATATACACTCACTTTCAAATACCACAGCGATGGCCCCAACAGATATTTGGAAATTGAGTGATCCCAATATAAAACCCCAGATTGGTAGTCAGTTCTCTTTAGGTTTATATAAAAACCTGAGATCAAATACTATTGAAACTTCTGTAGAAGTATATTATAAAGACATTAAAAATTATCTTGACTATAAGAGTGGTGCTGTACTTGTTATGAACCATCATATTGAAACAGACGTGATTGGTACAAAAGGAAAAGCATATGGAGTTGAATTACTGTTGAAGAAAGTAACAGGGAAATTGAATGGTTGGTTAAGTTATACTTGGTCGAGAATCTTATTGCAACAAAATGATCTTAACGTTGGTGAGCTGATTAATAATGGAAATCCCTATCCTGCTAACTATGATAAACCCAATGATATTACAGTTGTTACCAATTATAAATTTAGCCACCGGGTAAGTATTACGCTAAATGCAAATTACAGCACCGGACGCCCTATAACACTACCTGTTGGTCTTTTTAACTATGCCGGATCCATGCGTACGCTTTATGCTGCCCGAAACGCTTATCGCATTCCAGACTACTTTAGAACAGATTTCGCTATGAATATCGAGGGTAATCATAAAGTAAAACAATTGTTTCATAATTCCTGGTCCATCGGAGTTTATAATTTAACAGGAAGAAAAAATCCTTACTCTGTTTATTATGTTTCAGAAAATGGACAAGTTAATGGATATAAGCTTTCCATTTTTGGAAATGCCATTCCTTATATTAATTTAAATATCAGGTTCAAATAATATAAAATGAAAAAACTAATTACCTCTTTGTTCATTCTTCTTGCCTTTCTGGGATGCAAAGAAAAATATATATCACCAGTTGTGTCTCCTAATTTAGGATACCTTGTTGTAGAGGGTACAATTAATTCGGGAACAGGAGCAACTGAAATAGTTTTAAAGCGAACTGTTGCACTTGATAATCCTATGATAGTTTATGAAGCAGGGGCTATCGTTAGTATTAATGGAGAAGACAATTCTATAGCTTACTTAACAGAAGGTAATATTGGAAATTATACTTCCTCGAATTTAAACCTTCAAAATTCAAAAAAATATCGTCTTAATATTTTAACGAAAGACGGAAAAATTTATCAATCCGATTATACAAATCCTCAAACTACCCCTGCAATTGATAGCTTAAGTTGGAGGCAAGATCCTAATGGGCTTCAGATTTATGTAAATACACATGATGCCACTGGACTTACCAAATATTATCAATGGGATTATACAGAAACATGGGAATACCATTCTCCATATCAGCAGTATTTAGAATACAATCAATTCAATACTTCCTTAGGAATAAAATACAATCTTGTGCCGTTTGATCCAATATTAGGAAGATTTAATACTGCAATTTATAAATGCTGGCCTACTGAAAATTCATCTTCAATACTCTTGGGTTCCACTATTACATTATCTGATAATAAAATATTGCTTCCCCTAAATTATATAACTGTTGGATCTGTTAAACTTGGCAAACTATACAGTATAAAAACAAGGCAATATAGTTTAAGCGAAGGGAAGTATAATTATTTGCAAAAAATAAAAAAGAATACTGAAGGTACAGGATCTGTATTTGACGCTCAGCCTTCTGAACTTGTAGGAAATATTCACTGTACAACAAATGCGTCTGAACCTGTGATAGGGTATATCGATATAAGTACGATTCAAGAAAATAGAATATTTATAGATAATTCACAATTATCAAACTGGAATTATATTTCCCCATGTAATCAAGAGGAAGTACTCAACAATACTGATGCGATTTCAATGAAATATGGACAACTAACTCCCACTAATATAGCAAAGTCAACACCATTTGGAACAGCTATATCATACTATTTTGCAATGCCCAATTGTGTTGACTGTACCTTTTTCGGAACAAATATTAAACCACCATTTTGGCCATAATTAAGCTTTAAACTATGCTGAACTTAAAGAAATATTTTCCATTGCTGGTAGTTTTTTTATATGCAATGCAACATTCTATATTATATGCGCAAGAGACTGATATACTAACCCAAAAGCTTGAGAAATATGCATCAAAGCATTTAGAAGAAAAGCTTTTTTTGCATACAGACAAGTCGGTTTATTTAGCAGATGAAATCTGCTGGTTTAAAATTTATCATGTGGATGGTTTTTTTCATTTACCACTTTCATTAAGTACTATTGCATATATCGAAATTTTAGATAGTCATTCAAAACCGGTAGTACAAGAAAAAGTAGATTTGCAAAACGGGCAGGGTTCCGGCTCTTTAAAACTTCCAAATTCAGTTACTTCTGGCCATTACACGTTAAGAGCTTACACTAACTGGATGAAAAATTATAGTTCCGACTTTTTCTTCCAAAAAAATATAACAATCATTAATACTCTAAATGAGCAAGGAGCTTTATCCAATATTCAAGTACAAGACGAAATTAAGATTCAACTATTTCCTGAAGGGGGAAATCTGGTTAATGATATTTCAAATAAAGTGGGCTTTAAAATAATTAATCAGTATGGGAAAGGGGTCGACGCCAACGGTTTTGTTTTGAATGAAAAGTCAGATACCATTTTAAAAGTAAGTACACTTAGTCATGGAATGGGTAATTTTAATTTCAAACCATCAGCAGGGCATACTTATAAATTTGCTGTACAATTGTTGAATAACAAATTCATTTCAGAAGTATTCCCAACATCAATTAATAAAGGATATTCATTACGAGTGTTAAATACAGAAAATAAATTCGATTCTGTTACACTATTGATTGAATCAAAAAATATCAGTTCACCAGTTGCATATATTATTTCTCATACAAGGGGTGTTGTAAAAATATTTAAACAAATAAACCTTGTAAATGGGATCGCTAGTTACACGATTCCAAAAACAAGTTTAAGCGACGGCATCAACTGTTTCGCTTTATTTGATGAAAATAGAATTCCTGTTTGCGAAAGACTCGTTTTCAAATATCCAACTGATTATATGGGACTTACTGTTTCGATAGATGCAAAAGAATATACACACAGAAATAAAGTTTCATTAAAACTAAATTCATTTTTACTAAGTGGCAAACCCACTTCGGCAGACTTGTCGATGGCCGTTTATAAAATTGATGACTTACAATCAATTGACGAAACAAATATTCAAAACTATTTATGGCTTTCATCCGATCTTATTGGCAAAGTAGAATCTCCCAATAGTTATTTCAATACAAGTAATCCAAATAGATTTGAGGCTATAGATAATTTAATGCTCACAAATGGTTGGAGAAGATTTAATTGGGAAAATGTATTAAACGAACATAAACCTTCGTTCGAATTTATACCGGAAATCGCTGGCAAGATTGTAACAGGAAGAGTAATTCCTACTAATAATACTTTTCCAATCAGTGGCATTACAGCCTTTCTGTCAATGCCAAGTAAAAGAACACAATTCCATTCTTCGTTGAGCGATAAGAATGGGCGTATAAAGTTTCAGTTCGCTGACTTTTATAATGATGATCAAGTAATTGCTCAAATAGAAAAAAATAATGCTTCAAATTATCATATCGAAATCGAAACACCTTTTGCAAAATCAAATCAAAAAACTTCAATTTCACTTCAGTCTTTTAACAGGGAAGAAAAAAATCAAATCAATCAATATCACAGGGATCTGCAAGTGCAAAATTATTATAATCAATTTTATGTAAACAAATTTGAAATTCCTATTGCAGATACAAACGCATTTTATCATTCAGCAGATAATACTTATTTACTTGACGATTATTCCCGGTTCACAACGTTGGAAGAAGTATTTAGAGAGTACATATCTCCAATTAAACTTACAAAATCAAATGGCAATTTTGATATTTCCGTTTACGACAATGTTCGAAAAAGATATTTTAGTACCCAACCTTTAATACTATTAGATGGTTATCCTATCAGTGATCTGAATAAGTTTATGAACTATGATCCTTTGAAACTTAGAAAAATAGAGATTGTAGATAGGGTTTACTTTTTAGGAAATATGACTTATTACGGAATACTTAATTTTACTACATATAACGGCAAAATGGAAACATACGATTTGGATCCTCAAGCCATTGTATTAGACTATAAAGGGCTTCAATCTCAAAGAGAGTTTATGACTCCTGACTATAGCATTAAAGATCAAACCTATAGTAGAACTCCTGATTTTAGACATCTATTATATTGGTCAGATGCAATAAGCACGAATCTTTTCGGGAAAAATGATTTATCATTCTTTACCTCAGACGTCCCTGGAAAATATGTGATAGTAGTTCAAGGAATGAACAAAGATGGAAAAATCGGCTATCAAGAAATGACTTTTGAAGTAAAAGGTCAATAAAATAAGACCAAATAAATAAATTAATATATATCCTAAAACTTCATAGTTCGTTCAACACCTTTTGAATCTTTAATAGTAATACTGGATATCCCCGATTCAACATTCATAAATCTAGCTGATTGTGAAAGAAATGAGGATCCATAATTTAATTCGCGCTTTTGCTTATGTCCATTTTTATACTGCAGATTAGCTGAAACATCCAATGGTTGCAAGGGAACAATTTGAATAGATTTCTTTAATTCAAATACCTTTAAACGATCTTTATTCTGACTAGCAACAAGCAAACATTTACCATTATTGGACCTTAGTTTGATTAGTGCTTTTGCATCACCAGGAACAAACCATCCAGATTCTAAAATTGATTTTGACTCGAACCCGCCTTTACCATCGCCTTTAAGAAAAAGTCCATTGCTTGCATCATACCTTCCCATAGATACATCAGTTCCATAATCGTTTCCGACTAACAATACATCTAAATTACCATCCCCATCAAAATCTTCTGTCACCATCCCATTCAAATTCGAAATCTGTGTACTCATTGGTAATGGTATCAAAGTAAATTTCCCATTTCCATCATTACGTAAGAAACTGTTTGAAAAATAGTTAGCCTGTAATTTAAGAGCTCCTTTCATTTCTTGCGCTGTAAACATTTTGTCAATAGTTGCTTGCGCATACAATTTATAATTCTGGAATTTCGATCTAAATCCAATCATCTGCTTCACCATATCGTCGCGCGTATTAACTGGATATTCTCTCAGCGTTGTGTCTTCCTGAGAAGTTGGTAAGTATTTAGTTAATACAGCATCAAAGCTTCCGTTGCTATCAAAATCCTTTGCATATATTGAAATAGGATATTTATCACTCGCTTTATAAAAGCTATTAAGACCTAGATTGCCTACTATATAATCAATATCTCCGTCATTATCAAAATCACCAGCAACAATACTAGTCCACCAACCCTTTTTGTAATCAGTTCCAGAAGTAGATGTAATATTACTGAATTTTCCGTGATCGTTTTTGAAATAGGTAATGGGCATAAACTCTCCAACAATGATCAAATCCTGCCAACCATCATTATCAAAATCTGTCCATATTGCATCGCTTACCAATCCGATATTTTTTAAATCGGTAGCAACCGTGGCTGTAACATCTGTAAATTTAATTACTCCGTTTTTACTATCGTTACGATAGATAAAACTAGAAACCGGTTTAGGATAATTAGTTGGATCAACTCTACCTGCAATAAATAAATCTAAATCTCCATCGTGATCATAATCAATTACCCGTACACAAGATTTACTGGTAAAGTTGGGAGGCAATGCTATGGAATCCATTTTAAAATTACCTTTCCCATCATTAATATAAATTTTGTCTTGATAAGAATTTGTATTCGGACTACTAGCATATCCTCCACTTGCTATATATAAATCTAAATCCCCATCGCCGTCTACATCAAACAAAGTAATACCTTCATCCTGCCAGTTTTTCGTATCACGTGTGGCATTTTTAATCAGATCAGACTGAATAAATGTTCCATTTTTTTGTTGTACTAAGAATTGAGCACTATGGGCTAAAGAGCCCCCTGCAATAATATCATCTAACCCATCCCCATTAATATCGCCAGCAGCCAATGCCGGACCAAATTCAGTAAACTTATGGGGTAATAATTTTTGAATATTAAAGTCAACAAAGTCATTTTGCGTAGCTATGAAATTAACACCCAATTGTTTGGTTACTTCTTTAAACAAGGTATTTGTTGCAACCACTTCATTAAGTCGAGGTGCAATTAACTTTGATTTTTGAATATCAGCAACCAGTATTTGATTGGGCTTAATATTTTTTTGTACTTCCACTCTTTGATCAGGCCATTCAACAATTACTGAATCAATGACTACTATTTTACCAAGGCCAAAATGTACCGTATTTTGAATGGAAGACAGGTATCCTCTAAATGGACTTTGTTCTCCTACTTGTTTGTTTCCATGATCATAATAAATCGAAACCTTTGATCCTATGCCATTTATATTTTGTGCATTGCCTTTAAAACTAATATCCAGATAGTTACTATTCTCTGGCTGCAATTGCCGTAGTTTATTTTGATAAATACTTGCCTGATCATTGATATTATTGAAGACTAAATCCAGGTCGCCATCATTATCCAAATCCACATAAACTGCGCCGTTTGAAAAACTAGGAATATCAAATCCCCAAGCGCTTGATACATCTGAAAAATTTAATGAACCATTATTCTTAAAAGCATAATTATGAATCTTGACTTCTGGAATTTCTTTAAGTAGTTGATTTTTTGCTACAAAATTAAAAGCTTTATTACGATACATAATAAAATCATGGTCGGTAACATCCTTTGGAAATCCATTGGTTATGACTACATCTTTATAGCCATCATTATCTAAATCTGCTAACAATGGTGTCCAACTCCAATCAGTTTCTGCGATATCTGCTAAAAAAGAAACTTCACTAAAAATAGGCACTCCTATTGTATCATTTTGATTTACTCGACGACCTTGATTTACTTGCAAAGTGTTTCTGACATATTGATAATTATATTTGTACAAATCATTATTCTGAAAAGTTTGATAACTATTCGGATTCATCATCATTTTTTTCCGATAATTATCTTTGGGATTCATATCTAATGTAAAAAAATCCATAAGGCCATCATTGTTAATGTCTGCCACATCCGTACCCATAGCATTTACAGAAGTATGTTTAAAATAATCTTCCAAATGATCAGTGAATGTTCCATCATGGTTATTGATGTATAGATAATCATTAGGCAAATAATCGTTGGTGACGTAGATATCCTTCCAACCATCATTATTAATATCAGTTACTACAGCACTATGTCCATAACCCTCTTTTATAATACCTGCCTTATCTGAAACATCAGTAAAAACAGGATGTTTTAAAATAGGGTCCCAATTGTTTTGATACAACCTACAACTACTATATAAATTAGGCAATTGATTTTTGGGATGATATACATTTGGTACGCGCGGATCTTTAATTTCATTTACTACTAAAAACATATCCAAATCTCCATCATTATCATAATCGAAAAAGTTGGCCATTGTTGAATATGTTGTATCAGCTAAACCATATTCCGAGGCCATATCTTTAAAATGAGGTATCCCATTTGCATCATTACCTTGATTAATATATAAGATATTTTTCCGTTTACTGGTATCCTTAGAAAAAGTGGCACTGATATACATATCCGGCCTGCCATCATTATTGATATCCACGACACTAACCCCCCTGCACCATTTCCCATCACCCAAAGTACCCGATTGTGTACTGATATCCTCAAATTTCAGTTTGCCTTTATTTAGATATAATTTATTAGCAACTTCATTACCTGTGAAATAAATGTCTGGCAAACCATCTTCATTAAAATCCCCAATACCCACTCCTCCACCATTATAGATATTAGATTCATCCAATACATTTAAAGAATCAGTCTCTTTAATTTCATTTACAAATTGAATACCAGTTTGTTCAGAACTTAATTTTTCGAATAAGGGCTTTTTGAAATTACAAGCAGTTCCAACAAATACGATCATTGAAATTAAAAAGGGTAAGCGAAGCATGAAAATTGGTTTAAAGAATCAAAATAATGGATGACTAAGTTACAATAAAAAGAGCCTCGAATGATCGAGGCTCTTTTGAATTCTATTGTAATTAAATTTCAAAAAGAAAGTTCAAATTAGTAACCTTTATTTTGAACTAATACTGATGTACCATCTTTTTGAGATTTGTCAATTTGCGCTTGAGGTATAGGCAAATATTCAGATTTGTTTGTTGTGAATTTAACTCCGCTCATCGATAAATAACCTTGTGCATTTTCATTAGCTGCATAAGCATCTAATTGTGCTTTTGCAGTACCCCAACGAACTAAGTCAGAGAAACGATGTCCTTCCATTGCCAATTCAATTTTACGTTCAAATTGAATAGCCTTATTAGCATATGCAGCATCAGGGAATGAAGTATATAAACCAATTTGATAGTTGGTTGGAGAAACTAAGCCTGAATTGTTAATTGGTCCCACAAAACCTTGTGGATTAGCAGCTCGAGAACGTACCAAATTAACATAAGTCAAGGCTTGAGATAAACTACCACCTCCATTTACTTCTGCTTCTGCAGCCATTAATAAAACATCTGCATAACGTATTAAATGATAGTTATTTGCTGTAAATCCATTTGTCCAAGAAGAAGCATCTGTATATACACCTTCCTGAGATTTGTAAAACAAGTGCTTTAAAGGCTCATAAGGGCCCGCAGCAGCTTGATTACGTACCCAGATTGAACCTGGCATTATACCCCAATCTAAGAAAGGTACACCACGACGTCCAACTGTCCAGTCAATACGAGGATCCAAAGGAGTTGTATTATCTGGTGTAAATGGCTTATCAGCAGAAATACCCATATCAGTTTTTAATGGATTAGTGTTGTATGACTCGTCCAATAAAGGTAAACCGTTCGCATCTACTTTAAAAGAATTTGCTAAAGTGAAAGAAGGTTGAAAAAATCCGCAACAACCTGTTTCTCCACCATAAGGAAAGTTTAATGCATCACCACTGTTTGCATTTGCAGCACCAGTACCATCATTTGCTGTCATTTGAACAGTAAATACATCTTCAGAACTATTTTTCTTTGCTGGATTAAATACATCACCAAATTTTGGTAACAATGCATATTTAACACCTAAAGAAGTTTTACCACTTGCGATAATTAAAGTGAATAAAGCTTTAGCTTCAGCATATTTCTTTTCGAACATATACACTTTTGCCAAATAAGCTGCAGCTGCCCATTTATTTGCACGACCAACACTAGACATAGTCTCGGGTAAATTAGCATATGCAAAAGCAAAATCTGCTTCAATCAATGGTAATATTGCAGCAGTATTACCTACTAAAAAGTTACCGGCTGAGTAAGTAATTGATTCATCAATGAATGGAACATTGTTGAAAAGTTTAGCTAAATCAAAATGATAATGCCCACGCAAAAATCTAGCTTCAGCAGTAATGCGAGAAACATCAGCAGTAGAAACGTCTTTTGCCAATTTCAATACTCTTAATGCTTCGTTAGCACGTTGAACACCATCGTATCTTTGTTGCCAAATTTGATCTAAATATCCATTCGCTGGAGTTGCATTCCATTGTTCAATTGGAGTGATTAAGTTTTGGTCACCAGGATCAGAACCTTTGTGTGCATCACCACCGGCAACTGATTCATATACCCAGTTGCTTGATGAAGTTGCCCAAGGCCCGTTACCTGTACCAGCGTTACTACCTTCTCCATCCAATAATGAATACGCTCCTACTAACAGGGCTTCTACCCCAATTTTATTTGCTAAAACACTTTGGCTTAAGGCCCCTGCCGCAGGTACTTCAAGGTAAGTTTTTTTACAAGAATATAAAAATACCAATAATGAAAGCCCTGCTGGTATTAGTAATTTCAAATTATTTTTTTTCATATCGTAATTATTTTTCTATTTATTTAATTAAAAAGTAAGGCTAACTCCTACGTTGAAAGTCTTTGAAGGAGGATAGTTACCATAATCTACGCCAAAAGATACAGAGCTTCCAGCAACTTCTGGATCTAAACCTGTGTATTTAGTAATAGTAAATAAGTTAGCGCCTTGAAAATAAATACGTGCTTTATCAATACCATATTTTTTTAAGACTGCAGGGCTAATTGTATAACCCACACTTAATTGTTTAATTCTTACATATCCACCTTTCTCATTATAAAAGTCATTAAGTACCCCATTTGTACTAAAATATGAACCATTTTCAACAATTGGATACTTAGTATTTGTTCTAGTAGGTAACCATGATTGCGTTAACAATGGAATACTTTTAGCATTTTGGAACTGAGGATAGAAGTCTTGGAAATAACGAGTATAGTTTAAGACATCATTACCAAAAGAACCGTATATAACAGTAGAGAAATCAAATTGTTTGTAAGAAACTCCAATATTAATGCCAGCAGTAAATTTAGGATTTGGATCACCATAGAAAGTTCTATCCTGATCATCGATCTTACCATCATTGTTTACATCAACATATTTGAAACGACCAGGAGCAGCATCTGTTTCTTTTGGAGACTTAGCAACATCATCAAGACTTTGATAAATACCTGCTATTTTATAACCGAAGAAAGCACCCACTGGATGACCAATTGCATCTCTTACTTGATTACCAGTATTGTGTGTTCCAGCAGCTTCAAAGAATCCTGCAGCACCTGGGATATTAACAATTAAGCTCTTATATGTACCGATATTAGCACCGATAGTATAGCTTAGATCCTTGTTTACTTTTCCACGGTATGTGATACCTAAATCAATACCTTTATTTTGTAAGTCACCAATGTTAACCTGAGGTAATTGAGAACCTACCCCAACAACAGCTGGTGCCTGATCTTGGAACAATAAACCATTGATGGCTTTCTTATACCAATCAATTGTGATATCTACTTTATTCTTCAAAATAGACATATCCATACCAATATCTAAGATCTTATCTTTTTCCCATCCGGTTTTAGTATTTCCTAAATTAGTAGCATAGAAGCCCATAACTGTTGTATTACTTGTACCGTTTAAGTCATAGTAAGATGATCCACCGCCACCACCATATAATGTGTATTGGTTAAGAGCACTTACGTTTGAAATAGAACCTAAGATACCATAGCTACCACGTACTTTTAATGAATTAATGAAATTCACATTCTTCTTGAAGAAATTTTCTTGTGAAATTACCCAACCAGCAGAAGCTGACCAGAAATTACCATAACGATTGTCTGGACCAAATACAGAACTACCATCACGACGGCCATTTAATCCAATTAAATATTTGTCTTGGTAAGCATAGTCAATTTTAGCCAAAACAGAGTTACCTGTTTGTAAATAGTAATTCGAATAGTTGTTTTGTCCAGTTGGTGAACCCGTATTCAAACTTAAATAGTTGGGATCATCAGAGAAGTAGTTTACTCTTGATCCACCTACTTGACGACCATTCACTTTTAATACTTCATAACCCACCATTAATTTCAATGAATGATCTTCTTTGAAAATATTAGAATAGCTTAAAGTATTTGTCCAGTTATAATTCTGATTAAAACCACCATATTCACCATAACCATTAGAAGCTCCGTTCTCTGCATTCTCATAAGAACGATAGTTATGATAGAAACCATAATAGTTATTCAAATTACCTCCAAAAGAAGATCTAGCAGTAAAATGTTTAGCTATATCAACTTCCGCAAATATATTACCGGTAATTTGCCAGCTATAGTTTTTATTGTCTTTAGCGCGCATTTGATTTGCGTAAGGGTTTGATGAGTTACCTAACTCAGATCCTGAAGTACCACCAAATCCACCACCTGCATCATATACAGGGATAATTGGTTGCTCCCAAGCTGTGTTATTAACAGCATTTCCCTCCTGATTATTTCCAATTTTTGGATTATCCTTATAGAACACGGATAAATTTTCTCCAAAACGGATGTTATTTTTTACATTAAATGTAGTATTCAAACGAGCACTATAACGCTTCAAATACGTATTCAATAAATTACCTTGTTGATCAAAGTAGTTCAAAGAGAATAAGTAACTAGACTTGTCAGAACCGCCAGTTGCAGTTACACTATGACTTTGAATTGGTGCAGATTTAAATAATTCATGGTACCAATCAGTCCCAGCTTTGTTTGCTGGTACAATCAAATAAATTGACCCTTTAGAATAGTCATTATTGTAAAAACTTAAATTTGTAGCAGGATTAGATGCTGAAACTCCTGAATTTGGACCAGCTTTAATAAAGTCTGGCAAAACTGGATTTTTTCCAGTACCATATTGACCAGATACAACATCTCCATTTCCATTAACTTGACCAGAATTTTTAGCAGCTAAGAAATAAAGATCTGCCATACCTTGAGGATCTAATTTGTTCCAAACGTTACCTTGTTTAACTGTTTGTACACCATAGAAACCATCGTAAGTAATACTAGCTTTGCCTTTCCCTTTTTTAGTAGTTACGATAATTACACCCGCAGAACCACGAGCACCGTAAATAGCCGCTTGGCCATCTTTTAAAACTTGTACTGATTCAAGATCACTTGCATTCAAGTCACGGAAAATACTTAAATCTCCAGGTGCTGATTGAACTCCATCAACAATTACTAAAGGTGTAGAGTTTCCAAAGGAGGTAATACCACGTACGAATACGTTACTAGCTTCCCCGGGGCTACCTGAACCAATAATGGTTACACCAGCCGCTTGACCTTGTAACATTTGTTCAGCAGTTCCTGAAGGAACAGATTTCATGTCTTTTACATTAACAACTGAAACAGCTCCAGTTATTTCCTTTTTCTTTTGAGCAGTGTAACCAGTTACTACTATCTCATTTAACGCAGAGTTTGTTTCACTCATTGAAACTGAAACATTTGTAGCATTGCTGACATCTACTTGTTTGTCTTCAAAACCAACATAAGACACAATCAGTGTGTTTCTACCCTTAGGTACTACAATTGAGAAGTCTCCTGTAGTGGTAGATGTAGTTGCGATAGTTGTACCTTTTACTGAAATTGTTGCCCCAGAAGCAGGTCTTTTACCAGAATCTATTACTTTACCAGTAACAGTCTTCTGAGCAAAAACCGATGCAGTAAGCAAGAATAAGATAAAGGTTAACGCAAATTTCTTTGGAGTTAATTTGTTCATCATAAGCAATCGAATTTTTTTGCAATCGTTTGAAATAATTTGGATATTTGAAAGCATAAATTGTTAAAAAAAATAACATTAACAAAATTTATTTTTAAGTTTTTTTTATTTAATGCGTAATAAATTAACAATCAATTCATTAAAAACAAGCTAACAAACAATAGTTTTTATAAAAATCATTGAAATTTAACATCGTGTATTTAATACACAAGTTGCATAACGGTTTGATTCAATGGGTTTTCGCAACTAATTTCGAAGCAATTTTATAACCCCAAAATAGCAGTATTTAACAGAAAAAAATAGATTTTTGAGCTTTTGACAAATCCTTCTAAAAAAGGATGGAGTGAAGAAGTGTGAACAGGACATAATAATTCCACCTTCCGAATCAGCTTAAATTTTGGCGTACAATTACGGAATTACAATTCTGACTGTTATAGCAATAGAAATCAGAAAAAAAATAAATGGAAGACTAATAATAGCGGCCGATTACCTTGAATTTTTTGTCAACTTTCACCTTCATTTCGCCAAGTGTATCTACTTTAGGCGTATTCTGGTCAGAAATGGCATTGGTCATATGTACTTTAAATTCGCAGACGTAGTAGTTAGCATCTTCAAAATATACTACTGATTTTACATCATATGCTATCTTGCCTTTAACTTTTGGATTATTATTTAAATAATCAGTCATGGCTACTTTCAACTGCTGATTCAAATCGTTGGGATTTTTTTTCGTAGAACATGCCAATAAAACAAGACACAAACAAAAAGTATAATATTTATTCATACTTAACATTCTAAAGAAATGAAGTAATAGACCACTTTCAAGGTGGATTAACAGATTCAACATAAAATTAGAAAGTTTATCTCATAACTCATACAACTTTTTTTTTAATAACAAATACCAATCATCTGCCACTCCAAATTGGCTGTTTATCGCGTTTATTTAAAATAGCATTTTAGATTCTAATGATCTTGGAAACTATATTTGCGCCCTAATTCCAATTCCATGAAGCCAATATCAATCATTAAGACAGCCACTCTATTTCTAGTTGTTTGTCTAAGCTTATTAAATAGTGCAATAAGTCAAACAAAAACTACAGATAGTACTTATAAATTGGAAGATGTAATTGTAACTGCACAAAAAAGATCTGAATTATTACACAATATTCCCCTTGCCATTAGCAGTTTAAATGCCAAACAAATTGAAGACTTTAGAATTAATCAGATCAAAGAAATCACTTCTATCATTCCGAATTTGTATTCGGCAGATCCGGGCGATGGCAGAGATGTTACATCCATCAGAGGAATTGCTACTACATCCTATGATCCAGCCACAACAGTTTATATTGATGGTGTAAATCAGTTTGGTTTAGATACTTATATTCCTTCCCTATTCGATGTAGAAAGAATTGAAGTATTAAGAGGTCCGCAGGGAACACTTTACGGAAGAAACGCCATGGCTGGAGTAATCAACATAATCAGCAAACAACCTACAAATACCACATCTGGTTTTGCTTCTTATTCATTAGGTAATTATGGACAAAATAGGTTTAACCTGAGCTTAAAAACGCCTCTCATCAAAGACAAATTATTTTTTGGTGCCAGCATTTTATATGATGCAAGAAATGGTTTCTATACCAACCAATTTAATAATCAATCATACGACAAACAGCATAGCTTTTCTGGAAACTATTTTCTAAAATATTTAGTGAATCAACAATGGTCGGTTCTATTAAATATAAAAAATAGAAATCAAAGAAACAATGGAGCATTCCCTTTAACTTTTGATGCAGCTAATTCAATTGCTGACCCCTTTGTGCTAAATCAAAATGCTACCACTACTATGATGGATAACACTTTAAATAGTTCCTTATCGGTTCATTATAGTGGACATAGTTTTGATTTTGTTTCTCAAACTGCATATCAGAAAAATTATCGTTATTATACCAATCCCATCGATGGAGATTTCTCTCCCTATGATGCAGTGAGCGTTATTAATAATTATGGTAAGCAATGGAATAATGTAAAAGTGTGGACCCAGGAATTTAAAATAGCATCTCCTACTTCCGATAATAAGCGTTTGAAATGGACAGCTGGATCTTATTTATTTTATCAGGATGCTCCCAATAAACAAGCCACCAGATTTGGAGCTGATGCCAATAGTATTATGATGGTGGGTGATTCACTTTTCTCCCTTATCAACACTACCAAAACAACCAAACAGGGCATTGCATTTTATGGACAGATCACATATGCAATTAGCAAACAATTAAATTTCACTGCGGGATTAAGAAATGATTATGAACACTTATCACAAACGGTAATGGGACAATATCAGCACGATCCAATGCCTAGTCCTATAACAACTACACCAGATACAAGTGCTACGCTTAATTTTAGTGCATGGTCACCTAAATTGGCATTAGATTATCATTTCAATACACATACAATGGGTTATGTTCAATATAGTAAAGGATTTAGAACAGGAGGTTTATCTGCATTGGGTTCTGATCCTTCACAGCCCCCATTGGTAGGGTACTTACCGGAGCATAGTAATAACTTTGAATTAGGAATCAAAAACAATTTATTACAGGATCGATTAAGCATCAACATTTCTGTGTTCTATACAAAAATAAACGATGCGCAAGTTCCTACACTAGTGCTTCCTGATGCGATTACAGTTACTAAAAATGTAGGTAAACTAAATAGTAAAGGATTTGAATTAGAATTAAAAGCACAGGCTTCTAAAAGCCTTTATATTCAATATAGCTTCGGATATACAAACGCAAAATTTGAATCTTTACAATTATCATCACAAGGTTCAGCGGTGAATTTAGATGGGAAGAAACAAATATTCAGTCCCGATTATACTTCCATGCTAGCTGTACAATACACGCACAACATTACTGCAGAAAAATCATCCGTATTTGTAAGAGGAGAATGGAAATATTTAGGTACTACTTATTTTGATCTTGCAAATAACATCAAACAAACACCCTATCATTTAATTAATGCAAGTGCAGGTTTGAATATTAAAAACATCAGTATACAGGGATGGATCAGAAATGCATTGAATCAAAAATTCATTTCTTATGCTTACGATTTTGGCGCCGTGCATTTGGGCGACCCCTCCACATTTGGATGCACTTTATCTTTTCATTTTTAAATAACAGTAACGATTACTCTTTTATATCTTGTTAAACTTGGTAAACCATTATCATTCCCTTCAATGATGAAATGAAATGTTTCACCTTTTTTAGCTGTTGCAGGTATTGCGATTGAGACAATCTTTCCATTCAATGAAATGTCTGCTTTGCTGGTACCGGCTTCAGGATAACACCAGGCTTTGAATTGAATAATATTTTTATCAGGGTCATGCCCATCTACGTGTAATTGAATATTTTGTCCGGCTTTAGCATGAATAGAACTTCCTTCTTTTACACTGATTACTGGAGCATGATTGCTTTTAGCAAATGGTTTGATACACCAATCAGCTCGTGCTGCAAAGTCTTCCTGTATCTCTTTTAACCAACGTGTTTGAGGAAAATTATTATCTAATTTGCCTGTTTCAACATTCGTGTCAGCCGATTTTGGTCCGTCTTCAAACCGATAAGGATTATCAGCCGACTGTACAAAACGTCCACCCCATCCCCCATAATTTGGATGATCTAAATTGTCTAATCCAATATCCACTAATTGTAAAAAAGCTGGTGAATCTCCTTCTGAAATAAAATCGTACTGGTTAAAATTTCCCCATTGCGTATTTATTATTTTGGTAAGGTCGCCATGAATATGTTCTGGATCTCCCGCTTGTTTTTTACCATCCCCATAAGAATAATACATATCCAATAATGCACCATGATTCAACAAAATTTTAGAAGACATATAGGGTCCTTCAAAATAAGATTGCATTGACTGGGGAATCATTTTTTTCCAGGGATAAGCAAATGCGGCAAACTGAATTGAATTATAAAATGTGAGCACTTTAGGCCAGTGTATTCCGATATAATTTTTATAAGTAGCATCCTGATCCAGGATGGTATAGATGATGGCTTTATGCGATACTTTCTCTTTTATTTTTTCCCAATCAGATCTCTTTGAATATTCATCTTCAATAGATTTTAAGGCGCGGGCAATAGTATTGGTTCCTCCCCATGCTTGTAAATAAATAGGATCGGGATCTGCGTCTAACAATTTTGCTTTGATCCATTCTGAGCCATCCGTAATTTTTTCCATCTCGCCCTCGAAATCTATATTACCTACTTTAACAAGACTCATTAAATATTCCGGACTAGGATAATTTTTGGCATTCTTTGATAAATTAGGATACACTTTTTTATAAGCTCCCAGAAGATCCTGAATCCATTGAACTCCTGCCCATCTTAGATCGGTCTTTTTCCCGTACATCGCTTTGGTCATCGGCATTTCAGAAGTAAAGAGCGTTCCTTTTCCATCACCTTTATAATGCCACATAGAACTGGAATAAATTAAACCTTCTACCTTGTATTCGTTAGCATAAAGCAACATTCTGATGAAGGTATCCACATCATCAATTTCGCCATCAGTAGTAACAATGGTTCTTGGTAACTTATTATATGCAAATGCCTGAGTTAGTCCTATCAATAGGGCAACCAATAGAACTATTTTCTTCATCCTAAATTTTTAAATATTTCCTTTTTTCAATTCCGAAACTGCAAACTCTGCTGCTCTTGCAGTTAAAGCCATATAGGTTAACGAAGGATTTTGACAAGCTGATGAAACCATACATGCACCATCTGTAACAAATACATTTTTCGCATCCCAAACCTGATTGTTTGCATTGAGTACAGATGTCTTAGGATCCTTACCCATACGTGCTGTGCCCATTTCATGAATACCATGACCCATTGCATGACCCGTATCGTGCGTTTTAATTTCCTTCACACCTGCTGCTTCAAACATCGCTACCAGATCTTCCACGATTGCTTTACGCATTTTCTTTTCATTGTCTTTCAGTTCTGCATCCATCGATAAAACAGGTAAGCCCCATTTATCTTTTACAGTTTTATCCAATGTAATTTTATTCTCATGATAAGGCAAGATCTCACCAAACCCACCAGCCCCAATTGACCATCCACCCGGTTCAGTGAGAGCTTCTTTAAAATCAGCACCAATATTCAATTCAGCAATTTCTCTACTCCAACCAGATCTACTCGCTGCACCTTGATAGCCATAACCGCGAAGAAAATCGCGTTTATCGCCGGAAAGATTTGCAAATCTTGGAATATAAAATCCATTGGCCCTTCTTCCTGAATAATAACTGTCTTCAAATCCTTCCACTTTTCCTGAAGCACCCAGATTATAGTGATGGTCCATAATATTATGACCCAATTCCCCACTACTACTTCCCAATCCTTCTGTCCAAACATCTGTTGCAGAATTCATCAATACCCATGCAGAGTTTAATGATGAAGCATTTAAGAAAACAATTTTTGAATGGAAAGTATAAGTCTTATTTGTTTCGGCGTCCAGTACTTCAACACCAGTGGCTTTCTTGGTATTCTTATCATATAAAATCTGTGTAACAATACTCCATGGACGTACTGTTAAATTACCTGTTTTCATAGCTGCAGGTAATGTGGAAGATTGTGTACTGAAATAGCCACCAAAAGGGCAGCCTTCCCAGCAACGGTTCCTGAATTGACAAGCAGTTCTACCCGGAATAGCTGCAGTTAAATTTGCAACTCTACCAATAATTAAATGTCTGCTATCATTAAATTTTGCTTTGAATCTTGCAGCTACATCTTTTTCTACGCAGTTCAAATCCATCGGTGGTAAAAAATGTCCATCAGGCAAATGTGCTAAGCCTTCTTTGGATCCACTAATTCCTGCGAATTTTTCTACATAATCATACCAAGGTGCCACGTCTTTATAACGGATGGGCCAATCAATCGCCACACCATCTTTAGCATTTGCTTCAAAATCCAGATCACTCCATCGATAGCTTTGTCTTCCCCAAAGAAGAGACCGTCCTCCTAATTGATAACTTCTCCACCAGGTAAAAGGTTTTACTTCTGTGTATGGGCACTCTTCTTCATTTACCCATGAATCCATCACGGTTTCACTTGCAGCCCATCCTCTATGTATTACTGGATATTTTTTCTTTTGTTCGTCGGTAGTGCGTCCGCGATGTTCCAGTTCCCAGGGATCTTTACTTGAAAATTTATAATCCTTGATATGCTGATGGTCACGGCCCCTTTCCAGCATCAATACTTTTAAACCTTTTTCAGTTAATTCTTTGGCAGCCCATCCACCACTAATTCCCGACCCGATAACTATTGCGTCGTATGTATTTTGTTCGACAGACTTTGTATTAACGTAAGATGAATCGTTAGGCATAGCTTTAGATTTGATTTTCTGAATCGTTAACAGAATGATTCAATAAATCTAAAACTTTATGTTTAAAAAACCGCAACAGAATTTTGCAGAATATAAATGCAGGTTAATCCTTTTCCTTTAGCAATGAAAGAAAGTCTTTATTGGTAGCCCAATCTTTCTTATCGTCAACCCACAAACAAATATGATCATTAATACTTGAGAGTGATTTCCAGGCTTCCAAAATTAAGTGATGATCATTTTCTGGATAATTATCTCTGGTATATTTTTTGCCTAACTCTGCAACAATCTTTCCATTTTTTTTTCGAAACTTATTGTCAAAAAATTTTCCTACTGGACCCTTGGATTTTCCAAAAATGCAATTACCAAGTATCATGCCTAATACTTTTTCTTTCTTCAAATCTATAATGGCATTCTGATATAAGTATGCAATGGTTTCGCCTTCCTTATTTAAAATCGAATTCATAAGCAAAATTACATTAGTTAGTCTTGAGTGACCTAAAATATTAAAAAAAAGTTTAAATACCGTTTTTATTATATTTATTAATGAATATGTTCTATTGTTTCCTCAGCA
Organism: Bacteroidota bacterium; assembly: GCA_037139075.1. Taxonomy (GTDB): domain Bacteria; phylum Bacteroidota; class Bacteroidia; order Chitinophagales; family Chitinophagaceae; genus Sediminibacterium. The sequence continues at coordinate 25,266 of JBAXHC010000026.1, forward strand.
AGTCCAAAAGAAAGTGTCATTCCATTCCCTCCTAAACCATTTATAATATACACATTCGGACTAGGGTGCAAAATTAATTCTGTAGCTGAATTTGTCATTTTAGCTAAAATTCCATGCCAGCTTTGAACCATTTCCCAGTTATCAGATATTGCAAAAGTTTTTAAATAAGTGCGTATTTTCTTATTTAAGTGGGTCTTGTCAAAAGGATCAAAAGTATGTGCATATTCATGCGTATCACCAACTGTGAGTTCGCCTTTTTCATTTTGAGATACCATTACATGAATGCCATTATCTAAATAAACACCCATTTCGGCATTATACCTACTTTGTAATTTCTGCAGGGAAGGAGCCACCTTAAAAGATGGATAATGTATGAGCGATAACCCACCGCAAATGGAAGTGCCAATTCTCCAATCATTTTCCTCAGGAACAAAACGCATCATTTGCAATTTGCATTTCGTTAAAGGTTGATCTGCTAATAATTCGGGATATAATGTTTCTAAATCGGGTCCACTACAAACAAAAATCATATCAGCGTGAAATTGCTGACTTCCTGCTTTAAGTTGATTCCCATTGATTTCAGTAATAGTTGTATTCCAAATAAAAGAAACATCTAAGTATTCTGTTAAGTAATCAGGAATTTTTTCAATAGCTTCTCTTGGATCAACAATCATTTCAGCGCTGCTAAATAAACCACCTTTTAGATTTTCTGGATTAATTCCTTTGTAAGTATGTAAAATATTTTCAGGATCCATCAACTTAACTTGTCGGCCATTTGCTGAAAAGATTTCAAATAATTCTTGTAAAACTTTCCATTCATCTTCATGATAAGCCAGGTGTAAACTTCCTACTTCATCATACCAGATTCCTACACTATCTGCAATCTCTTTCCAGATTTGTTTAGTACGAATAGCACGATTATATAATACACCATCGGGTTGTCCAATTGGCCAGACCATTCCAAAGTTTCGTATTGATGCACCTACAGCTTTCTGATTCCTTTCAATTACAGTTACTTGATATCCTTTTAAAGACAATGCTCTTGCAGTTGCTAAACCTACTATTCCAGCGCCAATGACGATGGCTGTTTGCTGACCCATACTATTGAAATATTAAATGATATTTTTTATTGAAATATTTAAGCGCAAAAAGTGAACCGATTACACCAAAAACAGATAATCCAACAACACCCCAACTATATAAAACTGACCAATGAATTTTTAATTGAAAAACAGTCTTTAAAAGTATTACAGACACACTTCCTAAATACCCGAAAGAATCCGCTAAGTATATTAAGAATCCAACATTTCCTGCAATTCTAAAAGTTGCGATCATACGATCAAACAGAATACAATTGAAAGGGATATAACCCATGTACAATCCTAGTCCCACTAATGTCATCCATAAAAAAGGACCAATAATGCCTTGAATAAATAAGAAGGAAGAAATACCTGCCAATAAAAATCCTATGATAATAATATATTGTGTAATAACGAATGCTCTTCGATTATTTTTAATCAAGATCATACTCCCAATTAAAACCAAAACAATAAGTGTAATCGGTATTTCAGTTGCGGTAAACACAGAAGGTTGATTACCAAATCCAAGTTCTTTCCAGATATCAGCAGCAAAATTGTCGCGTATATCTCTAAACACTGTTAGCACTAAATAAATAATGATAAAAAGAATTAAACCTGGTTTAAATGTGTCGATAAATTTTGTTCTTTCTTCTTTGTTCATGGGCAATCTAGTAACCCTTAAACTAATATCCGTTTCAGAAGGAGCAGGAATTTTTTCCATTAAATAAATCAAAATAATTAATGGAATAAAAAAAACTGCACCAGTTGCAAATGGCAACCACCAATCTGATATCACAAAATTGATTTGCAAAGTTTTTGCAACTGATTTAACAAACCCAGATGAAAATATAAAACTCACTGCAAGTGCTGCACCAATAAAATCCGTTGCCCTTCTTCCTTCAACAAACGAAAAAACAACACCCCAAATAATTCCTAAAGGGAATCCATTTATAAATAAAAAAATAAGTGACCAAGGTGCAGGCACTATTGCCAGAAATAGAAGCGATATCCAAGAAATACTCACTAATATCAATATCAATTTTCCTCTACCGATTTTTTTCATTTCGGCAATGAACTTGATTCCATAAAACTTACTCAACATATAACCCAACACCTGACTAATCACTAAGGCATCTTTAAATGCAAGGCCTAATACTTTTGGTCCGTCTGCAAAGATTCCAACAGTAAAAGGTTTGCGAAAAGCATACACAGTTGCATAAGTAAGAAAGCAAATAATTGCCGCATATAATGCAATCCAATTATCTCTAAATTTTTCCTGACGTAAGTATGTGAACAGTTTACTCAAATTTGTTTTTTTGTACCGTTAAAAATATGAAAAGTAGACTGGCACTTTTGCTATTTATTCGCTGAGTTTACAAACTGATTAGGCATTTGTTGCTGATAATGATTGGCTCTCATATCTGCAGGCGCATCCATTTTGGGTCCTTGTTCAATTTTGCGCCAATCGATATCACGATTATATTTTTTCATCGCTTTATGAACATCAAATACTCTTTCATCGTGCTTTTCTAAAGTATAGGGAGTAAAGTCGGGTTTGTTGGTAAAGAAATCTGTTAATAAGCTACCTGTAGCATCATATTGATTCACGTATGGCACCCCAAGAATATTATAAATTGTTTTTAAAATAGCACCGAAATTGGCATGCGTATGACTAACATAATTCTTTTTCACATAAGGACCTGCCATCATTAAAATAGAGCGGTGTGCATCAATATGATCAATTCCACCCTGAGGATCATCTTCAGTAATAATAACCAACATATTTTCCCAATACTTAGTACGAGAAAGAAAATGAAGAATTCTACCAACTGCTAAATCATTATCTACCACAAAGGAATGCGGAAAATAATATCCATCTTCAGGTCTTGCGCCTGCAGTATGATCGTTAGGTACTTGCATAGTAATTAATGCAGGCATTTTTTCTTTTCCGGTAATCCACTTATTTGTAAACTCTGATTCAAACTGATCCATTCTAAATTGGTCGGGAATATTACAATTAAAGCCCGCATAATTATGACTTGTATTTGGAAACAATGCTTTTTGCATCGGCACCATTACAATATGGCCACCACCTGTTGCTGTGTCGTTCCACTCTTCTCTATTGTGAGCTGTTTCGTTTGCTTCGCCAAAATTGTAAAACTTAATTCCTTTACGATCTAATGCTTCCCAAACACCTCCTTTTTCAGCGTAATCTTCTGGATCCATACTTCCTGTAGTTCCTGGAAATCTACGACCCGGTGCTTTTGAAAATATCTTTGCTTCTTTACTTACACTAGAATTTACTTCCACCCACTCATTGGGTATTACACCCATCATCCAATGATGCCCGTGAATAGATGCATCACTATCGCAATAAAAATTATCACTCAAAGCAAATTGCTTTGCTGCTTTATGATGATTGGGAGTGATTTTTAAATTCTTAAAATTGGAGCGCATGGAATCCGGAATCGTATATTCATTATTTATCCCAAATCTTGCTAAAGAACTATCTCCATTTGCATTTTCAAATTGTCCAAACACTTCATCATAAGTTCTGTTCTCTTTGGTGATATAAACCACATATTTGATGGGTGTTTCTGTTATGCCTGGCAATACAGGCAAAGGATTTTCTTTATCTGCAGTAACTGTAGATTCTACAAAAGTATTATTGATACATTGCTTTGTATAAGCCTGTAATTGAATTGAATCTGGAATCAATACTTTTTGAAAACTTCCTAATTGAATATCTCCGATATATGTTCCTTGAATAGGAGCTTTGAAGTCCTTACCACCATTGGGCCCTGCACCTAATCCACGACAAGTAATAACATAAAGTTCTTTTTCATCTTTGCCTATTAACACCCTGGTTGGTCCCCAACCTGTGGGTATTAATCCCAATGTTTTTTTGGAAGCTATGTCAACCACTGCCACTGCATTGAATCCTAATAAAGCAACATACAAAGTTTTTTCATCTTTGCTAATGGTAATGCCAAATGGTAATAGTCCGCGATATTTATCAATCCTGGCATCCACAGTGATATCAATATGTCCGAGGATTTTGTGATTGTTTAAATCCAGAATGGAGATATTATCGTTTGTTGCATTGGTTACATATGCGAAATCTTTTCCAACAGCAATACTATTCGGACTAGCGCCACCAACCACTTCTGTCCCTTCAATCATTTCGCCAATTTGATAGCCCGTTTTAAATTTATCGACTACTTTATTTTTTGCAAGATTAATAGTAAATACACTCATTGCTTCAGGAGCAAGTGGGCTACCTACACCAGGTGCTTTTTCACCTTCTACTTTTGTTCCTTTAATCGACTCCTCTGTATTGTCCCCATAAGGTTGATGAGAGATCATCTTTGATTGATAATTGTCTTTATCCGCATGTTTTATCAGAGGATAGGAATACATACCTACATTGGCAACGATGGCCATTTTTTCATCAGCTGTTAACGCCAATCCAAAAGGCTGTCTACCAACAGGGATGGAAGCAGTTATTTTTTTTAATTTCAAATCGTAGCGAACCATTCTGAAATTGCCACGATCTAAAATAAATAGTTCGGTTTCATTTTGATTTAAAACTAAATCGGATGTAAAACTATCATCATAAAATTTTCCTCTAACATACCCATTTAAAGAAATAGAATCTACTGTTTCCATTTTTTCTAAATCGTATAAGATTACTGCACCATTATCTCCCCCACTTAAAAATATTTTTTTGGAATCATTCGTAAATGCTAATCCTAAATTAGAACCTTTAGAAAAAGGCGATTTGATTTTATTGTCGTAGGAAGGAACACGAATAGCGCTCATGGTATTCACATCGATCAATGTAAAAACACCATCGTGTAAACTGATCACTTTCTTTCCATCAGGTGAAAGTTTCATCCCAAATGGATCATGTGTAATTCGCAAAAGATCTCCAGCCGGACTCACTAATCTTCCACTAGGTAAAACAGATACCCCTTTTTCATTTATAGAACAAAATACTTGCGTGCCTGGCACTTGCAATACGCTTACTTTCTCCTGGGCATTTAATCTCACAAAAGCAACCATCAATAAAAATGCTATAAAACCCTTTTTCATCCTTTGAGTATTTTACATAAAAATAGGAGCGAAATTTTACAAATCTCGCTCCTATCTATTTATTTACTTTAAGATAACCTTGTTAATCTTATTGAATCAACCACATTTTAGCATTGATGTCATCCTTACCACCATATTGACTAGCTACTGCAGCAGTAACATTGTCTTTATTGGTAGATAATTCAGAAGAAGGATATTGGAAACGTAAAGGAATCACGTTACTGTTACCTGTACCAGCACCTGCAGAGAAAGTAGGAACACCAGTTCTTCTCCACTGATAATAACCTTCAAATCCAGAGTTACGAGCTAAAGCTAAATAGCGTTGAGTTAAGATCTGATTTAAACCAGTTGCATTATCTCCTGCATATTTAACTGAAGCTTGATTGAAATAATCTGCATAGCTAAAGTTAACAGTATAGTTTACATAATCACCAGGTGCTGTACCTTTTAAGAAAGATACTGTGTTAGCTCCGTCAGCTACACCGTAGAAAGCAAACATAGCTTTTGTTCCTTTCTGATACCAAGCATCAGCAGAACCAGTGATCCATCCACGATTAATTGCTTCAGCAATATTTAAACACATTTCAGGATAACCTACTAAGAAAGTATTTTCACCCACAAAATTGTCATAATAACGCTTACGGCCAATTGCAGATATCATAAAAGAGTTGATCTGACCACCTAATGTACTCATATCATCACCCGCTTTACCACCAACAAATGATTTGTAAGAAGTGTCAGCAAAACCTAACCCACGAGCAGGATCAGCAACTTTCATAGCACGTAAATCATTCAAACCAGCTAAAGTATTTAACCAGGTAGAAGCTACGCATAAACGAGTTGCATCATTACCGTAGTTTCCTTTATTGTTTGGATAATAGTTAAATGCTGCATTATACTGGTATTCCCAATTGTCTGATAAATCAGTCATGATAGGATACTTCGCAGGATTATTGTAAACATCAGCAAATTTTTGCTTGATATTCAAATCTGCATCAGTAGATTTTTTGCTTAGTTCAATCAATACACGCAATTTATAAGAGTTAACTACTTTCTGCCATTGCTTTAAAGTTGTTAATGGATCTTTAGCGTTAGAGATTCTTTCTAAGAAATAGAAATCACCTAAAATTGAAGTATTTGAAGCAGCAATTAAAGAAGCTAATTGCGTATTAGCATCATCCAATAATTGCAAACTCTGAATAAACACTTGCTTCTGAGTATCGTATTTAGGATTTGGTACATCCAATCCTTTTAATGCTTCTGACATTGGGATATCTCCCACTTTCAAAGTCATATTTACGAATACATAAGCTTTAAAAAACTTAGCTAATGCGCCATAAGGAGTTACTGCATTAGGATCAGTTGAAGTTTTGGCAGCTTCTGTTTCCATTGATTTGATATTTCTTAAAATATCATAATTTAAAGATGCCGCACCAGACCAATATTCATTGGTACCATAATAAGTGTAAGTAGACAATGTATACTGACCAAATTTGTCTTCATCACCTGCAGGGAATACCATTAGGGAATTTTCGATTTGTCTTAATAAAAGGTAAGCAGGAACAGCAGTTGGCTGATTTGGATTCACTGCATACTTTTCGTATGTTTTGGTACAACTACTAGCTATCATTGCAACAGCTAAGAACAGTATACCTATTTGTTTATTGAATTTCATAATTATGTTTTTTAATGTTTTCAAATGATTTAAAGAATTAGAAAACAAAATTTACGTTAAAGCCATAGCTGCGAGTAGTTGGTGTTTGTAAATCATACTCTTTACTATTTCCACTGTTGTAGTTTCTACCAGAATACTGATCAACATCCATATCCTTGAAACGAGAAGGGAAGAAATACAATAAGTTACGTCCAACCAATGAAACATCGATTTTAGTAATAAATGATTTCTTACCAATTACTGATTGTGGAATAGAATAAGTGATTGTTAATTCACGAAGTTTTGCATAAGTCTTACTAACAGAAGTATGTTCGAAATCGTTAAAGAAACTACTTACATAATCTTGAATAAAGTTTGCAACACCAGTATTCTTAGTGAATTGTAATGAACTCATATTTGTAATAACACCTGTTACTGGATCATACTTAATAGGAGTATTGTTTGAAATTTGTACACCTTCTCCAATATATGTTCCTTTAAAGTTAGGATCCATAGTATAAGAATTAGTAGCAGGATTGTACACAATAGCTTTTGTTTCAGCAGCTCTTGCAACACCTACTGCACCTTCAGCAGTAAAGATGTTTGATCCACCTTCAATACCTTTTCTCATCACACGATCTTGTACCACACCACCTACTTTACCATCAAACTGGAATGAAAGTGCAAATTGTTTGTAACTAAACTTATTGTAGATAGACCAGCTCCAATCAGCATCAGCATGTCCTACATATTGTGCTTTAGGTAAGTAAACAGGATATCCTGCACTATTATTAATTACTTGTCCGTCTGCGGTCTTTGCAGTTACACCAGCATATAATTTATCAACACGATCTCCTTGTTGAAATTGATAACTAGAAAAACTAGTTGGAAGTTCTTTATAAGTTTCAGTGAAAGTTGACCAGTTAACCATTACATCCCAGTTCAAACCTTTTTCGCTTCTCAATGGAGAACCCGTTAAAGAAAGTTCTGCCCCTTTAATTTGAGTTTTAATTGCGTTAGTTGTGTATGAAGATAATCCAGTTGTTTGTGACAAAGGATAACCAACAATACCAGGTCCATTGATGTTATTATAATATGTTGCACTCAAGCCCAATCTGTTTTTTAAGAACTTAATATCAAAACCATACTCAGTACTTGTAAGCTGAGAAGATTTGATATTCGGATCAATTACATTTGAAGGAGCATAAGCACCACTTTGTCCATTATACACTGTTCCAATGCTATATGCTGGGTTAGACAAAGAATAAGAAGGTCCACCATATGAACTTACATAAGGAGTACCATATCCAAGAGGATAAGCAGCTGGTCCGATATAGTTAGAAGTACTTGGTGATTTAGCAGAAGCATAAGAAGCTCTTGCTTTTAAGAAACTGATCACTTCAGGTAATTTTACATAATCAGAAATTACAGTAGCTCCACTAAATGAAGGATAGAAATAAGCATTGTTATTCAACAATAAAGTTGAGTTTTTATCAACTCTTCCTGTAGTATTTAAAGTAAAGTATTTACCGAAATCAATACTTGCAGAATAATAAGCAGACAATACTAACATGTTTGAATTAAAACTATAAGCTCTAATTGGGTTCAAAGAGTTAGCAAAAGAATACAAACCTGGTACGTTTAAATAGTCTGTAGTAGTGAAAGTAGATCTATAAGAGAAATTCCTTGCGTTCACACCACCAGTTACATCTAATGCAATGCCATGTTTAAATTTGTTATTGTATTTAACTAAACCTTCCACGTTGTTATCAAACAAAGAACGTTGATCTTCTCTGTAATCTCCGCGGTTCAACTCTCTTCCATAAGGGTGTGCAGAATAAGGCATTTTCTCAGTTCTCAACACATCGTTTGCACTTACGTTAGTTCTAATAATTGCTTCTAAATGAGAATTGGCTTTATAAGTTAAAGCGATATTACCTGTGATATCATTTTTATAATGACCACGTAACCACTCATAACTCATGAAGTATGGATTGTGGTAACGTTGGTACTCAGCAAAGATAGATTGAACACCTTCTTTACCTGGCTGCCAGTAATTTTTCATATCAGCAATATTCCAGTCAGCACCAGTCCAAACAGTCATTGAATAAATGATACTGTTAGGTCCATAAGATACATCCGGAATATTTGGAGAGAACTGACGATTGTAGTTTAAAGTACCTTCAATTTTCAATTTGCTGCTAAGGTTATAGCTAGCATTCATATTGAAATTGATGGTATTTAATTTAGTATTTGGAACAATACCTTTCTGATAAGTATTTGTCAAAGACATTCTTATATTAGAACGGTCAGTTGAAGAAGAAAAACTTAAGTTATTAGTGGTTAATAAACCAGCTTCAATAAAACGCTTTAAGTTATCTACACCAACAGCAGAATAAGGAGTAGCTTTTCTGATTCCAGTAACTGGATCGATAGGGCTATTGTACTGAGGAATCAATTGGCCGTTTAAAGCTGGTCCCCAAACATCATAGTCACCATCATTTAATCCACCACCTTTACCATCTCCAAAAATATATTGAGAGTAGTCTCCACCGCCATAAAGGGCTTGTGTTTTAGGTAATGCGATAAATCCTTTATTAACTTGTGTACTAGAATTAAATTCAATTGTGTAACCTTTATCGTTCTTCTTAGCTCTCTTAGTAGTGATTAAGATCGCACCATTCTGCGCACGGCTACCATAAATTGCTGTTGCCGCAAGACCTTTCAAAACTGTATAAGATTCGATATCATCCGGGCTTAGGTTCCAAGTATCTGAAGAAATTGGAATACCATCAACCACATATAAACTAATGTTATATCCACGTAATGATACGTTAGGAGCAGATAACATTTCCTGATTGATAGCTACATCCAAACCAGCTACTTTACCAACAAGTCCGTTAATTGGGTTTACTTCTCTTGCTTTAACAAGATCCGCACCTTTAACTTCCTGTACTGAGTAACCTAATTTTTTGGTTTCTCTTTTAACACCCAATCCAGTAACCACAACCTCACTCAACTGATCAGCTGATGGGTTTAAACTGATGGTAAGATCTGAACTGGTAACTGCTACTTTTCTTGTGGCAAAACCAACAAAACTTACAGTCAATTGACTACCTTTTGTAGCAGCAATGGTAAATGTACCAGTTGAGCTTGAAGTTGTTTGTTGTTTACCATTCGAAATTACTGCGCCTTCAATTGGCTTAGCAGTAGCTGCATCTAACACTTTACCGCTAACAGTAGCGTTCTGTGCTTGTGCTTGAAATACAAATAAGCATACTGCTAATGGTAATAGCAATAGGCTTAGAAAGCGATTCATTTGCTTCATAAACTAGTTATTTTAGTTGTTGTGGCAGCAAAAGTATCGGGGCAGTGTTAAGAAATTGTTTCCTATCTGTTAAGCAAAAGCAATCGAATTGTTGCTAAATTGTTATCTTATAGAAATAGATAAACATTTTGATAGTCTTCTATTTTGATACTTATATAAAATATTTAATGCAAAAGTTTTCGGAATGAAAAAAAAAGCCAAAAACTTATGGCTCAAAGCGTTATAGAAAATTCAGGAACTATTTTATATATTTATAGTATGAAACAGGCAAACTCGATATTGGTAATAGACGATGATCCATTGTTCATGTTATTGCTCAAGAAAACGATTGTTAAATATGATCTGGCCAAATCTGTCTCTGCTTTCACCAATGGACTGGAGGCATTCGAGTCTTTAAAGCCGATCATTAATGAACCTGCCTTATTGCCCGACATTATATTAGTGGATATTGAAATGCCGATGATGGATGGATGGGAATTTTTAGATGAGTTCATCCCCCTGCTTCAAAAAGCTTCCAAAAAAATTTCAATATATATTGCTACTTCCTCTATAGCAGAACCGGACAAAATCAAGTCTGAGTCTTATCCCATGATTAAGGATTATCTCCACAAACCAATTGATGAACCTATTTTAAGTAGGATTATTCAAGATCATTTTAGTGCACTATAATAAGACTTATGGGTTTTATTTAAATCGCTGCATTTGCAAGAATGAATAAACATATCTAATAATTTATAGTAGAACTCTATAAAAAAAATCTCGAGGATAAAATCAAAAATAAAATCAAAATAGCCTCTTTTTTTTTATCATGATTCCTTTATATTTTAAAAACATTTCACTACTTCGTTTAGTCTTAAACAATTTTATTTATAGCTTTATTAAACAACCCATTTGATTTATAAAGTACTACCAAGTAGTTGGTAGTTGACATATTTTTTTGTCCTATATATTCGCAGAAATAAAAAATCATCCCATGAAAAAAATCATTTTTTTTGCTACTGTAGCAATTTTGTTTGTCGTAGTTTTTTCTACGCAATCTTGTATTAGAAATGTAGAACTTCCAAATGTAAAGTATGATACAACTATTACAGCTGTAGGTAATACCATGACCTGTGCAGGCCAAAAACTTACAGTTACAAAAGGTAGTTTCCATATCACTGAAATTGCTAAAACACCAACCAATACTAGTGATTCAATCGTTTATACATTAACAGTTCAAGCTAATGAATTAAGTTTGGTTGACGTAAATTTAAAAAAGTATGAATCTAATGAAAAATTAGTTTTTCAAGTAAAAGCAGGACCAAAAACAAATCCAATTTTTTCTTTAAATGCTAAGTTCCATTTGGAAAGCAATGATCATACAGTTTATGTGATTAGTTTTAAAATCCATTCAGATGTTTCAACAATTAATAATTCAGTTATTGTTGATAAAGGCATATTTGATCCATCAAATCTTGGATGTTTATTATAGCATTCATAAAGTACCACTTTATAATTAAATATTAAAAGTAATCAGAACCCACCTTCTAATGAGGGTGGGTTTCTTTTTTTTGATGATACTAAAAGTCATAAATAAATGGATAGGGTTAAAAAAAGTAGGCCGACGAACCATTTTTTACTCATTTTGACTATGTCTAGTATATAAATAGGTCACTTATAATAATTCTGATGCTTCTGAAGAAAACTAAAATTTTGCTCTTAAACTTACTACATCTAAATTTGCACCACTTTGGGGGGTAGCTCAGTTGGCTAGAGCGTCCCGATGGAATCGGGAAGGTCGTACATGGTTCAT
>JBAXHC010000027.1:0-35419 GCA_037139075.1 Bacteroidota bacterium
TTAATCAATAGTTCAGTAAGTTTCTTATCTAGATCAGAATCCCTTAAACTGCTTGCGATAATTTTACCACTAGGGTCAATCAATACATTAAAGGGTATACCATCAAATTTATAAAGATCAACTACATTACTCTGCCATTTCTTTAAATCACTGATTTGCGTCCATGCTAATCCATCGTCCTTAACTGCTTGCAACCATTCTTCTTTTCCTTCGTCCAAAGAAACACCAAGTATGGTAAAATTTTTATCCTTGAATTTTTGATAGGCAATTACCACATTTGGATTTTCTTTTCTACAAGGGCCACACCAGCTAGCCCAAAAATCTAATAATACATATTTGCCTTTAAAACTGCTCAGGGATACCATTTTACCATTTACATCTGGCATGGTAAAATCTGGCGCTTGCTGATTTAATAATGGATAAGCAGGTGAAGCAGAATTGGCTGCTTGCACGGTAAGCATTGATTTTAATTTAGCTAGTCCATCGTGTTCTTTAAATGCATCTGCAGATAAAATAGCTAAAGCTTTTAAATCCTCGGTTTTCATTGTTCTTGAAGCTAGTCCAATTGCATAATAACGACTTGCAGGGCTAGGTGATTTTTTAATAAACTCAGTAATAAATGTATTTATTGAATTTACTTGATAGTCTCTTTTTAAACTGGCTACTGTTAACGCACTATCACTTGCTTTTTGTTTTTGCAAGCTATCGAGTTGTCCGAATGCAGTATATAATAAAGAATCATGTGCATGATAATTTTCCATCAATTCATGTAATGCTAAAGTTGCAGGAGAACCTTCTACTTCATACAAACGGAAATGGGCCATATCAATTTTTAATCGAATACCCTTACTGTCGTTAACAACAAGAATTGCTGGGCCTTTTTCTAATTGCAAACGATAAAGTCCTTCTTCTTTCGCATGAGAACGAAGTTCGAAAGTTCCTGAATTTTTTAATGTGGCAGAATCAAGCACAACAGGTTGCTCACCAGCAAAAGGAATTTCCTGAAGAAATATTTTTTGCTCAGGGGCATTTAATATTCTGCCACTCACAACAAAAGGGCCGTGTTTTTTTTCTGCACAAGAAATTAAAACGACTGATGATAAACAAAGCCAGAGGATTTTTTTCATATTATTTGTGTTTGCCCAAATGGGTCTATTTTATTTTTGCAATGCTTGTTCGAGTAGGCTAGTAACTATTTTAGGATCTGCTTTCCCTTTGCTCAGTTTTTTAACTTCACCTACAAATAAGCCAATCAATCCTTTTTTACCTTTCTGATATTCAGCAACTTTATCTGGCATTTTTGCGATCACTTCTTCCACCCATTTCTCTAGTTCATTACTATCGCTAACTTGTAATAAATTAAGTGTTTCAGCAATCTCTATTGGGGTGGAGTTACTGTCTTCCATTAATACAGGCATTATTTTAGAAGAAGCAATTGAAAAATTCACTTTTCCTTCATCCACTAATTTTATTAATGCCACTAATTTCTCCGGACTTAGCGTTAAATGATCAATGCTGAGATGATTTTCGTGTAGCCATTGTCTGATTGGCCCTAGAATCCAATTGGCAACTGCTTTGTAATTGATAGTATATTGAATAGCTGCATCAAAATATTGAGCGGTTGCCAATTCCTCAGATAATTGATGGGCATCGTATTGACTCAAGCCTAACTCTTGCTGGTATTTTTCCTGTAATACATTTGGTAAAACGGGTAGTTCTGCTTCGATGCTTTTAATAAATGATTCTGTTAAATGAAAAGGGGCTAAATCTGGATCTGGAAAATAACGGTAATCATTTGCTTCTTCTTTATCGCGAATAGCAAAAGTAGTATCGTTCGATGCATCAAAACTTCTGGTTTGTTGTTGAACTAATTTTCCGGCATCTAATATCGAAGCCAAACGTTCTACTTCAAACTCAATTGCTTTTTTTACATTTCTTATGCTGTTTACATTTTTAACTTCAACGCGAGTTCCTAGTTTTGAACTGCCTTTAGGTTTGAGTGAAATGTTCGCATCACATCGCAAACTTCCTTCCTCCATATTGCCATCACAGATTCCCAACCATCTAACTAGTTTTCTGATTTCAGTAACGTATTGATATGCTTCTTCTGCAGAAAAAATATCAGGTTCTGTAACAATTTCAATGAGTGGTGTGCCGGCTCTATTTAAATCGATACAAGTAAATTGGGCATCTAAATCGTGAATACTTTTTCCTGCATCTTCCTCTAAATGAATTCTATTCAATTGTACATTTCTAAAACTACCATCATCTGTTTTTATACGTACCAAGCCTCCTTTGCAAATTGGAGTTGTGTGTTGAGATATTTGGTAACCTTTTGGAAGGTCAGGATAGAAATAATTTTTACGTGCAAAATAATTATCTTTTTCAATTTCACAAGAACATGCCAATCCCATTCTAATGGCATAATTCACTGCTTTCTTATTGGTCTTTGGAAGTGTTCCAGGGTGACCTAAAGTAATAGGACTCACATGCGTATTTGGATCAGCACCAAATACGGCACTGTCGCCACAAAATAATTTGCTGTTGGTAGCCAATTGGGCATGCACTTCTAGTCCAATTACTACATCGTATTTTTCAATCCATGACATAGGCTGCAAAAATAGCTTTCTCAGACCATAAGCTGTGTGACCAAAGTGGATTTATGCTTTATTTATAAAAAAACCACGCCAAGAATAGCGTGGTTGAAGAAACATGAGAAAAATATTTAAGATGTTCTTGTTATAAATTTGCCGTCTTTAATTTTTTAGGAAACTTAATATCAATGCTCTGAGACTTACCCGCTCTTTTGATGCCGATTTTGAAGGCTTCACCCTCTTTCAGATCTCTTAGTTTTGATTTTAAGTCATCTACTGATTTAATGTCTTTACCATTTATATCTGTGATAATGTCATCTTCTTTCAGTCCTGATCTACCTGCCACCATTTCATCATCTACATCAGTAATTTTAACGCCATTACCTTCCTCTAAGTCTTCGATTTCAATTCCCAATCTTGGTCTTCCACCACTATTGTTACCATGATATTCAAACGGAAAGGATTTGGGGAAGTCTATCGATTTAGGCATATGAAAATTAAAATCGCCATCGTCCATTTTGAAAGATTTAATATTTGTTTCCTTACGTTTACCTAAAACAGCGGTGGTAGTCTTTTCTTTTCCATCACGTAGATAGGTGACATTTATTTTTGTATCTGGCTTATATGAATGAATGGCTTCTACCAGTTCTGAACTGGATTCTATTTTAGTATCATTTATTTTAGTGATGATATCATTGCTTTGAAGTCCGGCTTTAGCTGCAGCGCTTTCTTTGGTTACTTCTGTGATTTTTACTCCTTTATCTGCTTTCTCTGTAAGTACCCCTAAAAATGCACCGTTACTCATCTTTACTTCTGTTTCAAACTCAAATGGGGGCATGTTAAACTCAAAGCCATCTTTACCATGAACATTTACTTTAATTTTTTTATGGCTCAATTTCTCCAGGTCTTCATCTTTCCACTTTTCAGATGGTACGCCGTTGATGATCACTTTATCGCCATCTGTAATTACAGTCAAAGTTTCGGTTTTCTTTTCTTCTTTCTGCGCAAAAGCAAGGGTACTTATTGATGCAGCTAGTAAAAGCATGCTAAAATGTCTAGTATTCATTTGATTATTTTTTTAAGTTTTGAATAACCAAATGTAATAGCAAGGAATATTAATTAAGGTTGAAGTAAGGTTAATGGAAGTTAAAAAAATAAAGAGTAAAAATTAAAAAGGGAATTTAAGCACCTATCCGCAAGCGGCAGGAGGGGTATAACTAAAATATTTTAGTTATACAAATGACAGTTTACTCTTCACTTAATTTGCTATGAGCAAATTCCTAATTTGTGTAATTACTTCCTGTAAATTACTTGCGTCCTGTCCGCCGGCAGTTGCAAAAGTTTTTTGCCCGCCACCACCGCCTTTAATAAGTGGGGTAATAATATCTTTGATCATCTTCGGTGCTTCTAAGCCTTTCTCTAAGTTTACACTATCAGACATTAAAATACAAACAGCGGCTTTGCCGCCAATATTTGCAACCAGTGTAACGAGATAATTTTCGCCTAATTCGGGTCTTAGATCGAATGCTAATTTTTTTAATTGATCTGCATTACTTACTTCTACTTGACTGCCTATAAAATAAGCATCAGCATTTGCAAAAGTAAAGGGAACACGTTCGCCGAATAAAGTGGATTTGATTATTTGTAATTGTTTTGCTTCAAATGATTCTAACTTTTTTTCTAGTTCTTGTTTTTCCTGAATTATTTTCTCTACTGCTTTTAACGGATCTTTTGTTTTTAAAAGATTTCCCACTTCTTTTAATCCAGCAAATTGTTCATATAAATAGTTAAATGCTTTACCCCCTGTATAAGCTTCAATTCTTCTAACACCTGCTGCCACGGCAGCTTCGGATACAATTTTAAATACCCCGATCATACCAGTATGCATCACATGTGTACCGCCACATAATTCTACAGAAAATTTTGGATCAACAACAACCACTCGAACTGTATTGCCATACTTCTCACCAAACAATGCCATGGCTCCAAGTTTCAAGGCTTCTTCTTTTGGCATTTCTGTAATCACTACAGGAATATTTTCTCTGATTTTATCATTTACGATTTTTTCTACCAGTCGAATTTCTTCATCAGTTACACGCGCAAAATGAGAAAAATCGAATCTTAAACTATCGTCATTAACTAATGAACCCTTCTGGGCTACATGATTACCCAAAACTTGACGTAAGGCAGCATGCATTAAGTGTGTTGCAGTATGGTTATAACTGATATACAGTCTTTTCTCAATATCGATAGCTGCTGTTAACTCAACTGTAATATTGCTTGGTATTGTATCGGTAAAATGAACGATCAGGTCATTTTCTTTTTTGGTATCAGTTACCAAGATTTGCTCTGCTCCAAATTGCAAGTAACCTATATCCCCAATCTGGCCACCACTCTCGGCATAAAAAGGAGTGGTTGCTAAAACCAATTGATATTGTTCTTTTCCTTTTGATTTTATTTTGCGGTATTTTGTAACACGAGTGGTAACCAAAATATCTTTATAGCCAACAAATCCTTCGCCAGGTTCATCTTGCAGAACTATCCAGTCTTCCGTATCTAAAACTGATGCTGCCCTACTTCTATTTTTCTGTTGCAACATTTCTGCTTCAAATCCTTTCTCATCGATACTAATATTATTCTCAGAAGCAATCAATCGGGTAAGGTCAATTGGGAAACCAAATGTGTCAAATAATTCAAACACGGCTTTGCCTTCAATTTCTTTTGTTACAGATGCAGTACTTGTTGCAACCATATCATCAATTCTTTTCAAACCTTTATCCAGTGTTCTTAAAAATGCATCTTCTTCTTCTTTCACTACTTTCGAAACAAAATCTAATTGTTGCTTTAATTCGGGGAACACATTTTCGAATTGTGCAGCCAACTGAGGCAATAGTTGATGCAACAAGGGTTGTTTATAATTTAGGTATGAATAATAATATCTTACTGCACGGCGCAAAATTCTACGTATTACGTAACCGGCTCCCGTATTAGATGGCAACTGGCCATCTGCAATGGTAAAAGAAATAGCGCGAATATGATCTGCAATTACGCGGAAAGCAATAGCTTCTTTACTCGAACTAAAATCGTATTTCTGTTTTGTAATTTCTTCTACAACTGCGATAGTACCTGTAAAAACATCGGTATCATAATTACTGGTCTTCCCTTGAATCACCCGCACCAATCTTTCAAAACCCATTCCGGTATCTACGTGTTTTGCTGGCAAAGGTTCAAGTGTGCCATCTTTCAGGCGATTGAATTGCATGAATACATTATTCCAAATTTCAATCACTTGTGGATGATCATTATTCACCAATGTTTTTCCATCTACTTTGGCTCGCTCTTCATTAGTTCTGCAATCCACATGAATTTCACTACATGGTCCACATGGCCCAGTATCTCCCATTTCCCAGAAATTATCTTTTTTATTTCCGAGAAGTATTCTATCAGGACTGATTACTTTTTTCCATTCTTCAAATGCTTCTGTATCTCTTTCCAGATTTTCTTTCGTATCACCTTCGAAAATAGTGACGTATAAACGCTCTTTATCTATTTTATATACTTCTGTCAATAGTTCCCAACTCCAAGCAATTGCTTCCGATTTAAAATAATTTCCAAAACTCCAATTTCCTAGCATCTCAAACATTGTGTGATGATAAGTATCTACACCTACTTCTTCCAAATCGTTATGCTTACCACTCACGCGTAAACATTTTTGAGTATCTGCTACTCTGGGATAAGGGGCATTTTTATTTCCCAGAAAATAATCTTTGAATTGATTCATACCCGCATTAGTAAACAAAAGGGTAGGATCATTTTTCACCACAATGGGTGCTGATGCCACAATTTGGTGATCTTTTGAAGCAAAAAAATCTAAAAACTGTTGGCGTATCTGGGCGCTGGTCATCATTTTAATTCGAAATTTTAATCAATTGATAAGGCCGTAGAAACTATCTTTGAGAGCTTTTCCGGGGTTGCAAAGGTAAGGATAACCTACCTGAAAAATAGGAGTAGGCGCTAATCAGAATATAGACTTTTACAAAATTTGGTCAGTTTAATTTGCATATTTGCATGCATTTTGCTGTTCTTTTGATTATTTGACGCATGAAAAAAATCAAATACTACTATAATACGCATACCCTCCGCTACGAAAAGCTGGAAGTACCTCTTCGGGTAATATTGCTTCAGGTATTTGGTTTTATTACAGCCTGCATTCTTACAGGGCTTATCATTGTCCTCATCATTTTTAAATATATCGATAGTCCTAAAGAAAAAATTCTGCGCCAGGAAAACGATGATATGAAGGAAAGCTATAGCTTATTAATGGATCGAGTGAACGAACTGGAATTGCAGATGGACGAATTGGAAAATAGAGACAACAATGTTTACCGTTCTATTTTTGGTTCTGACCCGATTCCGGATAGTGCCAGGGTGAAGGACATGGAGAAAAAGAATGAAGTTAAACTAGTAACAAGGTTAGGTGAGGGGGATTTGGTAAAAAGTGTAACTGCACAATTAAATGCTTTATCACTTAGGTCCGCATATCAAGATAAGTCATACGTATTAATAAATGACCTCGTTAAAAACAAGGAGAAGCTGCTAAATGCAACGCCTTCCATACAACCAGTAAGCAACAAGAATTTAAATAGAATTGGAGCTGGATTCGGATATCGAATTGATCCCGTATATAAAGATCGTCGAAATCATCTTGGAATGGATTTTACAGCACCGCAGGGAACCCCAATTTATGCTACAGCTGATGGCACAGTTAGAGATGCAGGTTTTAATACAGGGGGATTCGGGAATCGTGTAGTAATCAATCATGGATTTGGATATGAAACATTATATGGTCATATGGTTCGTATTAAAGCAAGGGTTGGAGAGAAGGTTAAAAGAGGGGAAGTTATTGGATATGTAGGAAATACTGGAAAGAGTACCGGGCCGCATTGCCATTATGAAGTACATAGAAGTGGTATTCCTCTTGATCCGATTTACTATTTCTATAATGATCTAACACCGGCTCAGTTCGATAGGATTTTAAAATTGGCAGCTGCTAGTAATCAAAGTTTAGACTAATTCATTTTAATTATGGAACCGGGTGTAAAAGAATACCTCATAAGAATTTTAAACACCATCTCTATATCTGCACTTTGCATGATACTGAATATAACGGCAGGTGTCAAATACGAATTAGCTTTTATAGATGAAAAGTTGCAATGGAAAAATGTAGCTTTCTATCTTTTTTTTCTGATTAGTATCAGTAGCTTGATTTTCTATATCATTAAAATCTGGAGAAAGCCTCTGGATTTTAATCAATAAAAAACCCGACAACAACAAAAAACTAATCTTTGCTTTGCCGGGTTAAATAAGGAATAACTGAATATTAGTTTTTAGAATCTTTTGTATCTAAAATTACCGGACTTCCTTTACCCATAATGATCACTTTGGAATTTGGCGAAGTAACCAGGCCTTTCATCACTTGTATATTTTCGTACTGTAGCTGTTTATCGGTTAATCCAGAACTCATGATACGCTGATAATCAGCAATACCCTGTGCTTCCACACGTTTACGTTCTGCTTCTTGTTTTTCTTTCTGCAAAACGAATTCCATTTTCTGTGCATCCTGCTCGGCTTTAATCTTTTCTTCTATTGAAGCTTTTACAGTAGCAGGGAGTGTAATATTTCTTACCAGTAATTGCTCTAAAACAAGACCTCTTTTTTTGAAATCAGATTCAATGGTTTTAAAGATTCTAGTTTGAAATTCATCTCTTCTTGTAGAGTAAAGATCCACAGCAGTATAATACACTGCATTGTCACGAATTTTAGTTCGGGTAATAGGGCGCACAACTTTGTCTTTAAAATCCATACCTGTTTCTTTCACCAACATGGGTGCTTCAGTAGCCATTACTCGATACAGAACAGTTAGGTCGATTACTACCTCCAAGCCATCAGCAGTTAAAACACGTATGGCATCATCACCAGCTACATCGCCTTCATTATGAACACCACTCATAGTATAGTTCTGTGTTTTAATGTCGATTTTGTTTACGTCAACTAACGGATTCACAAAAGTTAAACCACTAGTAAGTACATCGTTTTGAACTTTACCGAATATTGATTTAACACCAATTTGTCCGGCATCGATTTGTTTGATACAAGAGGTAAGTATTCCAAGCACAATAATGCCCATTCCAACCAGTCTTGCAGTACCTGCATAATGGGGAAGCGGAAGAGGTTGTGCTTTTAAATAAAATGAGGCGATGAAAATGATCAGGCCAAGAATAATGAGTACCATAATTTATTTGTTGATTGATATATTAATAAGTAGCTGAAAACTGTAAAACATTACAGCAATCAAAAATTAACTACTGTGATCTACTACGATGGTCCAAATACCTTTGATCTTTCTGAATAGCAGTGTATAAGCACCGCCAACGTCTCCGATGGTTCTTTTTAAATGCCATTTGCCAATTACAAAATAGTATTCAGGAGAAAGTTTTCTGAATTCAACAAATTCAAAATCTAGATGGCCCATGGCTGCTACATCCGGGTAACTCTTTTTATAATTGTCGAGTGTTTCTTGATAGCCATTACTGATAGATTTGCCAATAAAAAGTAAGCTATCACTTTCCCAATAGCCTTTCATGAAGTTGGTTACATCCCCTTTGTTCCAATCATCTCTTTGGCGGAGCAAAAGATTTTTTATAGCAGTGACGTCACTGTTTTGGGCTGTAAGTTTTTCATTGAAAAATAAAGAAAGAAACAGCAGAAAAATTGCGAGAAGCCTGAAAGGGCGTTTCATAAATTTTTATTTACTGAAAGCTACAACAATCTTACGGCAGAACCATTGCTCTTTTAAATCTGTATCATATTTTATAACTTAACTGCATGGAATATATGGCGCATTTAGAAAAAGACAGAAAGCTTTCAAAAATATTGGTAGAAGCATTGCCCGAGTTAACACTGCATAAAAACATCCCAATCCGGTTGATGGCTAGTATTATGAGTCAACAATTAAGTACCCATGTTTCAAGAGTCATATTCAGGCGATTTCTGGAATTATACAATGGGAAGGAGCCAACAGTTATTAAAGTTTTGGGTACCGACCCCACTGTTTTGCGTGGGATTGGATTGAGCAACAATAAGGTAAGCTATATTTTAAACGTTGCTGAATTTTGTATCGAAAATAAGATCACGGATAAGAAATTGCAGCAAATGGATAATGCAACCATTATTGAATTGCTTACCGAAATTAAAGGTGTTGGTAAATGGACAGTAGAAATGTTGCTGATGTTTAGTTTAGGCAGAGAAGATGTTTTTGCAGTTGATGACTTAGGTATTCAACAGGCTATGATTCGCTTATATAAACTAGACAATACTGATAAAAAGGCATTGAAAGAAAAAATGCTTCAGGTATCTGAAAAGTGGAGTCCATATAGAACATATGCATGTATTCACTTGTGGCAATGGAAAGATGATAAATAATACTAGGCAGAATTTCTGGCAGCATTAATTACACCGAACATACTTCGAGTAACTAGTTTTTCATAAATAGGTTTCAATGAAGGGTCTACTTCTTCATTGTGCAATTTGTTTAATGCATATTGTTGTATTGTAAGAAGTGGCAGAACAATTTTATCGCGCATTTGAATGGATGCTTTACCAGCTTTATCCTCTTCCATTAATGTGCTAGCGTCTGCCAATTCCAACACTAATTTTGAAGTAAGATCATATTCGTTTTTTATGATTTCCCAAACTGGTCCAAACTGCGGGTCTTTCTTTACGTATTCAGTTAGTGGGAAAAATGATTTGAGCATACTCATCATGCTATTATCGATCAACGTACGAAAAAATAAAACATTACGGAACATGGCTTTCGTATCGTTCCATAATCCTCTTTCTTTCATTTGCTGCAATGCAGTTCCTACTCCAAAAAAACCTGGTACATTTTGTTTTAACTGACTCCAGCTACCAACAAATGGGATAGCACGTAAATCTTCGAATCTTAAGCCGCCACTATTGCCACGCTTTGCCGGGCGACTAGCGATATTACTTTTGCTATAATAGTTTAGGGGACTAAACTGTTGCATATAAGCTAAGAACAAAGGATGTGTTTTAAAACCCTGATATGCTTCGTGACTGATCTTGCCTAATTCTTCCAACAAGAACCGATCGTGTTGAGAAATCTGAATGCGCGTATCAGCAAATAATTCATTGCTCAATCCAGCACTTAATAATTGTTCTAAATTATATTGTGATGACTGGATGGTTCCAAAATTTGAAGTTATAGTTTGCCCCTGAATAGTTAATTGAATTTCTTCGTTTTCAATATTTGATCCAAGTGATGAATAGAACTTATGTGTTTTTCCACCACCCCGAGAGGGAGGTCCGCCACGTCCATCAAAAAATTTAGCTTTCACATTATATTTCCGAGAAATGGCTGTAAGGTTTTCTTTTGCTGTATAAATACTCCAGTTAGCCTGCAAATAACCACCATCTTTAGTGCCATCACTAAATCCAAGCATAATGGTTTGATGATTATTACGTAAATGTAAATGAGCTTTATACTCTGGTAAAGTATACAAGAGTTCCATCGTAGCTTCTGCCTGATCTAAATCATCAATTGTTTCAAATAGTGGAACGATATCTATTAGCATATGATCTTTTTCCCATCCACACAATCTTAGCAATGCATAGACTTCCATCATATTAACAACACCCTGACAGTTACTGATCACATAACGATGACATCCTTCCTCTCCATTTTCTTTTTGAATGATTTTGATGGCATACATGCTTTCTAATGTGTCTCTACTAATGGTATCGTCAATAGTGAGTGGGTCGATAATTGCGTCTATTTTGGAAAGCACTTCCAATTTTTCTGCAAGAGAAAGCGAGCTATAATTTTCTGGAAGAATCGCAGGTTTCCCTTTAGCAATTAATTCAGAATTGATTTGCAAAATCACAGCAGTATGAATCCGACTATCCTGGCGGATATCGAGTGATGCAAAATGGGTACCGAATATTTTTACCTTATGAATTAAACTATCTAATCTATTTAAGTAAAGCGAATGGTGATCTTTAATCAACAATGCACGTGCAGAATAGAGTTCTTTAATGAGTTCTTCCTTTTTGATGCGTTTACTAGCTTCAGGCCTGAATACATTCTCATACAATTGTTGCTCAAGCTGTGCGATGATTTGATCCACCCCAGTAAAAGTTAATCGACGCTTTAATTTACGGATATCCCGATAATAACAAACTACAATTGCACTTCTTAAAGCATCTGCAACTTTAAGTGTGGTTGGTCCATTTACAAATGGGTTGCCATCTCTATCACCCCCGGGCCAGAATCCTAATTCGATGAAAGGATTTTCTCCATCATATGCACTGTCAAAAACTTCACGATTTATAAAATTGTAAATATTACCGATGGAAGGATATAAAATATTTTCTAAGTACCACATCAAGTTTACAGCTTCATCTAGTGGAGTTGGCTGTTTTTTATTGAAGAATGGGGTGATTCCCAGCTGTTGGATATATGCGTTAATGGTATGAAAATCGTTTTTCCCAATAGCTTCATTCATGTCATGTATGATACCTAGCACACTTCCAGGATAAAACTGAGTAGGGTGGGCTGTAAGTACTACACGGACCTTAAACTTTTTTAATTTGCTTTTTAAAGCTTGGGCCTTCCCTGCAAAATTTGTTTCACTGATTAAAGATTTTAAACTTCCAGGTCCATCTACATTGTTCACCGTTTCAAAAGCTGCATCTTCAATCGCATCGAATAATACAATCTGACGCTCAATATATTGTACAAATTTAAATAGGCGGGCAACTTTATCGGCTTCATCTATTGCGTTTGTATGCTGCGTAAAGAAGTGGTCAACAATCTGCATGGGGGTTTTTGCATCTGCATAACCATCTAAACAAGCTTGTAGTAAAATGGGTAAGAGCGCACCAACATTGGCAATTCCTGAAAATGGCAGAGCAGAAAATAAACTATTGTAAATGGTGTATTTATCTGTTACGTTACGCTTGAAGTTGATAATATATTCTGAAGAAGGCATAATCTATTTGAGCAACTAAGTTAATCGTTTTTACTAAAAAAGGCTATGAAATAATCGTGAAATTCAAATCAGGCTTGACTTACAGGCTAATGATTGTTAGTTATATTTATATTTTATATATTTTAATAGCATCAAAGTGAATTTTTAATTATCCCTTTTTTTTATAAAATCATCATATTAATATATTTTCTTAATTAATGAAGAATTCCATGAAATGTCAAACAATTAAACAATAAATTAATGCCTGCTCGATTAAACTTCTTTATTTTTAACTAGTCCTATTTTAATAATTAATTGCATGTTCCCCAGCGACAAAGAGCTTTTATCCCAATTTTCTGTAAGTTTTACAAAGGAAAAAGGGTTCACCTCCATTATTCAGAAGTATCAGGAAAAGCTTTACTGGCATATTCGTAGAATGGTAATTGAACACGCAGATGCAGATGATATTCTTCAGAATGTGTTTATTAAGGTCTGGAAAGGGTTAGAAAATTTTAGGGAAGATAGTCAGCTCTACACCTGGCTTTATCGGATTGCAACCAATGAAACGCTTAGTTTTCTGGAAAAGCAGAAACGGAATTCAACGATGAGTTTAAGCGATATGGAAGATAGTTGGGAGAATAAAATAAAGGCCGACGCACATTTTGATAGCAATCAATTAGAATGGAAATTACAATTAGCAATTAAACAACTACCTGAAAAACAACGTCTTGTATTTAATTTACGATATTTCGACGCCATGCCATATGAAGAGATGAGTAAGATCCTTGATACAAGTGAAGGTTCATTGAAAGCGAGTTATCATCATGCAGCAAAAAAAATAGAGGCAATTTTAACAAGTAATTAAACCATTGAACTTAAAAACCGTCAAAGAATAGTTGAAACCCCAGAATACGATATTAGATGAATTAAAAGATATTGCTCCTGCTTTGATGGAAGTAGGAATAGATATGCCTTACGCTGTTCAAATTGGCTATTTTGAACAACTGTCAGAAACTATTCTCGAGAAGGCAACAATTGGACAATTATCTACATCAAATCTTATTCCTTTTCAGGTACCGGATCAATATTTTAGTGGACTGGCAAGTAAAATTTTGCAGCGTGCAAAAGAGAGTGCAGCTGATGAAATTTCAATGTTCACAGAGAACGAATCAATAGCTCCGATACTAAATACAATTCAAAAAGAAATGCCATATGCTGTTCCTGATAAATATTTCGAACAGCTTTCTGTAAAAATTCCTTATGAAAAAGCAAAGGTTATTCCGATGAAGAAAATGCGGAATTGGATAACCTATGCTGCTGCAGCGGTTTTTGTTGGTATCATGGTTACTGGATCTTTCTTATTTTCGGATAAGAAACAATCACAAGATTTTGAACAATACCAAAACATGGACGTAGCTGCGGCACTCGATCAGGTTAGTGATTCGGAATTGAATAGATATATCGATGATAATCATGTCATTTCCATAGATGATTTATCTGAAAGCGAAAGAGCAAGTTTAGATAATGTCGATGGAAAGATTGAATCCTTAAGTACCGAAAATCTAAATCAATATTTGAATGAAAATGGTTTTTTAGAAATCAAACCAGAAAATTCAATCGAAAAATAATATGAAAACATTTTTACTATATTTTACTTTTTTAATGATGCTACAATTTGGGGCAGCTGCGCAAAATCAACCTGCACCAGAAGCTCCAATTCTTCAGGGGATTAAAATTGCCTTTATTACTAAACAATTATCTCTCACTTCAGAAGAGGCGCAGAAATTCTGGCCTCTATACAATGATTTTTCAGATAAAGCAAAAAACTTAAGGAAGGGTCAGGATATTGATGAGTTAGCATTTGAAGAAAAATTGCTGGAAGAGAGAAAGAAATTAAAAGTAGAATTTACAAAGGTTCTTGGTTCTGAAAACCGTGCAAATAAAGCGTTAGGAATTGACCGCGAATTTAATAGGGTATTGAAAAAAGAATTGGACAATAGAAGAGAAATTCGTCAAAAAATGGAAAACAATTCTGAAAGGCAGCAACAGAAAATTGAAAACCATACCGATAAGCAACAGCAAAAAATTGAAAATCGAATAGACAAACAACAAAATAAAATAGATAAGCATAACGGACCTAAAAACTAAATAAATAAAAGGGGGGACACTTTTATTTGTCTAGAGTGTTGCCAAAAGGCAGCACTCTTTGTTTAAATAATCTTCCAGATAGGATGTTGGATATCATGATAAAAAAGAAAGGTCCATTTTTTGTCATGTCCTTCCTGCCACCATTGTTGTCTTAGCTCCATGCATTTCTTGCCATCATAATCGTATTTAGCTACGAATTTACTTTTCATCTGTTGCAATTGTGGTGCCACATCGCCACCAAAGAATGCAGTTTCTCCATTTTCATGGATCCAAAATACCTGATGGAAAAGACTATGACCACCGGTTACCTGGTAAAAAATGGTATCATCAATCCATCCTTCGTTTTCAGTTAACCAGACTACTTTGCTAAACTCTTCTAGTAATTCAAAATCAGAACCAGTATATGAGCTTGTGCCATTTGCAATTGCATAATCGAATTCGCGTTGTTGTATATAATAAGTGGCATAAGGAAAGCTAATGAAACGTTCATCCGAATGATTCGAAAGGAGTGTAACTCCCCCTGCATGGTCCTTATGTAAATGACTCATCAAAACTTTTGTAACCTGTGAAGGGTTAATGCCAGCATTAGTAAGGTTTTCATGTAGTTGAGAATTGCCATTGGGATTTAAATATCCTAATCCAGTATCTAATAAAATCACATCCTTTTCTGTTACTATAACAAATGGTTGTATTTCTACTAAGAGACTCCCAATTGGACGACTATTTAGTTGTTCTGTATGATTATTGAAGGGGACAAAAACTTTTGTTTTATCAATTGTAAAACTGCCTTCTGAAAGTGGGATGATTTGCATTTGAAATATTTTTTTAACGCAATACCATCTGACGGTCTGCATCCAATCTCAATAAAATAAAAATTAAAACTGTAAAAGTTAAAAGAGAAGATCCGCCATAACTAATTAATGGCAGGGCAATTCCGATAATTGGAAACAACCCAATGGTCATGCAAACATTCACAGTAATGTGGAAGAATAAAATACTAGCTACACTATAAGCATAAACTCTACTAAAAGTACTTCTTTGCCTTTCCGCAATATTTACAATTCTAAATAATAGAAACAAATAAATCAATAAGAAAGTGGCACAACCCAGAAAACCGAATGCTTCACCTAGTGATGTGAAAATGAAATCGGTATGTTGCGCTGGAACATATTTTCCTCTTGTCTGAGTACCTTTTAAAAATCCACGACCCTTAAAACCTCCAGAACCAATTGCAATTTTACTTTGCCTTACATTATAATCATCTGGCTTAAAAGAAGCTTTTGCACCAGCAGCAATTTCAGATTTATTATGTTTGTTTTGATTACAATCATAATCTTTACCAACGGCACTATAAATACGTTGACTCTGATAGCACTCAAAAACATTATTAAATATATAGGGAACAGCAAATCGTTGTATGCCCACACAGATTGCCCATGTAGCAATGATAATCATAAGGAGTTTGGAATTTCTTTTGATTTGTCTTCTTAATACATAAAGAAGTATTGCAGCAATTATTGTTAATGTAATGGCTAGTGTATTTGGATCAACTGTTAGCGTTGCAACAACCAGTGCGCCAAAAGAAATTCCTATGACTAATATTTCTGCTGGTAAACCTTCGCGATACATAGCAATAAAAAAACTGAGGTATACCAATGCTAATCCTGTTTCGTGTTGAAGCCTTGAAAGTAAAGCAGGTAACAATACGATTCCTACAGCTATTAACTGAGATCTCTTTTTGGTGAAGTCTAAATTCTGCATCGACATATATTTTGCCAACGCAAGGGCAGTAAATATTTTACACAATTCTGCGGGTTGAAGATTAAATCCACCTCCCAATGCAATCCAGCTTTTCGAACCCTTGATGTCTTTTCCAATTACAAATGTCGCAATCATTAATAAGATACCGAATACATAGGTAAGATTTGCAAATGCTGTAAAAAGCTTACTATCGGCTAATAAAATAAAAGTTGCAATTAGGGCACAAGCCCCAGCAAAAATGAGTTGTTTACTATAGTTTGTTTTACCACCCAGAAATAATTGTAACCAATTAGTACCAGTGCGGTATTCGACCATAAAAATGCATAGGATTCCTATAACTACTAGAATAGCATATAAAGTTACAATTGTCCAGTCAACACCCTTTGAAACAAAACTATTTCTTGTACTCATTTTTATGCCTTTGATTTTTTTGCCAGCCACTTTTTATGATCATCTATTAATAAAGCAGATGTGGTATTGGTATTTTTCTTTTTGCTAGAATCTTTTTTATTTTGAGGTAATAGCGGTTTGATATTTTTATTATCAGGTAAAATCAATTCTAACTGCTCCTTATCTTTTTCTGTTCCCAATGGTATTTTTTCAGAATTCTCTTCTTCTTCACTATTGCTCTGTTTAGATTCAGCGTTCATTTCTGCTTTTGCGGCTTCAGCTTCTAATATCAATTTTGCCTGTCTTTGATTTTCTTTTTTAACATACCAATCTTTAATTGCAACCGGAATTAAATCAGCTTTTGAAATACGTTCAACTTCTGAAAGTCTATCTGATGCAATGGTATCGTTTAAATATTTTTCCATGATAAAAGCGCCGATAGGTCCAGCCCAAGTTGCACCAAATCCTGCATTTTCAACTATTACCGCAACTGCAATTGTAGGATTGTCTTTTGGGGCAAAGCAAACAAAAAGAGAGTGGTTTTTTCCATGAGGATTTTGTGCCGTACCTGTTTTAGCACAGTATTCAACACCAGGCACTTTTATTTCTGAAGCAGTTCCGTAAACAGTTACATCGTGCATGCCATCATGTACAGCTCTAAATACAGTATCTGAAGTATGAATCACACTATGTTTTCTTCTGTATTTAGCTAAAAATAAAGTATCGTCTTTTTGTTCATGTTCAATACTATCTACAAAATGTGGCGTATAATAAAAACCTTTATTAGCAATGATACACATCATGTTGGCTAATTGCATGGGTGTTGCTGTCATTTTATCCTGACCAATTCCTAAAGTCAAAATAGTACAACTATTCCATCTGTTTTTTCCATAGGCTTTATTGTAAACGGCGGTATCCGGAACACTTGCTTTGTTCTCACTTGGCAAGTCAACATCTAGGGTAGTACCCATTCCGAATTTATTCATGTACTCTTTCCACTTTAAATAACCTAAAGTTGAATTATGATATTCAGGATTATCTATGGCCATACGAAACACCTGTGAAAAATACGAATTACAGGAATTGGCAAGGGCCAATCTTAATGATGCCGCATGGCCTGCATTTTTGTGTTCGCATTTTACTACAACACCACAATTTGAATAAGATCCATAACAGGTGTATCCATAGTTTGGTGTAATTAATCCCTCATCTAAAGCAATAACAGCACCTAAAGGTTTAAAAGTAGAGCCTGGGGGGTACTGTCCTTTAATGGCGCGATTAAACATGGGACGAGCTGTATCCAGTAACATTCTGCCCAGATTTTTTCTACGGGCACTCCCAGTTAAATCGTTGGGATTATAATTGGGTGATGATACCATTGCAATGATACCTCCTGTTTTTGGGTTGATGGCAACTGCACTTCCAATTTTATTTGCCAATAATTTCTCAGCTAATTGTTGTACTTCTACATCTACACTCGTATATAAATTTCTACCAGCAACAGCACTTGTATCAAACATGCCATTTTCATAGGCACCTTGAATACGACTTTTATTGTCTCTAACAAATCGCTTAATACCTCTTTCGCCCATCAGAACTTTTTCATAGGTTCTTTCTAATCCGTTCATGCCAGCATAATCGCCCATCTCATATCCATCTTCTTTATGTCTTCTTAAAAAGCTGGTATCTACTTCTGCAATATATCCGAGAACTTGAGCCCCGGTATTAAATGGATAGGTTCTTACGGAACGATCAGTAAGATTGAATCCTGGAAATTTATACATGTTCTCATAGAGCTTAGCATATAGTTCTTGAGTTAGCAAACCTTCAAAAACACTTGGCTTTACTGCAGTGTATTTAAACACGATCTCTCGCATTCTCCTTTTGTATTCAACAGTATCAATATTTAAAAGTGCACAAAGTGAAAGTGTATCTGTGCCTTTTGATTCAACAGGTGTAACAACCAGATCGTAGCTGATGGTATTCTCGAGCATTGCTTTTTTCTTTCTATCGAAAATGATACCTCTGTCAGGATAAATGATCTTTCGATAAATGGCATTATTTTCTGCTGCCAGTTTGTATTTAGAAGAAAATATTTGCAGGTTGATCAATTGTATAAGGATCACTACAAATATTAAGGTGAATATAATTTGTACTACCCGGCTTCTGCTTTGATTAAATACAGACATAGTTATTTTGTAATGAGATGAATTCTAGAAAAAAGGAATCAACACAAAGTTGCTGATTCGAAATTGAAGCAGCATCAATTCTATAAAAAAAGTTATGCATACATGTTGATACTATATATTTTATTAAACAGAGTTCGAGCGAAATTTGCCTTTGCGGAAAAACAACATTTCGGCAATGAAAATGAGTAATAAACTTATAGCAGTAGTGCCGGACACTTTTCCAATAAAATAAACAAAGTTTCCAAATTGCAGCCATTCTATCAGCACCAATAAAAAGTGATGTAAGAATGTGAGTATCACTATGTATAAACTATAGGGAGCCCAGCCCATACTTTTGATACTTGGTTCGATATAACTATTCTCAGTTGTATCCTGAGGGATTAATAAGTTCAATAAGAAAGGGCGCAAATAAGCGATTAATACACAAGGCGCTGCATGCAAGCCTCCTGTACCGGTAAAATAATCTAGTGTGGTACCAAAAGCAAATGCAATGATGAGCAAGAAAAATCGATTGATATTGAAAGGGAGCCAAAGAATAAACAAAAAGTAGATATATGGAACTATAAACTGGTGCAATGGCGGCACTTCATTCAGGATAAACACTTGAAAGAAAATGAATAAAATGAATCGGATGATATTTTTAATATAGTCGCTCATTAATTTTTTTCTGGTGTTACTTCAATATTTACTTGTTCTGTATATCTCAGATTTTCTACTAAGTAAACGTATTGAATAGAGAAAAAGTTGGTTGCTGTTTTTACTTTGAGGGTATAAAAGTTACTGGAAGGATCTGCTACAATACTATTCACAGTTCCAATCAATAAATGAGAAGGGAAGTTAGCAGAATAGGTACTGGTTAGCACACTATCCCCCATTACAACTTTTGCACTTTTAGGAATATTTTTTAATAAAAGAAAATTAGGGTTTACGCCATCCCATTCAATACTACCTGAAATATTATCCTTTTTCAGCATGGCACTTACACGGCTATTACGATGAAGTAAGCTCATTACTCTTGCATTGTTTTCACTAACTGCAACTACTACTCCAACAATTCCAGAAGTGCTAATCACTGCCATACCTTTTTTTACCCCTTGTAAACTTCCTCTTTCAAGGGTAAGGAAATTTGCTTGTAGTGTTACTGTATTTCCAATTACTTTAGCCGGGAAGACTGTATACTTGCGCATTTTGCCAAGGCTATCTCTTAGGGTAGAATCCAGGAATGTTATTTTGGAAGTATCGATTGCCTGAAAATTCACGGGCAATAAATTTCGAAGTCGTGCATTCTCAGCAACCAATTGGTCATTGGTTTCTTTTAGACTAAAATAGTAGCGCCAGTTATTATATTGTTTATCGAATCTTCC
This sequence comes from Bacteroidota bacterium, assembly GCA_037139075.1. Taxonomy (GTDB): domain Bacteria; phylum Bacteroidota; class Bacteroidia; order Chitinophagales; family Chitinophagaceae; genus Sediminibacterium. Next base: position 20,496 of record JBAXHC010000027.1, read on the forward strand.
AGTAATCTCATTTGAAGCGGAAGTGAAAAATACCTGATGGGTTTTGCTGCCATTATTGAGTAAAACAATACACGCTATTTCCAACACCAGAAAACTGATGAAAGTAAAATTGCGTTGTATGAAAATAAAAATATTTTTCAAGGCGGTAATTCGTTCAGCTGATACGGTTTAGTAATCTAGGATCAACAAAATGATGTATCCGGGAAATTTATATCGCTCGTATTATCTCATGATGAATGGAAAACGCTGGTAATTTCTCAGAGCTAAGCCTGTACCGCGTACCACACTTTTCAATGGATCATCTGCAATATGTACTGGTAATTTAATTTTTGCACTTAGGCGTTTGTCTAGTCCGCGCAACAAAGCACCACCACCTGTTAGGTACAGACCTCTGCGGTAAATATCAGAAGCTAATTCCGGCGGAGTAGTTTCTAATGCCTTAAGGATAGCTTCTTCGATTTTGAAAATACTTTTATCCAGTGCTTCAGCAATTTCTTGATAACTAACCATGATTTGTTTTGGGATACCCGTAACCAAATCGCGACCATTAACTGGCATATCATCAGGAGGATTATCTAAATCTTTCATCGCAGCGCCAACTGTGATTTTAATTTGTTCAGCAGTACGCTCACCAATTAATAAACTGTGGTAACGACGTAAAGCTTCCATAATGTCTGCAGTGAATTCATCTCCTGCAATACGAATACTTTGGTCGCACACAATACCTGCCAAAGCGATTACGGTAATACCAGTGGTTCCACCTCCTATATCGATGATCATATTTCCAACTGGTTCTTCAACATCAATTCCAATTCCCAAAGCCGCAGCCATAGGTTCGTGAATCATGTATACTTCTTTTGCTCCTGCCTGTTCTGCACTATCTCTTACTGCACGTTTTTCAACTTCTGTAATGGAAGATGGAATACAAATTACCATTCTCCAGCTTGGTGGAAATAAAGGTTTTTTGGGATAGATCATTTTGATCAGTTCTCTGATCATCAATTCTGCCGCGTTAAAGTCGGCAATTACGCCGTCTTTTAAAGGTCTAACAGTACGTATACTTTCGTGGGTTTTTTCATGCATCATTAATGCACGCTTACCAACTGCCAAAACTTCTTTTGGATTATTGCGGTTTAAAGCAATAATCGATGGTTCGTTAACTACTACTTCATCATTATGAATGATCAGGGTATTTGCTGTACCGAGGTCAATTGCAATTTCTTGAGTAAAAAAACTAAACAATCCCATTTTATATAAATAGTTCGAATGTGTGAATGAATGCCTACAAAGGTGTCTTAAATAAATGAAACTAACAAAGGCATAATCACTGATTTGTCAAGGCTTTGGGGATATTTTCTACAGAATTAGATTGCAACTCAAAATTACTGAAATTCATACCCGATATCTCTTCTAAAGTACATGCCCTCGAAGCTAATTTGATCCATTGAAAATTTGGATTTTATTACAGCCTCATTTATTGTATCACCGTATGAACTTATAGCTAAAACCCTGCCACCATTTGTTAAAACGCCATTTTCGTCAATTTTTGTACCCGCATGAAATACGATAGAGTCTTTATTGGTAAGGGTTTCAAGGCCATGGATGATTTTATTTTTTTCATAATCACCCGGGTATCCGCCACTCACCGCCATAATTGTAGCGCAGCTTCTTTCATCAAAATTTATATTCACATCAGCCAATGTTCCATTGTCCATTGCAGCGAAAAGGCTTACTAAATCGGTCTGAAGTCTGGGTAAAACCACTTCTGTTTCCGGATCACCTAAACGGCAATTGTATTCAATTACCCATGGTTCGCCATCTATATTCATTAAACCAAAGAAAATAAAACCATGATAAACAAGATTTTCTCTGGATAATCCCCTCACTGTTGGTTCAATGATTCTTTCGGTAACTTTTTGCATGAAAACCTCGTCCATAAATGGAACCGGGCTTACACAACCCATTCCACCAGTATTCAACCCTGTATCACCTTCGCCAATCCTTTTATAGTCTTTGGCGTGCCCGATTATTTGATAATCTATTCCATCGGTAAGGATAAATACACTTACTTCAATCCCGGTTAAAAAGGCTTCCACCACTACTTTTCGACTTGCTTCCCCAAATTGTTTGCCCATGATCATCTCTTCAAAACTTTGCAGGGCCTCCTCTGTAGTTTGAGCAATAATCACACCTTTACCTGCGGCTAATCCATCCGCTTTTAAAACCACAGGAACAGTATGATTTGCAATATATTTTTTTCCTTCTTCAAAGTTCTCTTCAGTAAACTCGGCATAAGTTGCTGTAGGAATACCCTGACGTTCCATGAATTTTTTGCTAAAAGCCTTACTACCCTCTAATTGTGCGGCAGCTTTGGACGGGCCTACCACAGTAATATGCTGTAAACTGGGGTTGTTTTGAAAAAAGTCGTAAATGCCATTAACCAAGGGGTCTTCGGGGCCTACTACCAACATGCCAATCTTTTCCTGTAGACAGCATTTCTTAATAGCTTCAAAATCGTTCACGCCAAATGGCATATTCTTGCCAAAAGCGGCAGTACCAGCATTTCCAGGGGCTACGAATAAAAAATCACAATGATGACTCTGACTCATTTTCCAAGCCAGTGCATGTTCCCTTCCTCCAGATCCTAAAAGTAATATGTTCATGTTTGTTGAATTGCTGCGAAAATACTGCAGTATCCACAAAAAAACCGACCTAATGCTTTAAAGAGAAAAATAATCCTTTAAAGTACGAGGCCGGCCAGAAAAAAAGGTAAGGTTAAACAGTTTCTACTTCAGGATCTTCTAATCCTACATAACTTTTTTCAGGTAATCTCTTGGCTACAAATAGGTATATCACAAAAAATACGGTGATAATGCCAATGAAGAGCCAATAGTATTTAGCACCTGTGAATTGTCCAAAGAATCCTTTATTGGCAATACTTTTATTAACTAAGCTATCAAAATAATTACCCACAGAAATTCCTAATAAATATAGTGCACTCATGGTGCTTTTCATTGATTTAGGAGAATGGGTATATGCATATTCTAAACAAGTAATTGAGACAAGAATTTCTGCGATGGCTAATATCAAATAAGCCAAAATTTGCCACCAAACGCTTGGATGTCCACCATGATCAATATTTTCTTGTAATAAGGCAATGATTACAAAAGTTACCCCCGTTAAAAAAAGCCCAGCTCCAATTTTTTTTAATGGTGTTGGTGTAATCCCCATTTTTTCTACGAGTGGGAAAACACCGTAAGTCATCACAGGTATCATACTTACCAAAAAAATGGGATTAAAAGTTTGTATCTGCTCTGCAAATAGGGTGTATCCAAATATGTTTAGGTCTAATTTTTTAGCCTGAAGTACCCATTCGGCAAGGTTTTGATCCCATAATGCCCAGAAAATAGGGGTGAAAGCAAAAATCATCAGAATACGGTATACAGCCTGTACACCATCAATCGATTTAGCAGAAAAATTTTGTTCTTTACCTAGTCTTTCCCAAAAAGGGCGGTCATCTTTTTTCTTGAACAATTGTATAATGGCGTAGAAACTAATCACCATAAAGTTCTCTCTTTTAGGTCCCGAAGGTTTTACACGCACATATTTTTTTCGGCCTAGCCAGAAAATAATAGTGGCTGCGCACATTAATACTCCTGGAATTCCAAATGCTAGTTCTGCTCCATATTTATTATAGATGATCGGAATTAAAAGGGTAGAAACAATGGAGCCGGTATTGATGGTAAAATAAAACCAGCCGTACATTTTTGACATCAGGTGTTCATTGGATTTATCAAACTGGTCGCCCACATTTGCTGATACACATGATTTGATGCCACCTGCCGCTGCTGCAATAACTATTAGACCTACTGAGAATAATCCAATATTATGAGTAGATAAAGCCAATAGTAAATTTCCTATTGCATATAAAATAGACACGTATAAGATTACTTTGTATTTGCCAAAAAACCAATCTGCCAATATTCCACCTACTAAGGGCATAAAATAGGCCAGGGTTACGAAAAGGTGCACCATTTCGTTCGACTTAGCCTCAGCCACTTCCTGCATTAAAGGGTTCATGGTTGGGTTGAAGAATTGTGCAACCAGGAAAGTACTCATTATGGAACGAATGCCATAGAAGCTGAATCGCTCAGCTGCTTCATTTCCAATAATATAAGGAACTGCCTTTGGCATACCTGTTTTCTTGACTTCGCTTAGAATTTCACTCATAAGTTGTATTTTGGATTTTTAAAGATATTGGAAAATCAAGTATTACTTGCATTCGTCCAATCCCAATCCAATCACATTAAAATAATAATATGTCTGAAACAAAAAAATCTTTCAAACCATTTGTGGCACCTGAAGAGCAAATGAAAGAATTGACAGTAAAATCCATTTTAGTGGGTAGTTTGTTTGGTGTGATTTTTGGGGCAGCAACTGTCTATCTCGCTTTAAAAGCAGGGTTAACTGTTTCTGCATCTATACCTATTGCGGTTATTGCAATAACGCTGGGAAGGAAGTACTTAAAAACAACGATTCTTGAAAATAATATTATTCAAACCACTGGTTCAGCAGGAGAAAGTATTGCTGCTGGTGTAGCATTTACTTTACCCGGATTTTTATTTTTATCCTCTCCAGATAGTGCTCAATACTTTAATTATTTAACCATATTAATTCTGGCCATAGTGGGTGGTTTGTTAGGTACATTATTAATGATTCCATTGAGAAAAGCACTTATTGTGAATGAACATGATAACCTACCTTATCCAGAAGGTACTGCTTGTGGAGATGTGTTAAAAGCTGGAGAGAAAGGAGGCGATTTTGCAAAAACTGCTTTTTGGGGTTTGGGTGTAGCTTTTGTTTATGCCTTGTTGCAAAAAGTATTACATATTATTTCTGAAACACCATATTATGCCACAGCACAAGCCAATAAGTTTTTTCCATCGGCAAAAGTAAGTGGAGAAATTACGCCTGAGTATATGGGTGTGGGTTATATCATTGGTCCTAAAATTGGTGGTGTATTAGTTGCGGGTGGTGTTTTAAGCTGGCTTGTTTTTATTCCGCTTATGTCTTCATTAGTTCCTCCTGATGTAATTGCAATTCAATTAGTAAAACTGGGTTATCTCGTAGATATCACTAAAGCCGGCGGCAAAGGGTCTTGGAATCCGATAACTCATCAGTTCGCAGATTATTCTGCTGCTGTTTATTATGCATTTATTCGTCAAATTGGGGCTGGTACGGTTGCTGCTGGAGGTATCATTACATTGATCAAAACAATTCCAACGATTGTGAAATCTGTAAAAGGAAGTGTAGCATCTTTAAAAACTGATAACGGAGTAGGTGCACCTTCGATATTGCGTACTGAAAAAGATTTAAGTTTAAAATGGGTGGGTTGGGGAAGTTTGGGATTGATTTTATTGATCACCGTTTTACCTCAAGTACCCGGAGATAGTATTATTCAGAAATTATTGATTGGCGTTTTGGTGATTGTATTTGGAGCTTTGTTTGTAACCGTTTCATCTCGAATTGTTGGTTTAATCGGGTCTTCTAATAACCCGATAAGTGGTATGACAATTGCGACTGTAATGGGAACAAGTTTAATTTTTTTGAGTGTAGGCTGGACGGGACAAAATTATGAACCTCTTGTTTTAGTAGTGGGTGGAATGATTTGTATAGCTGCAGCAAATGCAGGGGGTACTTCACAGGATTTAAAAAGTGGTTACATCGTAGGAGCAACGCCGCGTAATCAGCAGATTGCTTTATTTGTAGGAGCCATTGTTTCTTCTATTGTGATTGGAATTACGGTTAAATTTTTAGATAAACCTTCTTCAGAAATGTTGAGTCAGGGCATACACCATGCCATTGGAACAGAAAAATATCCGGCACCGCAGGCCACACTGATGGCTACTTTGATCAAAGGAATTTTATCTCAAAATCTAGATTGGCAGTATGTGTTTGCGGGTGTATTTCTGGCCATCACAATGGAATTATGTGGCATTAAATCTCTAAGCTTTGCGGTAGGAGCTTATTTGCCTTTAGCCACTACTTTGCCTATTTTCATTGGGGGTGCTATACGTGGTATTGTAGAGGGAAAACAGAAAAAAGAGGGTGAGCAAAAATCAGCTGAGGAAGAAGAATTGGGTAAGGGAAATTTGTTTGCTACAGGTTTGGTAGCGGGAGGTGCTGTTGCAGGAGTTATCATTGCCTTTATTTCTGGATCCGATGGCGGAGAAAAGTTTTTGAATGCCATCAGTATGGAACATTCGATAGTCGAAAGCATCTCAAAAGGCGGTTATTTCATTCTCGGAACCTGCTTTTTTGCAGCGATGGGGACTATATTATATCGTGTAGCTAGAAAATAAATAGACTGTTAAAACTTTTTTGTTTTTTGATCTTGGATTAAACTTGTTTGTTCCATTGGTATCCAACTACAAAGTGAGTCTATGAAATTGAAAAGAATGGCAAAGACTTTTACGGTAGGGGCTGGCTTTACTGTATTGTTTGCTTTTACTCAAAGTAAACAAAGTACTGAGCATTATCACATCAAACTACCTTATAAGAAAGCAGGATTAACGGAACGTCAAGCTGCTGCTCATTTGCTGAGCAGATTTAGCTTTGGTGCAAGACCTGGAGAAGTAGATGAAGTTTTGCAATTAGGACTTGAAAACTGGTTAGATCAACAGCTTGCTGCATCATTACCAGATAGTTCAGTTGCAAGACGCTTGCAAGGGATGGAAGCTTTGAATTTAAGTAACGAAACCATTGCAAATACTTATCTAACGCCAGCTCAAGTAATCAGAATTGCAGTAAAGAATAAACTTATCTCAAAGGATTCAACATTATCTCCCGATAAGAAAGAATATCGTGATCAGATTAAGGTCATCATGGATAAAGAGGGATTAAAACCCTTTATAGAATTACAAACACAACTCATTAATCAAAAAATCATACGTGCTGCTTATAGTAATAATCAGTTACAGGAAGTAATGACTGATTTTTGGTTTAATCACTTTAATGTTTCTCTAACTAAGCCTCAGTGTCAGCAATTCATTCTTACCTACGAACGTGATGCTATAAGACCCAATGTTTTTGGAGAATTTAAAACAATTTTACTGGCTACAGCAAAGCATCCTGCGATGTTGGAATATTTAGACAATGCTTCAAGTGTTAGTAATAATAATGATTTATCGAAGCGCCCTGGAAGAATACAGGCACAGAAAAAAATCGAGGCGAAGATCAATGCACAAATGGCAGAAAATAGCAATAGTGCTGCAAATGGTTTTATACAACAGGCATTAAGTGCGCGTAAAGTGCAAGGGTTGAATGAAAACTACGCCAGGGAAGTGATGGAATTACATACACTCGGTGTAGACGGAGGATATACACAGAAAGATGTTACAGAAGTGGCTCGTGCTTTAACGGGTTGGTCCGTAACACCATTATTAAAAGATGGTATTGGAAAAAATATCATGGATAAAATGGGTGCTCAAAGAATGGAGAAGAATGGATTTATTACGGAAGGAGATTTTTTATATCGGGCAGATAAACATGATGACAGTGCTAAATCTATTCTCGGTAAATCATTTCCGGCAAGAGGTGGGTATCAAGAAGGTGTTGAAGTATTAGAAATGTTGAGTAGTCAACCCAATACCGCAAAATTTATTTGTAAAAAAATAGCAGTCCGGTTTGTAAGCGATCAGCCTTCACAAGAGTTATTGAATAAAATGTCTGATACTTATTTAAAACATCATGGAAATATAAAAGAGGTATTGTTAACGATGGTGAATAGTGTGGAATTCTGGAAAGAAGATGCATTGAGAGAAAAAATAAAATCTCCTTTTGAATTAGCGATCAGCTCAATCCGAGCTACTAATGCGGATGTAAAAATGCCGATGCAAATTTTTAATTGGTGCAGTAAAATGGGTCAAAGATTTTATTTTTATCAAGCTCCCACTGGGTTTCCTGATCGTGCAGCTTATTGGATTAATACTGGATCACTTTTAAATAGGATGAATTTTGGATTGGCATTTGCCACTGGTAAAATTCCAGGGGTAACACTTGATTTACTGGGATTAAATCAACACCATGAACCCGAAAGCGCCGAAGATGCGCTTAGAATTTATAGTCAGCTTTTACTTCCTGAAAGAAATCAAGATGCAAATATCAAACGTTTAACAGCTCTAATCAATGATAATAAAGTGGGCGATAAAATTGATGCAGCTGCTAACAATACACCATCTCAAAATTCTGAACCCGAATCAGAAATGATGCTTCCGGCGAAGGCAGAACAGAAACAAGAAAAAGCCATGCTAAGCAAAAAAAACAAACCCTTCACCTTATCTACTTTACCTGGAAATAATACAACTGTGGCACAAGTTACTGGCGTGATTATTGGTTCACCTGAATTTCAAAGAAAATAAAAATATTAGTATGGTTAATCGTAGAGCTTTTATGAAATCTGGAGCATTAGCATTATTTGCTTCAGGCATTGGTGGGCTTCCTAATTTTATTGCACATGCTGCAGGTAGTAATAAATTATGGGCTCCGTACAAGAAGAATAAAGTTATGGTCTGCATTTTTCAACGAGGAGCCATGGATGGATTAATGGCAGTTAGTCCTTTTGCAGATCCTGCTTTAAAAATATTGCGACCAAGTTTATTTATGAGTCCTACTGAAAAAGAAGGTGCTTTGTTCGATCTTGATGGAAAATTTGGATTGCATCCTTCTCTCGCGTCATTTCAACCATTTTTTAAAGAGAATCGTTTAGCAATTGTTCATGGTGTGGGAAGTCCGAATAATACAAGAAGTCATTTCGACGCGCAAGATTATATGGAGGCTGGAACTCCTTTTAACAAAGGCACTTCAAGCGGTTGGCTTAATCGTGTGGCAGGCTTAATGGGTCATGATGCAACACCTTTTCGTTCTGTAAGTTTAACCAATGCATTGCCAAGGAGCATGTATGGCGATAATGAATCTCTTGCCATTAGTAATTTGCAAGATTTTGCTATTCAAATGAAAACAACACCAGGTGCTGGCAATTTGGTGGCAAAAAGTTTTGAGGAATTATATGATCAAACATCAAGTGGTTTGTTGAATAAAACTGGAAAGGAAAGTTTCGATGCAATGAAGATGTTGAATGTAAACAATATTAGAAATTATCAGCCAGTAAAAGATGTTAAGTATCCTAATTCGGCTTTAGGAAACGCTTTAAAACAAATTGCAATTCTGATAAAAATGGATGTGGGTCTTGAAATTGGATTTGCGGAAAGTGGTGGATGGGATACGCATGTAAATCAGGGTACCACTAATGGTGCATTAGCTCGTAATCTGAAAGATTTTAGCGATAGCATTGCCGCATTTTGGAATGATCTTGCTGCTTATCAGGATGATGTTACTGTGATGACCATGACAGAATTTGGAAGAACTGCACATCAAAATGGAACTGGCGGAACCGATCATGGAAGAGCCAGTTGCCTATTTGTTTTGGGGAATGATGTAAAAGGAGGTGCGGTATATCAAAATATTAAATCCTTAGCTAAGGAGGATTTGGAAGATGGAAGAGACCTTCCCGTAACCACAGATTTCAGATCTGTATTTAGCGGCGTAGCCAATAGTCATTTAAAGATCAGCAATAATAGAATCTTATTCCCCGAGTGGAGCGGAAATTCATTAAACCTTATGCGCTCATAAGCTTATTTACTATCTCCGGCTAACCTATATTTGCAATTCAAATAAAAAATTGCATGGAGTATCTTTTTACTATTGATAGTTTAGTCAGCTTTTTTGTATTAGTTATACTCGAAATTGTTTTGGGAATCGATAATGTGATTTTTGTATCCATTATCATCAATCGTCTGCCCGAAAAAGATCATAAAAGAGCAAGGTTCTCATGGATGATCATGGGCATTATTGTGCGCAGTATTCTTTTATTCGGATTAACATGGCTTCTTACTCAAAAAGGGAAACCTTTATTTACCATAATGGAAAAAGGATTTGATTTGTCTAGTCTTGTTATGCTAGTTGGCGGTTTGTTTTTAATTTTCAAAACAGTAAAAGAAATTCACTATAAACTAGAAGGGGAGGCAGATTTAGCCGAGGGCAAAGTAACTGTGCCTTTGAGTTTTGGAAATGCACTTGTAGAAATTTTGCTCATTGATATGGTATTTAGTTTTGATAGTATCATTACTGCAGGTGGAACGGCGAAGCACGTTGAAATTATGATTGCAGCAGTTGTTATTGCCATGATTGTGATGTTTTTATTTAGTCCAGCTATTGCCAAGTATATTCATAATCATCCAACGATAAAAATGCTGGCATTATCGTTTTTAGTAATGATTGGTTTTGTTTTAATAGTAGAGGGTTGGGATAGTGAAAGGGCGCATGATCTGCAATTGAAGAACTACGTTTATTTTGCAATGGCTTTCTCGTTTGTGGTTGAGATGATGAATATGCGTGAGCGAAAGAAAAGAAAACCTGTTCAACTTCGAGAGCCTATATTGAAAGGAAACTTATCAAAGCATTAACCTGAAGCGGAACTTGCAAATAGTACATTTGTTTTAAACCCTTGATATGAGCATTGTTGTAGAAGGCTTACAAAAAAATTATGGCGCTCAAAAAGCGGTGAATAATATTTCGTTTAGTATTAACAAGGGGGAGATTGTGGGCTTTTTAGGTCCTAATGGAGCCGGCAAAAGTACTACAATGAAAATGATCACAGGCTATATAGCTTCTGATGCTGGGAAGGCAATAGTTTGTGGCACAGATGTGAGCATTGATCCTGTTTTTGTGAAGAAAAAAATCGGGTATCTGCCTGAAGCAAATCCACTTTATCTGGATATGTATGTTCGAGAGTACCTAGAATTTATTGCGGGTGTTCACGAAATTAAGGATAAGAAAAAAGCTATTGAAGATGTGATTGTTTTAACAGGATTAACAATCGAATCGAAAAAGAAAATTAGTCAATTGTCAAAAGGGTATAAGCAGCGTGTAGGATTAGCTGCGGCATTGATACACGATCCGGAAGTATTGATATTGGATGAACCTACCAGTGGATTGGATCCTAATCAGATCATTGAGATTAGAAATGTTATTAAGGCCCAGGGTAAAAATAAAACAGTTTTATTCTCTTCACATATATTGCAGGAGGTTGAGGCAATTTGTGATCGAGTGATCATCATTCATAAAGGACAAATTGTTGCAGATGATCAATTGAAAAATCTACAAAAAAAGAAAAGTAATCAGTTTCAAGTTCGTGTAAGTTTTCAAGAGAAAGTGGATATAGGATTGATGCAGCATCTTCCTGCTGTAGTATCTGTTAATAGGATTTCAGAAAATGATTTTCTCATTGCCACCAAAGATCCGGATGTTGTGCGCAAGCAATTATTAGAATTAACGATTGCCAATAATTTGAACATCATATCTCTACAAACAGAAAGTCACAGCTTGGAAGATGTTTTTAGAGAACTAACAAAATAGTTAATTTTTTATGGAACCATCAGCAGTTATCAGCATCAGCAGAATCACAGATACAGAAGATCAAAATTGGTGTGCTAGTTTAATGGCAAGTTCAGAACCATGGATCAGTTTAAAAAGAAATTTCGAAGATGGTCTTGCTTTGATGCGCGTTACTGAAGGTGGGATGGAAGCTTATATGGCAAGGTTAGGGAAAGAACGTTTAGGATTTGTAGTAATCAAAATGGCTGGAGCATTTGTGGGCTATATTCAAATACTAGCTGTATCTGAATCTTGTAGAGGAATGGGTATTGGTAATCAGATGATGGATTTTGTAGAAAAAAGGATCTTTGAAGTAAGTCCCAATGCTTTTATCTGTGTTTCAGATTTTAATGAAAACGCACTAAAATTATACGAGAACAGAGGCTACCAGTTGTTAGGAAAACTCGAAAATTATCTCGAAAAGGGCTTCACTGAGTTATTATTACGTAAAACTATTGGTTCCATCAATGATTTCAAGGCAAAAAAGCTTACTAATGCTTAAATTGCAGTCTGAATTTAATCTATCATTAAAATAATCAAGTAATCATGAGTTACATTGTAGAAGTACATGCCCGTCAAATTTTAGATAGTCGTGGTAATCCAACAGTTGAAGTAGAAGTGTTAACCGACGATGGCGCGCAGGGTCGTGCATCTGTTCCAAGTGGAGCTAGTACTGGAATACATGAAGCAGTTGAGTTAAGAGATGAAGATAAAGCTGTTTATGGTGGTAAAGGTGTATTAAAGGCAGTTGCAAATGTGAATGATATTATTGCGGAGCAATTAATTGGATATGATGTTTCACAACAAGCAGCTATCGACCAGGTAATGATCGATTTAGATGGTACTCCGAACAAAGGAAAATTAGGTGCAAATGCAATTTTGGCGGTTAGTATGGCTGTAGCAAAAGCTGCTGCTGAAGAAGCTGGCTTACCTCTTTATAGATATATTGGTGGAACAAATGCAAAAACATTGCCTATCCCAATGATGAATATCTTGAATGGTGGTGCTCACGCTGATAACAAAATCGATTTTCAGGAATTTATGGTTATGCCAATCGGCGCACCTTCTTTCAGTGAAGGTTTACGTTGGGGTGTTGAGATTTTCCACGTATTGAAAAGTGTATTGAAGAAAAAAGGATATAGCACTAATGTAGGTGATGAAGGTGGGTTTGCTCCAAACATTCAAAGCAATGAAGAAGCTATTGAAACAGTATTAGAAGCTATTACGCAAGCAGGATATAAAACAGGTACTGAGATTGTAATTGCAATGGATGCTGCCAATTCTGAACTTTGGAATGGTAAATTAAATAAGTATGTTTTCCATAAGAGTTCTGGAAAAGAAATGGGTAGCGATGAGTTAGTTAAATTCTGGGAAAGCTGGGTTAATCAATATCCTATTGCTTCTATCGAAGACGGTATGGCAGAAGATGATTGGAATGGCTGGAAGGCTTTAACAGAAGCAGTTGGCAGTAAGTGCCAGTTAGTAGGTGACGATTTGTTTGTGACCAACGTGTTACGTTTACAAGAAGGGATCGACAAAAAAATTGCAAATGGTTTGTTAGTAAAAGTAAACCAAATTGGTTCTGTTACTGAAACTATCAATGCGGTTACATTGGCTCAGAATAATGGTTACAATACTATCATGAGTCATAGAAGTGGTGAAACAGAAGATACTACTATTGCTGACTTAGCTGTAGCGTTAAACTGTGGACAGATCAAAACTGGTTCTGCATCACGTACCGACAGGATTGCAAAATACAATCAGTTGATCCGTATTGAAGAAGAATTAGGAAATACAGGGATCTATCCTAATGGAAAGATCAAGTTTGGTACTAAATAAACAGTTGTTTATAAGTTGACAACCCGGTTAGTTTGAGATTGTATTAATTTTAAAACCGGGTTGTCAACCTTTTTATATGATGCAGAAAATAATAAAAATACTGACAAGTAAATACGTGATAGCTGGCGCATTTTTTTTGGTATGGATGTTATTTATAGATCAGCGCGATTTTTTTCAACAAAGAGAAAGAAAAGCAGAGCTAGAGAAATTAGAATTGAAGAAGCGTTATTATCAAACCGAAATTGATAAAGCGCGTAAGACATTGACGGACTTGCAGACTAACCCAGCTGCACTTGAAAAGTTCGCGCGTGAGCGTTATTTGATGAAGAAAGACGGTGAAGATATTTTCACTATTGAAGATTCTACCGCAGTAACAAAATAATACAACCCCTTTTACGTTCGTTCATTTTTTTTAATATTTCCTAAGGGAAATCGGTTTTAGTGGCAATATTCAAGAACTATCGCCGTTTTAAAAGAACCGTATCCTCTTAGAGTAATGTCATATTATGAAAAAAATCAAAGAGGAGGAATTGATGAGTTATTTGTATAACGAAGCTTCGCCCGCAGTGGTTGCAGCAATTGAAAAAGCGATGGTGGAAGATCCAACTATCAAAGAACAGCTTGAGTTGTTACAGTTTAGCATGAAGCATTTAGAGCGATTGAAATTAGAATCTCCCAGCGCAGAATCTGTGCAAGCGATTTTAAAATATGCGGCTTCGCATAAGAAACCTGATTAAACACAGGAAGTTTCAAATTCAAAACTTTTATGGCACGCAGATAACGCTGATAAGGCAGATTTACACAGATACTAATCTGCGAAAATCTGCTTTATCTGTGCAATCAGCGTGCTATCTTTATTACCTCAGAATGACAAAGAAAGAAAGATATCAGCAAGCTATTGCCTATTTCGAAGAGCAAATTCCGATTGCTGAAACAGAATTGGTATACGATAATCCTTTCCAATTATTGGTTGCAGTTATTTTATCCGCTCAATGCACAGATAAAAGAGTGAATCTTACGACCCCGAATATTTTTCGAAAATATCCAACGCCAGATAAAATGGCGGCAGCTAGTTTTGAAGATCTCTTTCCCATTATCAAAAGCATTTCCTATCCCAATAATAAAACCAAGCATCTCATTGGTATGGCAACTATGCTCATGGCCGATTTTAACGCTGAAGTACCCATGACAGTTGCAGAATTAGTATTGTTGCCAGGGGTAGGCAGAAAAACTGCGAATGTAATTACAAGTGTCATCGATAAGCAGCCTAACATGGCGGTGGATACGCATGTATTTCGAGTGTCTGCGAGATTAGGTTTAACTACGAATGCAAAAACTGTTTTAGAAGCTGAGAAACAACTTATAAAATATATTCCCGAAGAGCTCGTGCATCGTGCTCACCATTGGCTAATCCTCCATGGAAGATATACATGCCTTGCCCGCTCACCAAAATGTGGGGAGTGCGGGCTAACAACAATCTGTAAATATTTTAAAAGTGAAAAGTAAAAAGTGAAAAGTAAAAAGTGAAAAGTGAAAAGTGAAAGGTGAAAGGTGAAAGGGAGAAAGGAGAAAGGAGAAAGGAGAAAGGAGAA
>JBAXHC010000028.1:0-35192 GCA_037139075.1 Bacteroidota bacterium
AAGAGATAAGAGTGGAGAAAAAATAAGGTAATAAAAAGGTTTCCCCTCCATCGCATGCGATGGAGGGGTGTCTGAAGCGGCTGAGCGAACAGACGGGGTGGTTATGCTAGCTATGAAAATATTTTTCCTTAGGATAATTCTTAAAAGAGATTCAACCACCCCAGCCGGATTCCGCTAAAGCGAAATCGGCGTCCCCTCCATCGCATGCGATGGAGGGGAAACCTTTTTATTTGACAACAGTAAAAATTTTGTTTTCTGAAACGCTTACTACTAGTATAAAAAATTGCAAATGCTGCCCTGATTCCCAACAAATCCGCCCATTTGAGCATGGTACAAAATATTTATGACAAATTTTTTATTGATAATCAATCGATTACAGAAGTGTCCTAAAAAATACTTTCGATTTTTCTTGGAAAATCGAGTGTAGGAATCCTACCTTCGCCCCCCGAATAAATCGGAACATTCAGGCTAGTGGGATAGCACTAGTTAAATTAAAAAGAAAAATTATGAGTAAACTTCATTTCACCACCAAGTCTGCGAATGCGGCTACCGTTCAACATAACTGGTATGTTGTTGACGGCACTAATCAAACCGTGGGACGTGTATGTTCTAAAATTGCAGCTGTTTTGCGTGGTAAGAACAAAGCCTACTATACTCCTCACGTTGATTGTGGAGATAATGTAATTGTGATCAACTGCGAAAAGGTTGTTTTCACAGGAAACAAAGCTGCAGACAAAGTGTATCAAAACTATTCTGGACATCCAGGTGGTCAAAAGCACGAAGCTGCACAAGATCTTTTAAAGCGTCGTCCAGAAGTAGTTATAGAAAGAGCTGTTAAAGGCATGCTTCCTAAAAATCGTCTAGGCCGCAAATTGGTTAAAAAATTATTTGTGTACGCAGGTGCAGAGCATCCTCATGCTGCTCAACAACCTAAAGAACTAAAATTCTAATTTAAACACATTCCAAACCAAGTATAATGGAAAAACAAAAAAACGCAGTTGGTCGTCGTAAAGAAGCTGTAACCCGCGTATTTATTAGCAAGGGCGAAGGCAAGATCACTGTAAACGACAAAGATTACAAAGCATATTTTCCGCTTGTTTACTTGCAGAATCAAGTAGAAGCACCTTTGAAAACTGCTGATGTAGTTGGCAAATTTGATATCGTTATCAATGCAGCTGGTGGCGGACTGAAAGGTCAGGCTGAAGCAGCTAAATTGGGTATCGCTCGTGCACTGTTAGAAGTGAACGCTGAATTCCGTCCTGTATTAAAAGCAGCTGGTCAGTTGAAGCGTGATCCACGTGGTGTTGAACGTAAGAAATTCGGTCACAAGAAAGCACGTAGAAGCTTCCAGTTCAGTAAACGTTAATATTTGGGATTTGATATTGCTGATTTTAAATTGGTATATCAACAACTCAATTTCAAATTTCAAATTAAAAATTTCAAACTCATACAATGGAAAATAACACTTCATTACAACAGCAACTTTTGGAGGCCGGCGTACATTTTGGTCACCTAAAAAAGAAGTGGAACCCAAAGATGTTGCCTTATATCTTCGCTGAGAAGAAAGGTATTCACATCATTGACCTGAACAAAACTGTAGATCATCTACAAGAAGCATCAGCAGCATTGAAACAAATCGCAAAAAGCGGTAAGAAGATCATGTTTGTTGCTACTAAAAAGCAGGCCAAAGAAATCGTTAGCGAATGCGCTAAGAAAGTTAACATGCCTTATGCTACAGAGCGTTGGTTAGGTGGTATGTTAACCAACTTCAATACCGTTCGTAAGAGCGTTAAGAAAATGCAGAGCATCGAAAAAATGCTTGCAGATGGTAGTGCTGAAAGCCTTACTAAGAAAGAGCGTTTGACTTTAACTCGCGATAAAGAAAAAATGGAAAAAGTATTGGGCGGTATCGCTCAGTTGGGTCGTTTACCCGCTGCTTTATTCCTTGTTGATATCGGATGTGAGCATATCGCATTGGCTGAAGCTAAACGTTTAGGCATCACTACTTTCGGTATGGTAGATACTAATAGTGATCCTAATAAAGTAGACTTCGCTATTCCTGCTAACGATGATGCAACTAAATCAATCGCAATCATCACTAACTACATCATTGCAGCTATTGCTGAAGGTTTGGCTGAACGTCAGGCTTCTAAAGATGATGATGAAAGTGAAGACAGCAATAATGAAAATGAAACACGCGCTCGTCGCCTAGAAGCTGAAGCTCAAGCTGAAGCTGGTCGTGGTGGCAGAAGAGGTGGAAGTAATGCGCCAGCTGGTGGACCAGCAGGCGGTGCTCCAAAGCGTCGTACTCCAAGCCAAGGTAACCGTCGCCCAGCTGGTGGTGGTGGTGGAAGATAAATTATTATCCCTTTTGGGTCATTAGTCATCTGCTAAGAGTAATGACTAATGACCCAATTTTTATACAACAATTAATTATAAGAAATTATGTCAACTGTAACAATAACCGCTGCTGATATTAATAAATTACGTCAGGCTACCGGAGCTGGTATGCTAGACTGTAGAAAAGCTTTAACTGAAACTAATGGAGACTTTGAAGCTGCCATCGATTGGTTGCGCAAACAAGGTCAGAAAGTTGCTGCAAAACGTAGCGACCGTGAAGCAAAAGAAGGTGTGATTATCGCAGGAACTTCTGCTGATCATAAAACTGGTTTCATTGTTTGTATTAGCTGCGAAACTGATTTCGTATCTAAGAATTCTGATTTCGTTGCCTTTGCAAAAGGTATCGCTGAAGCTGCCATTGCAAACAATGTGAAGTCAGCTGAAGAATTAAATGAAGTGGAAATTAATGGGGCGAAAGTTGCTGATTTGATCAACGATAAATTAACTTCTATTGGTGAGAAAATTGGTGTTGCTAAATTTGAAAGAATTGAAGCACCATATGTAGCATCTTATATCCATGGTGCAAACCGTATGGGTGTTTTAGTTGGGATGAGTGCAGAGGCTGCAGAAGCTGGTAAGGATGTTGCGATGCAAATTGCAGCGATGAACCCATTAGCTGTTGATCCAGAAAGCATTCCAGCTTCAGCTGTAGAAAGAGAAAGAGCAATCGTAGTTGAAACTATGAAAGCAGATCCTAAAATGGCTGGCAAACCTGATGAAATGATCGCTAAGATCGCTGAAGGAAAATTGAATGCCTTCTTTAAAGAAAACACTTTATATGCTCAGGCCTTTGTTAAAGATGGTGGCAAGACCGTAGGTGAATACTTAAAATCAGTAAGTGCTGATTTGAACGTTACAGAATTCAAACGTGTTGCTTTAGGATAATCCTAAACTTCTAATATTTAAAAAGCCGTCTCGATATAATCGGGACGGCTTTCTTTATTTACAGAAATGAGAATTATGAATTAAAACATAAAGAAAATTACTACCACTGCTAAGATTGCATGAAATACATGTAAAGCCCAATTCTCTAATTTGTATTTTGCGTAAATCACAAAGTTGAACCGGGTTACTAACAAAAATATTGGAAGGGCATATCGTAAAGATTCCCCCTGAAAAAATCCATAGCCCGCAGCTAGTGCCATCAATAAATATAAAAAGGACGGAAGAATTCTTACTACTAGACTTTGACTTGGTTTCGACTTGGCTCTTACGTTGTACATAGTGTTGATTTTTTACATTACTAAATAACCCCCCATTTAATTAGAATAAGCAAGCTAAAAAACCCTAATCAAAATAAAAATGATGAAATCACGGAATTTTTGAGTTGAATTCATCGCTTAAACACGTGTAAAGCACCGTCAATTAACCTATTCATTTTGGCTGCTCATAAAAAATTAAGGTTATTTGCATAAATATCAGTGCTATGCTTCCAAAATATAAACGTATCCTCCTTAAATTATCAGGCGAGGCGCTATTGGGCAACCAACGCAACGGAGATCCTTTCAACCCAAAGATCATTGAACAATATGCAATAGATATTAAATCAATTACTGAGTTGGGTGTGCAAGTGGCCATAGTGATTGGGGGCGGAAATATTTATAGAGGTATGAATGAAGCTGATAGTGGCATTGAAAGAGCACATGGTGATTATATGGGTATGCTTGCCACTGTTATTAATGCAATGGCAATGCAGTCGATGTTAGAGCGCTTCGGTGTTTACACGCGCCTTCAAAGCGCAATCCAAATGGATCAAGTAGCTGAGCCCTATATCCGCAGAAAAGCTTTACGTCACCTTGAAAAAGGAAGAGTAGTAATATTTGGTGCTGGAACAGGTAATCCATATTTCACTACAGATACTGCTGGTTCTCTTCGGGCAATTGAAATGAAGGCAGATGTGATTTTGAAAGGCACTCGTGTAAACGGAATCTACACAGCGGATCCCGAAAAAGATCCTAGCGCTACCCGTTACGATAAAATCAGCTATGATGAATGTATTTCAAAAAATCTAAAAGTGATGGATATGACCGCTTTCACTTTATGCATGGAAAACAAAATGCCCATCATCGTATTTGATATGAATGAGCCTGGAAATTTGCAAAAAGTGATAGAAGGACAGGATTTAGGTACTTTAGTTAGCTAGTCAACCATTGGTGTAATATTTTGCCCGCTTTTGAGGGCTGTTGGTAATTTCACAATCATGAAGAAACTATTGTTTTTTGTTTGTTGCGCATTTGCTTTAGAAGGATTTACTCAGCAAAAGATTTCCCTGACCGACGCGATCAATATCGCATTGAAGAATAGTTATGATATTCAATTGGCTCAAAACAATATTGAAATAAGCACTCTTTCTAATACTTATGGTTACGCAGGCGGATTGCCAATCGTATCAGGAACTGCAAGCGACAATGAACAGGTTACCAGTATTAATCAAAAATTTCCTGACCCAACCAGAGACACTAAACGCGATAATGTGGCCACCAATAACTTGGCTATTGGAGTAACAGGTAGTGTGCTTTTGTATAATGGGATGCGGGTACAATCAACCAAAAAAAGACTAGACGAATTACTTCAACAGAACCAACAAGTATTGGCTGCTCAAATTCAGAATACTATTGCAGCTGTGATGTCGAAATATTTTGACATTGTTCGTCAACAATATTTTCTAAAAGCCCTCAACCGTACCATTGAAGTTTCAAAACAAAAACTTGATATTCTTGAAGTTCGTAAACAAGTAGGGGTTGCCAATAACGCAGATATTTTTCAGGCTCAATTAGATTTGAACGGAAATCTTCAATTGAAAGAATCACAATTTTTAGCAATAGATCAGGCAAAAACTGATTTATTGAATTTGATATTTCTAAAACCTGCTGATCAAAAAATTATCATTGAAGACACCATCGTTATTGATAAATCGATTAACCTTGATTCTGTTCGTAGTCGCTTAAGCACTAACCCTCAGGTAATAGCTGCTCAACAACAAGTACGAATCAATGAAATAGTAGAAAGAGAAATTGCTGCGGTCAGATATCCATCAATTCGTGCTTCAACTGGTTATAACTTAACTAGTGCAAAAAGTGGAGCTGGATTTATTTTATTAAACCAAAGCTACGGACCCTTTGTTGGTATAAACCTTTCCGTTCCTATTTATAATGGATCTATTTCAAAGAAGCAACAACAAATCGCTGAGATCAATACCCGCAGCTCAAAAACAGTTTACGATAACCTGTTACTCGATTATGAAACTGGTGCTGTTAGAACTTATCAGGCTTATACCAATTCATTGAGTCAGTTAAAAATGGAGTCTGAGAATTTTACTTTATCTCAACAATTACTTGATCTGATCTCTAAAAAATTCGAATTAGGTCAGGCTACCATCATCGATGTAAAACAAGCGCAACAAAGTTTTGAGAATGCTAGTTACCGCCTGATCAATCTAACTTATACTGCAAAAATTGCAGAGGTTGAATTGAAAAGATTGGAAAGCCAACTTAGCAATAAATAAGCCAGTCCAAGACCCATCATATGCAAATTGAATCTAAACTTCCCAATGTTGGCACTTCTATATTTACTGTAATGAGTCAACTTGCTGTTGAACATGGTGCTGTAAATTTAGGACAGGGGTTTCCAGATTTTCAAATGGATCATGCTTTGACAGATCTTGTTGCAAAAGCAATGAAGGATGATTTTAACCAGTATTCACCAATGCCTGGCAATGTATTATTGAGGGAAAGACTTGCAGAAAAAACGGAGTTCCTATACAAAACAAAAATTGATCCAAATACACAAATAACAATAACACCAGGCGGAACAGTAGCCATCTTTTCTGCACTTACAACAATATTAAAACCAGGTGATGAAGTGATCGTGTTTGAGCCTGCTTATGATTGTTATATCCCTGCTATTGAGTTAAACGGAGCAATACCTGTTTTAATATCATTGGCTTATCCTGATTATTCTATTCCCTGGGATATCGTTCGGGAAAAAATTACTGCAAAGACCAGAATGATTATCATCAATTCACCACATAATCCAACTGGTGCTGTATTAAGTGAAAATGATATAGCAGAACTAAGATCAGTAGTTACAGATACCAATATAATAATACTCAGTGATGAAGTATATGAGCATTTAATTTTTGATGGTATTGAACATCAAAGTATGTTACGATACCCTGATCTTTTGGAGAGAAGCTTTGTATGTTTTTCATTTGGAAAAACATATCACTGTACAGGTTGGAAATTGGGTTATTGTATCAGCTCTCCTGAATTGATGAAAGAGTTTAGAAAAGTGTATCAATTCAATGCATTTTGCTGCGATACGCCGAAGCAAGTAGGGATCGCCGAATTCATTCAGGATAGAAACGCATATCTGTCATTAAGTGGATTCATACAAAAGAAAAGAGACTATTTCAGAGAGCTCATGAAAGCTACTCCTTTTACCTGCATCCCTTCGCACGGTAGTTATTTCGAATGTTATAGCTATGCCGATTTTTCTAATGAAACAGATATGGATCTGGCAGTTCGTCTCACTAAAGATTATGGAATAACAGCAGTGCCTGTTTCTGCATTTTATAAAAGTGGAGAAGACAATAAAGTATTACGTTTCTGTTTTGCCAAAAAAGAAACGACCCTCGAAAGGGCCGTTGAAAAACTATCTTTACTTAAACAATAAAATTTATTTGTGTTTTTGGTTCAGATCTAACCCTGCATAAAAGCCTAAGTCTTTTTCTAATAAAAGTTTGGTAAGAAAAGCAATCTGACCTGTGTGATAAGATAAGTGTTCCGTAACATGAATGATAATACCTACCCCCGTTAAATCATAAACTTGTACTTTTTTAATCGTTGATAAATCTGCATCATCTGCGTTATTAATGCATTGAATACTTTGTTCAATAACATTATTAAAAGAAGATTTAAGCTCTGCTTTTGTTTTGCCTCCAACAGCAGCAAATTCCGAATCTCTATTTCTATGGTCTGGTGCACC
Source organism: Bacteroidota bacterium (assembly GCA_037139075.1). Taxonomy (GTDB): domain Bacteria; phylum Bacteroidota; class Bacteroidia; order Chitinophagales; family Chitinophagaceae; genus Sediminibacterium. The sequence goes on from JBAXHC010000028.1 coordinate 7,387, forward strand.
GCCTAAAGTGCTGATAATATATTGTGTGATATTTCCACATAAGTGTAGTACCAAATTACCCATACTATTGAGTGCAGTATTAGGCTTCAACCAAATTTGCGATTCATCCAGCATGTCCAAACAAGCAATAATTCTTTTATGGCTTTCTTTAATTCGATAGATGCTTTGTTCTTTAAAGTCTGCACTGATATTCATAAATACATGTATTTAAAAACTTCTCATAGATGTCGGGTGCCCTACCCTTAAGGGCAGGATTAACAGTTTTGACTTACCAGGTTCCGTCTCCATCCAACAAATTACCCAAGCCGCCTAGTACCGAACCTTCTTCACGGCGAGTAGTTGTTGCGTATTGTAAGATACGGCCTGCTAATCTACTAACTGGCAAACTTTGAATCCACACAATACCCGGACCACGCAAGGTTGCAAAGAATACCCCTTCTCCACCGAACAAAGTGTTTTTGATTCCGCCCACAAATTGAATATCATAATCAACAGTAGAAGTAAATCCAACAATACAACCGGTATCAATCTTCAATAATTCTCCGGCTTGTAATTCTTTCTGTTGCACATAACCACTCGCGTGCATAAAAACCATTCCATCTCCTTCCAATTTTTCCATAATAAATCCCTCTCCTCCAAATAATCCAGTACCCAATTTCTTTTGAAATTCAATACCAACACTTACCCCTTTTGCTGCACAGAGAAATGCATCTTTCTGACAAATGATACGATACCCCATTTGTTGCAGGTTAACAGGAATGATCTTACCTGGATAAGGAGATGCAAAACTTACATGCTTTTTTCCTGAACCAATATTTGTAAAAGCGGTCATGAATAAGCTTTCGCCTACTAATACTCTTTTCCCAGCATTCAAAAGTTTGCCAAAGAGTCCTCCACTATTACTTTGATTACTGCCATCTCCAAAAATGGTTTCCATGGCAATACCATCGTCCATCATCATAAAAGCACCTGGTTCTGCAATAGTTGTTTCACCTGGATCCAATTCCACTTCTACATATTGCATTTCTTCTCCAAAAATTTTGTAGTCTATTTCGTGATTTTGCATTTTATTATTTTTGTTTAAAGCAAATTACAAAGCTTCTATTTTCTTACCATTTTCAATTTGATAATCGGCAAAAAAAAGCCGTCCCAATCCCAAGTTATCGGGAGAGACGGCTTTAAAATTGTCAATAACTATTTTACACTCTTATCTCTTACCTCTTCACTTAATTAGAACCAACTTCCAATAAACGCATCGTTTACCTGCTGACCTTTTAATTTTTCAGCTCTCTTCTTTCTTTTAGTTCTATGTTTTACCATCGTAATTACCATAAGTGGAAGGAATAGGAAAGTCAATGGAGGAATTCCCAACATACTAATCCATCTACCACCAAACATATTACGCATCGGTCTTCTTAAACGCTCTGCGATTAAATACATACTTGGTACAATTACCAATGTCATAAAGAAGGCAAATGATAAACCAAAAATGATAGTCCATGACAATGGTTTCCAGAATACAGCACTATCGCCACCCATATAGATATGTGGGTTTAATTCAGAGAATAAGGTAATGAAGTTGATATTAAATCCGATTGCGATAGGCAAGAATGCTAAGATCGCAGCCAATGCAGTTAACAAAACTGGAATAATCCTTGTCTTACCAGCTTGAATAACAGCTTCTCTAGTTTTCATACCTCTAGCTCTTAACTCATCACTAAACTCAATCACCAGAATTCCGTTTTTAACAACGATACCTGCAAGACCGATGATTCCGATTCCCGTCATGGTAACTGAAACCGTCATACCAGTTAAAGCAAATCCAAGTAATACCCCAATGATACTAAACAGGATTTCGGTAAGTATAATTACGGGTTTACTTATTGAATTAAATTGTAACACCAGGATAAACAAGATCAACATCAATGCAATCAACAATGCTTTTCCTAAGAAAGCAGCGGTTTCTGCTTGTTGAGCACTTTCACCTGTTTGTTTAATTGTAACGCCTTCTGGTTTCTTTTTAAAATCTTCAATATATCTACCAAGCAATTTATTAACGTCATTTGCCGTATAACCATTTGTAAGATTTGAGCGAAGTGTAATTAGTCGTTTTTGATTTAAACGCTTTACACTTCCTAATGTACTTGTTGGCTCAATTGTTACTAAAGAACTAATCGGAATATTTTTAATGGCACCGCCACTAGCCATATCACGGAAGCTAATTTTCATATTTAATAGCTCAACTAAATTCTTACGCTGAAATTCGTTATTACGCAATTGAATTTTGTATTCGTCTTTTCCTTCTTTAATCTTCGACACTTCTTTACCAAATAAAGCAGTTCTGAGAGCCATGCCTATCTGACCTGATGAAACACCTTCAATCAACGCACGATCTCTTTTTACTGTCAGTGTTAGCTCAGGGTTAGTAAGATCTACACCCATCTTCAATTCTTCTACACCAGGTACATGAATACTATCTAAATAGTTCTTCAGGTTTACAGCAGTTTTAATTAGGTTATCAAACTCTTCGCTTGACACTTCAATATTAACTGGTGGATCTGTTGGCGGACCATTTTGTTCCTGATCAACACTAATTTCTGCACCGGGTACTCCTTTCATAGCTTCCCGAACTTTAGTCAAATAAGGTTCAGTTGCAACTCCATTTCTTTTTTCAAATTCAACAAAAGAAATTTGAATACGTCCCAATTCACTTCTTGTACTTCGATCTCCAGTCATTGGATCTCCTGCACCAATTGCCACATTGCTGATTACACTTTCTACAATTGGGTTGGCTTTTCCATCTACATTTCCTAATACTTTATTTACTTTAGACTCTAACAACTTTGTTACGCTATCGGTATATAACACATCGGTTCCAACTGGTAATTTTATATATACATAAATCTGGTTAGGGTCTCCTTTTGGAAAGAATACTACAGGAACTTTTCTAACAGCAAATAATGCGAATGAAATAAATAATAATGCAATGGTTCCCAATAATAATTTAACCGGTCTCCATCCATGTAAAGCCCATCTTAATAAGCTCTCATAATGGTTCATGATCCAAGGCAAAGCTGTATGCTGGAATTCATGAATAGCATGATTTAAAACATACACATTCAATACTACTAAGCCCACGAAGAATATTAATAAATTCCCCCAGAATGGTGCACCTGCAAAGTCTAGTAAAATACCCAGTACAATTGCTATCCAAAATCCTTTCTTTTTAAAGATGGCGTTTTTGGGGCCCTTTAATTCTTCTTCATCAGGATGCTCCATGAAATCAACTGCAAAAACCGGGTTCATAATAAATGCAACCACTAGTGAAGCAGCAAGCGTAAAGATCAACATGGTAGGTAGGTAAATCATGAATTTACCAATGATACCAGGCCAGAATAAAAGTGGAAAGAATGGTGCTAGTGTAGTTAGTGTACCCGCTAATACTGGTATAAATACTTCACCCGCGGCCATACGTGCCGATATAGTTGAATTTAATTTTCCTTTTCCTTCAAAAAAGATTCTATGTGTATTCTCAATTACAACGATAGCATCATCCACAATAATTCCTAATCCAAAAAGAAGGGCAAATAATACTATGAAGTTTAAGGTTACATGTCCACCCACAATTAAGTCGGCTCCAGGCAAAAATACAAATGCCACAAACATACTCAACGGAACAGAAAGCGCAACGAAGAATGCATTGATAACTCCCATGAAAAACATCAGGATAATTAATACCAATACAAATCCAATCACAATACTATTTACTAAATCAGTGAATGATGTTCTGGTTTTGATACTCATATCACCTGTAATCACGGCTTTCAAATCTTTCGGAAAACTGGTGACTTTCATTTCATCAACAATCTTCTTAACGCCATCACTAGTTTCAATGAGGTTCTCACCGCTTCTTTTAATAATATTCAGGGTAACAACATTCTTTCCATCTAAACGTGCAAAGCTTTCTTTTTCTTTAACAGTATCTTTTACTTCTGCAATATCTTTTAAATAGATAGGCGCACCTGTTTGGTTACGAATAATTATTTTTTCAATGTCATAAGCAGATTTTAATTGTCCTTTCAGTTGCAGGTTACGTTTCATGGTACCCACATCTAATAAACCACCAGAAATATCTAAATTTTCTCTTTGTACTGCGTTACTGATATCATCGAATGTAACACCTGCACTCTGCATGCGATAGTTGTCGACATTGATTTGGAATTCTCTTTCTGGAGCACCCACAATATCAACACGGTTAATTTGAGAAAGGTCTTCTAGTTTGTCTTTAAGATCATCCGCATATTTTTTTAAACGAACCAAATCATAATCGCCGCTCAAATTCACATACATGATGGGTTGTTCGCTGAAGCTGATTTCTAAAGCAGTGGGCGGGGAAGTTAAATCTGTGGGTAAGTCAGCTTTTGATTTATCAATAGCATCCTTCACTTTCTGCAATGCCACATCTGTTTTTACATCAGTATCAAACTCCACCTGAATTGCAGAGAAATCCTGCTGTGAAGTACTGGTGAATTTTTTAATCTTGGCACCGGTAATTCCTTTGATCTGTTTTTCGATAGGGCGGGTTACTAGATTCTCAACGTCTTTAGGTGAGTTACCTACATAAATAGTTTGTACATATATCGTTGGGATAACTATATCTGGAAATTGCTCTTTAGGTAGTGTAACAAATTGATAAACCCCCATCATACTCACGAATATCATGAGCAGATAAATGGATGTTTTGTTTTTGATACTCCAGGTGGTAGGTCCAAATTCTTTGAACTTACCTACTATATTTTCTAATGCACTCATACAAGTAGTTTAGTTTAATTTCTTTCAGATTGATTCGCTCTTATTTTGTTTCGGTTGTAATAATCTGACCATCATATAAGCTTTGGAATCCCTCTGTAATAATTGTGTCGCCTGTTTTCAAGCCAGTTTTAATTTCCAATTTATCACCATACATTTCTCCGGCAACCACCACTCTTTTACGAGCAGTTAGTTTACCATTTTCATTTACAGCAACTAACACATATCTACCCTTATCATCAGCTTGTAAAATATTCACAGGTATGCTAATTGCATTTTTAGCTTCATAATCAAGTACGCGAACTAAAGCAATCTGGTTTGGACGGAAAGTTTTATCAGATGGAAGTTTTGCTTCTACATAAAAACTTCTACTTGTTGGGTCGATAATTTTTCCTACAACATTGATGTTTAAATCGAGCGACTTATTAATATCTGGCAATGAAATTTTAATAGGTGTACCTACTACAACACGTGTTGCATAGTTTTCAGGAATTTGTGTAGTAATTTTTAAATCGTTTGTATTTACAATTTTGATTTGACCAGGACCCGCAAACAATTCACCCACTCTTACGTTCACTTCATCTGCAACACCGCTTACATTGCTGTACACTGAAGTAAATTTTAATTGCTCTTCAGTAACTTTAATTTGCTCTTGTGAACTTTTCAATTGATTCTCTAAACTCTCTACATTGTTTTTTGCAGTTATTAGCTGAATTTCAGTACCAATATTTTGTGCCCAAAGATTTTGTTGTTTTTGGTACAGGTTTTTTGCAAAAGCTAGTTGTGTTTTGATGGTTTGTAAACCTTGTTCTGCAGCAACCAAACTTTGTTTCACGATTGCATCATCAAGCTTTAATATTAATTGACCCTTGCTTATTTGATCACCTTTTTTGATATATAATTCTCTTACTTGTCCGCCACCACCGCGAGGGGTAACAAAAGAAATATTCACAGCATCTACCTTACCTTGTAAATCAATATAGTGCGTAAAGTTTTCTTGTGCAATTACTGCAGTTGCTACCAATTTAGCATTATCTGCTTTTGCTGATGGATCAGCTGCAAGAATGTCTGACTCTAATTTTGCAATTTCTGTTGTTAATTTAGTTTGGTCTTTTTTCAGTTGCTCTAGTTTGTCTTTCTTTTCTTTTAAAGCTGCATCAGTTGCAGGTTTACTCCCACAAGCTGCCAAAGAAAGGGCTGTTACAAATAAAATGATATGGTTTAAGTTTTTCATGTTCTTGTTTATTGTATAGTTAGTTTTAAAGTTTTCCGATTGCTTTATAGAAGTCCACTTTTGCTATAATCGCAGAATATAAGGCGTTGATATAATTTGCTTGAGCTGTTCTTAAATCAGTTTGTGCTGCAGTGATTTCTGTATTTGATCCTGAACCCAATTCAAATTTCTTTTTGGTTTGATTAAACACATTTTCTGCTAACAACATGTTTTTCTTTTGATAATCCAAAGTAATAGTAGCAGCATGGAAATTTAGTTTTGCTGTTTCTATTTCATTATCAATTGTTAAACGCAAATTGTCGATTTGATTCTCTGTTTGTTGCAATTCCAGTTTCGACTTTGTAACATGCGATGTTTTAGAGAAACCGCTAAAAATGGGTACTGAAAGGTTTAACCCAACAAATGAGGTAGTAAACCAATCACCTTTACCAAAAAAATTGAATTGATTTCTTTGCGCATTTTTGGTATATGAACCAGATAAAGCAAGAGTTGGTAAAAAACTCATTTTGTATCTTTTGATATTGAGTTCATTCAATTGCTTTGCAAGGTCTAAATATTGATAATCTTTTCGATCCGTGTAGTTGAAAGAGGTATCGGCTGTAAAATCTTTTTTGATTTTATCTTCAGTCAATTCTTCGGTTAATACCAATTCATCTTTAGTAGGCATGCCTATCAAAGTCTTTAATGCCTGGTATCCGATATCTATACTATTAAGGGCCCTTAATTTTTCAGTTTCCAGATTTGAGATCTGAACAGATATTTTATCTATGTCTAATTTTTCAACAAATCCATTTTCATAAAGTGCCTTTGTATCAGAAAGTAATTTGTTGAGTCTGTCTAAATTCGCATCAAAAATTCCGATCTGTGTTTTACTAGCTACTAACTGATAATAAATTTTATACACGTTGGCTTTGATCATTTCTTCAGTAACCTCTACATTCTTATTAGAAAATGCGATGCTTGTTGATCGTGCTTGTAAGCCCACAAAAACCTGTCCATCAAATAATAATTGTTGCAACTGTAAGCCTGCATTGGCATTGTACTTAGTACCAAACTGAACTGGAATATAAGTACCAGCTGGCTGTCCAAAAATTTCACCTGGCAAAAGCGAGGTTGGGATTTTCAGATAGTCATTCCCACTTACTATCCCAGTAAGAGATGGCAATGCTGCAGCTGTTACATCACGATTTATTTCCTGTTGTATCTGAACATTCAATAGTGCATTTTTAACCTGCAGATTATTTTTATGTGCATAATCAACGCATTCCTTCACACTAAATGCATGTTTAATACCTGTTTGTGCCATTGCTGAACTAACTGCAAATAATATGCAGAAGATCCATGCAAAGACTTTAATTGGTTTTTGGTTCATAAGTTTATTGTTTTTGTCTTTCTTGCTTGTATTGATCAATTTTTTCAATCCCTTTTGTTGTTGCGATGCCGTATAAAAAATTTTCTAAAATTTCCTGACCTACTGTTGTTAGGTTATATTTTGAAACAGGAAAAATTTCTGAATTGGTAGTAATAAAGAATGTTTCGAGATGAAACTTGGTAAGAATATCAATATTAATTTCGGGTCGATATAAGCCTTCCTTGATCCCCAATTCTAAATTGTCTTTGATGATATTATAGAAAAAATCCTGTTTATGTTGATTCAACTTCCTAAAACATTTAGGATGGTATTTCTGTATATCGTGAATGATGGTAGGGTTTAACTGCTTAAACATTTCCTTCATCGTATCCATTGATAAGAAGAATTCATGAATGCTATTTTGCTTGTTCAGCTTGTTGCGTTCGCAATCTTCAAAATTCCTATTCAACTCAATATCCAGAACTCCTTCCACCAAAGCATCTTTATCCTCATAAAACTGATAGATCGTTTTTTTGCTGATTCCTAAGTGGTATGCTATATCATCCATGCTTACGCTACGAATACCGTATCGCATGAATAAATCGTGCGTTTGTGCAATAATTCTGTCTTTCGTTTCCATAATATAAAATAGAAGCGCAAAACTATGGAAACTTTTAACTTAAAAATAGTTTCCATTGGTTTTAATATTAATTTTTTGTTAAACGGTTTAAAAAAGGGATAAATCAGCTTAAAATGGGGTTTTCAGAAAGATTAGACGATTCAAAGCAGTTGATATTGTATAGAATTCCCGATTCTTCTTTAATTTACAGTCAAATCAGATCATGCGAAAACTAAAAAGACCCGGTTTTAAAGAAACATTAGGGAAATTATTACAGTTATTTTTCCAAGGTCTAATTGTATTGGCTCCAATCGGTATTACAATTTGGGTGGTTTTCGGTCTTTTTAACTGGGTTGATAGCTTTCTGCCCAATCTAATCAACAGCTTTGCACCCGATCTTCTACAAAAAGATGCTTCTGGCAATCTTCGAAGACTACCAGGTCTGGGCTTTTTAGTGGTAGTTACTTTAGTTTTATTTGTGGGTTGGCTATCCTCCCTTTTTGTAGTGGGTAGATTGGTAGCAGTTTTCGACACCGTTTTGGAGAGAACTCCGGGCATTAAATTTATTTACTCTTCTGTCAAAGATTTTCTAGAAGCTTTTGCTGGAAACAAAAAAAAGTTTGAACATCCTGTATTGGTAAATGTTGATGGAGCAGATGTGTGGAGAATCGGTTTTATGACACAAGAGAGTAGCCTACATCTAGGGCTGGAAAGCCATATTACGGTTTACGTTCCACATTCTTATGCAATCTCAGGCATCACTTATATTGTACCTAAAGAAAAAGTGCGTCCACTTCCTCCAAATATTCACCCGGCCGATGCCATGAAGTTTACTGTTTCCGGTGGTGTTTCGGATATCCACGAATAAAACCACAAACGATTGTGAGTTTTTCGTGATTGATTATTTCTTTTCAAATCAAGAAATAAAAATCAACATTTTATAATATGTTACCCCATCATTTCCTCTAAAATCGATTACTTTGCGGCTTCAAGTAACCGTAATGAAACTGCATAATTTTAATTCTGGCCCTTCTATTCTGCCTCAAACAGTTTTAGAGCAAGCCTCGCACGCAATTCACAATTTTAATAATACTGGTTTATCAATACTAGAAATTGGCCATCGTACTTCCCATTTTCAAGAGGTTATGAATAATGCAATTGCATCAGTCAAAAAATTAATGCAATTAGATGAGCAGTATGAAGTTCTTTTCCTGCATGGGGGCGCTACCACTCAATTTATGCAGGTTCCGATGAATCTTTTGGATGATGGTAAAACTGCTGCGTATTGCGACAATGGGATTTGGGGAAGTAAAGCAATTAAAGAAGCATCCCTTTTCGGGAATGTAGTAGTTGCTGCTAGTTCAGCGGATAAGAACTATACCTATCTTCCAAAGAATTTACAATTCCCAGATACAGCTAGCTATTTACATATTACAACAAACAATACAGTTGAGGGAACCCAATGGCATCAATATCCTACAACGCATGTCCCTTTAATAGCTGATATGAGTAGTGATATATTTAGCAGGCCAATTGACTTTAAAAAGTTTTCACTTATTTATGCAGGGGCACAAAAAAATATGGGAGCAGCAGGAGTAAATATGTTGGTAATTAAAAAAGATATTTTAGGAAAAATTCAGCGGCGCATTCCTACGATTATGAATTACCAAAAACATATTGAAGCAGGTTCATTAATGAATACCCCACCGGTTTTTGCAGTTTATGTAAGCATGCTAACGCTTAAATGGATCGAAGATGAAGGAGGATTAATTGAAATGGGAAAAAGAAGTATTGAGAGAGCATCATTATTATACAACACCCTCGATAGCCTTCCCTTATTTAAATCGAATATTGCAAAAGAAGATCGAAGTGAAATGAATGCGGTGTTTTTTATTGATGATGAAAATTTGCAAAACCAATTTCTTGATGAGTGTAAGCAAGCAGGATTTATTGGTGTTAAAGGATATAGAACTGTTGGAGGTGTTAGAGTAAGTATGTACAATGCCCTTCCATTAAGCAGTGTGTCAGCAATAACAGATCTCATGAAATCATTTGCAGCAAAGCACGGTTAGTTTAATTTTTATAAAGAATCAAGTAAGTATCGATTATGGCCAATATAAAACCATTTAAAGCATTAAGACCCCAAGCACAATTAGCAAAATTAGTTGCCAGCAGACCCTATGATGTACTAAGCAGCTCTGAGGCAAAGGTTGAGGCGCAGGGCAACCCTGCAAGTTTCTTGCACATCACAAAAAGCGAAATTGATCTTCCAGATACAATTGATGTACATGCTCAGGAAGTTTATAATCAAGCAAAGTCAAATTTACAGGCATCTATACAACGTGATACTTTATTCCGTGAATCAAAAGAATGCTATTATATCTATCAGCTAATAATGGATGGTAGAAGTCAGACTGGACTAGTCTGTGTAAGTAGTGTAGATGATTATGAAAATGATATCATAAAAAAGCATGAGTATACAAGACCAGAAAAAGAATTAGATCGCATCAACCATATTAAAACTTCTGGTGCTCAAACGGGAAATGTGTTTTTAGCTTATCGTAATAATGTAGAGATCGATGGTATCATTGAAAAATGGAAAACATCGAAATCGCCAGGATATGATTTCACAGCTGATGATGGAATTCAACATACCATTTGGATCATTAGTGATGGCAGTATCATTGATCAGATTAGTTCAATTTTTGCGGAACAAGTCCCTTGCACCTATATTGCAGATGGCCACCACCGCGCTGCTTCTGCATCAAAAGTTCGTTTGGCATTAGGTGCTGAAGCAACAGAGGGATCAAACTATTTTCTAACTACATTATTCCCGGCAAATGATCTTCATATCATGGATTATAACCGTGTTGTAAAAGATCTGAATGGTTTAAGCGAAACTGATTTTTTAAAATCACTGGAAAATAAATTTACCGTAATCTCTGAAGGAAGCAATGCATTTAAACCCGCAAATCTTCACGAAATTGGGTTGTATGTAAATCATAATTGGTATAAACTTATTGCTAAAGAAGGAAGTTACACCATCGACCCTATCGGTGTATTAGATGTTACCATTCTTCAGGACAATGTATTAACTGCTTTACTAAACATCAATGATCCAAGAACGGATACCAGGGTTGATTTTGTAGGCGGAATTAGAGGGCTTGCAGAACTTGAAAAAAGGGTTGATAGTGGCGAAATGGCTGCTGCATTTAGTATTTATCCTGTTTCGATGGATCAATTATTTGATATTGCAGATAGCGGAAAAGTAATGCCTCCAAAAAGCACTTGGTTTGAACCTAAACTAAGAGATGGCTTATTGACACACTTGATTTACGAATAGCATATAAAGTATATATTCTTAAAGCCGATCCAATTTTTTAGATCGGCTTTTTTTATTTAATTCCTTTTACCTAATTTGAATAGTAATTGTTTGCTTATCTCTTAAGATTCCACCTAGAATTTTAAATTATTTTCTAGATTTACTCCAACGATAGCTATATGAATAGTAAAAGACTTTTTGATTGCCTTGACCACCAGCTTAAGAATTTTCCCAAACAAGATATGTTGGCTGCCAAAGAAAATGGCAAATGGGTTAGTTATAGTACCACAGCCGTAGCAGAAATTGTAAACCAATTTAGTGCTGGTCTTTTAGAATTAGGTGTTAGCGGAAATAATTTTACTCCAGAGGGAAGCGATAAAATTGCGATTTTAAGTAATAATCGACCAGAATGGGTTTTTACAGATTTAGCTGCGCAACAAATCGGGGCAATTTTAATCCCTATTTATCCTACAACCAATCCTTTAGAATTAGAATTTATCTTAAATGATACTGCCACAAAATATGTTTTTGTTAGTAGCAAAGATTTATATGATAAAGTAAAAGACGTTACTCTAAAAGTTCCTTCAGTTATTAATATTTATAGTTTCGATAAATTAGAAGGTGTTCCACATTGGTCGGAAATTACTCAACTGGCAACAGAGAATGCTATCAAAAAAGTTGAAGAAATAAAATCGAAAATTCCAGATTCCCATCTTGCTACCATTATCTACACTTCAGGAACTACTGGTATTCCAAAAGGTGTAATGCTACGTCATAGTAATATATATAGCAATGTTGTTTATTCGAAAAAAAGTTTTCCATTTGAAGATGCGCCAGAAACAAAAGTGTTGAGTTTCTTGCCATTGAATCATATTTTCGAAAAAATGTGTACCTATATTTATTTATATAGTGGTATCAGCATCTACTATGCTGAAAGCCTTGAAACAATAGGAGATAATTTAAAAGAAATAAAACCAAATGGTTTTACCACAGTACCTCGTTTATTAGAAAAAGTTTTTGAGAAAATTATGCTTGCTGGTTCACATCTTACAGGTTATAAAAGAAGTCTGTTTTTTTGGGCAGTTGAACTAGCAGAAAAATATGATAATATAAAATCGGGTGGACTTTGGTATAATATGCAATTAGCTATTGCTAATAAACTCATATTTCAAAGATGGCGTGAAGCACTAGGAGGTAACATTTCTTTTATCATCACTGGAGGTGCAGCTTGTCAGGTTAAACTCCTCCGCATATTTAATGCAGCAAAAATTCCGGTATACGAAGGATATGGACCTACAGAAAATAGTCCAGTAATCAGTGTTAACAGAAAAGAAATTGGAGGAACAAAATTTGGAACTGTAGGGCCTCCTATTGAAGGTATTCAAGTTCGATTAGCGGAAGATGGAGAAATTCAAGTAGCAGGTTCTTGCGTTATGGCGGGCTATTACAAGCGTCCGGATATAACTGCAGAAACAATAGTGGATGGTTGGTTATTAACTGGTGATATAGGCGTTTTTGAAAATGGAAAATTCTTAAAAATTATTGATAGAAAAAAAGAGCTCTTTAAAACTAGTGGTGGAAAATATGTAGCACCTCAACCTATTGAAAATAAATTAATGGAGAGTCCATTTGTTGAACAAGTAATAGTACTTGGTTCAGAAAGAAAATTTGTGGGAGCGCTTATAGTTCCTTCAGTGGCCACTTTAAAAGAATGGATGCGCGAAAAAGAAATCGCCTTCACTACTATAGAAGATGCATTACACCATCCAAAAGTGCTGGAACTTTATCGGCAGTTAGTAGAAAGTTTTAATAAGTTTTTCAATCATGTAGAGCAAGTTAAAAAATTCGAATTACTGCCTAGAGAGTGGAGCGTGAATACCGGAGAACTAACACCTAAATTGAGTTTGAAGCGAAAAGTAATTATGGAAAGATATAAAGATGCAGTAGAAAGAATATATGCTGAATAAAAAAATGTATTATAATACAATTAAAAAGGTCCGATTCATTCGGGCCTTTTTTGTTTTTAGTTATATTTAAGGAAATCGAAACTATGCTTAAAATAAAACTAAAGACGTTTACGCTTCTGTTGATGGGTACATTGCTTTCAACTTTTATGAATGCACAACAGCCTTCATCCATAAATCTTCAAAAAGTAGAAGCCATTAAAACGGAAGTGCTTCAATCGGTTAGTGGAAAAGAAAAAGCAGTGCAAGAAATGGTGGATATGGTTTTTAGTTTCGGTGAACTTGGATTTCAAGAAATTGAAACATCAAAATACCTCACTAGTATTCTTGAAAAAAACGGTTTTACAATTGAACGTGGAGTTTCAGGTATTCCAACTGCATGGATGGCTAAGTGGGGAAATGGCAGTCCGGTTATAGCATTAGGAAGCGACATTGATTGCATCCCTAAAGCTTCTCAAAAACCTGGTGTGGCTTATAAAGACCCCATTGTGGAAGGAGCACCTGGACATGGTGAAGGACATAACTCAGGTCAGGCAGTCATCATCTTTGCAGCAATCGCTGCAAAAGAAGCGATGATTAAAAATAAAATTTCTGGTACACTTGTGATTTGGCCTGGCGTAGCAGAAGAATTATTAGCGAGTAAAGCTTGGTATGTAAGAGATGGTTATTTTAAAAATGTAGATGCCTGCATCTTCACACATGTGGGTGGAAATTTTGGTTCTAATTATGGCGATAACGGTGGCGATGGAATGGTATCTGTTAAATTTTCTTTTGATGGCGATGCGGCACATGCTGCAGGTGCTCCATGGAGAGGAAAAAGCGCACTCGACGCCGTTGAACTAATGGATGTGGGTTGGAATTTTAAAAGAGAACATTTAAAACCTACGCAACGTTCTCATTATGTTATTGTAGATGGAGGCGACCAGCCGAATGTGGTTCCTTCTAAGTCAAGCGTATGGTATTATTTCAGAGAAAGAGAATACAAGGATATCAAAAGCATGTATGAATCCGCCATCAATATTGCAAAAGGTGCAGCAATGATGACTGATACTAAAATGAAATATCAAATCCTGGGAACCGCATGGCCAGGGCATTTCAATAAACCATTAGCTATTGCCATGCATGCTAATATTGTAAAAGTAGGTTTGCCTAAATGGTCAGAAGCTGATAAACAATTGGCGGCTGCAGTTCAAAAATTGGTAGATGCTCCAAAAATTGATGAAGAAGGAAATCCTGTTGATGGTTTAGCATCTAAGATCGATACGTTGAAGGGTTCTGTTCCTTTCTCTTGGGGTGGTGGTTCAGATGATATTGCAGATATTTCATGGAATGTGCCCACAATTGTGTTATCATATCCTGCCAATATACTAGGTACGAAGGGACATCATTGGGGAGATGCAATTGCAATGGCTACTCCTATTGCACACAAAGGAACTTTAGCAGGTGCAAAAGCAACCGCGCTTACATTGATTGATCTGTTCACCAATCCTAAAATTTTGACAGATGCGAAAGATTACTTTACAAACGTTCAAACGAAAGACACAAAATATATTCCATTCATAAGTGAATCAGATCCTCCTGCTATTTATTTGAATAAAGAAATTATGAATCAGTATAGAGAAAAGATGAAGCCATTTTATTACGACCCTACTAAATACAATACCTATTTAGAGCAATTAGGAATTACTTATCCTACACTTGAAAAGAAATAAAAAATATTAAAATGCTAAGATTAAAAATTAAAATTGTTTGCATCTTTTTATTCGGAAGCTTACTTACTTCCAATTATATGTTGCATGCACAAACACCCAAAGCACTTAGTGTAAAACAAGTTGATGCAATAAAGACTGATGTATTACAATCAGTAAATGGTAAAGGAAAAGCCGTACAGGAAATGGTGGATATGGTTTTTAGTTTCGGAGAACTGGGATTTCAGGAAATTGAAACCTCTAAATACCTCACCGATATTCTTGAAAAAAATGGGTTCACTATTGAACGCGGCATTTCTGGCATCCCTACAGCCTGGATGGCGAAATGGGGAAATGGAAGTCCGGTTATTGCATTAGGAAGCGATATCGATTGTATTCCTAAAGCTTCACAAAAACCAGGTGTAGCTTACAAAGATCCAATCGTAGAAGGTGCTCCGGGTCATGGCGAGGGCCATAACTCAGGTCAGGCTGTAATAATCTTCGCAGCCATTGCAGCAAAGGAAGCCATGATCAAAAATAAGATTCCAGGTACCTTAGTTATTTGGCCGGGAGTAGCCGAAGAATTAGTAGGAAGTAAAGCCTGGTATATCCGTGATGGATATTTTAAAAATGTAGATGCCTGCATTTTCACTCACGTCAGTGGCGACTTTGGATGTGATTACGGCGATAATGGCGGAAATGGTTTAGTGTCTGTGAAGTTTTCATTTGATGGTGATGCGGCTCATGCGGCAGGAGCACCATGGAGAGGAAAAAGCGCATTGGATGCTGTTGAGTTAATGGATATCGGATGGAATTTTAAAAGAGAACATTTGAAGCCTACTCAACGTTCGCACTACGTAATTACCGATGGAGGAGATCAGCCTAATGTGGTTCCTTCTAAAGCAAGTGTTTGGTATTATTTCAGAGAAAGAACGTATACAGATATTCAAAGTATGTATGATGCTGGAATCAAGATTGCAAATGGTGCCGCTATGATGACGGATACAAAAATGAAATATCAGATCTTAGGAACTGCATGGCCAGGACATTTCAATAAACCCTTAGCAGAAGCATTACACGCAAATATTGAGAAAGTAGGGTTTCCTGAATGGTCAGAAGCTGACCAACAAATGGCATTAGCTGTTCAAAAATTAGTGGAAGCACCTAAGAAAGATAATAGTGGTAAGGAAATTAATGGTTTAAGAAAAACGCTGGATACATTAAAAGGTTCCGTTCCTTTCTCCTGGGGCGGTGGTTCTGATGATATTGCAGATATATCATGGAACCTTCCCACCATTGTTTTAAGGTATCCTGCCAATATTCCTGGAACTAAAGGGCACCATTGGGCTGATGCGATAGCCATGGCAACTCCAATTGCCCATAAAGGATCTTTAGCCGGTGCAAAAGCAACCGCACTTACTCTCATTGATCTTTTTACCAATCCAAAGATCCTGGCAGATGCAAAAGACTATTATAAAAATGTGCAGACAAAAGACGTTCAATACAAGCCATTTATAAGTGCAACTGACCCACCTGCCATCTATTTGAATCAGGAAACCATGAATCAGTATCGCGATAAGATGAAGCCTTTTTACTATGACCCAAGCAAATATGCTTCCTATTTAGAGCAACTTGGAATAAAATACCCAACAGTAGAAAAGAAGTAATTAATTTAGAGGCCGGTGAATCAGCAACAAATTTGCTAAAATCACCGGCCTTTATTTAATAAACCGTCCTGATGAAAACTGTGTTTTTAGTTTTAAGTGTACTTCTTTTGGCTGCCTGCGTTAAATCTACCATTCCAGATACAACTCCATCATGTATCAAACAGGCAACTACTAGTGGACAATTAAACGGCTTTACAATTGGTAAAATAATGTCTTATTCCTTTCAGGGTGATACTGTTTATTTATTAGAACCCCCTGTTCCTACTGCCGACGCTCCTAATCCGGTTTACGACAAAAAATGTAATTTAATTTGTACAGTTGGCGGATTTATTAGTCCGAATTTAACACTCTGCAATGGAGACATTTTTAGTAGTAAAGCTGTGTTTATAAATATGGTTTGGTCAAAATAACATTATTCAATTCCAGGTTGTTTTAATACCCAGCCCGTTTTCTTTTTTTCAGCATCCACTATCGCTTTTACATCTGCTAATAATTTTTTCGCATCATACACAATGCCGTCTTTAATAGTATACTGAACACCACCCGTTCTCACTACTTTATTATCTGCATTTAGTTCAATGGCACCTGTACCATATAACACTTGCAAATTCTTTAAAGGGTTTGCATTTACAATAGCGATGTCAGCTAATTTACCTACTTCAACAGATCCGATTTCTTTATCAGCCCCCAATGCTTGTGCTGCATATAATGTTGCAGAGCGAATTACTTCAAGTGGGTGAAATCCTGCTTCACGTAAGAGTTCTAATTCACGGATAAATCCAAATCCATACAACTGATAAATAAATCCGTTATCCGAACCTGCCGTAACTCTTCCACCACGATTTTTATATTCATTGATGAATGTCATCCATAGCCGATAATTATTTTTCCATTCTACTTCTTGTTCTGTTCCCCAGCTCTGCCAGTAAGATCCATGCGATTGTCTGCTTGGTTCATAAAATTTCCAAAGGGAAGGCAATGTATAAGTCTCATGCCATTCAGCTCTTCTGGTTCTTTGCAGATCACGATTTGCATCATAAATATTAAATGTTGGATCGATGGTAAAATCCAATGCCAGCAATTCATTCATTACTTTATTCCAATGCTCACTATACGGTGGCGCTGCCTGTTTCCATAATTTACCAGCTTCTTCAAATCGATTTTGTTCGTTATTATAATTATAGTCTAATGGAAATTGTTGCACTGTTTTATCAGCGAACAGGGCTTCAGGTAATCCATACCAATGTTCCATGCTTGTCATACCTGCTCTTGCAGAGTTTAATACATTCCATCTTGCCACATCGATCTGTGCATGATGACAACAAGATCTTAATCCTAGTCTTTTATTCTCTCTGATTGCAGCGTCCATTACTTCCGGTGACGCTCCAAAAAACTTAATACCATCTGCACCATTTTTAGCATTTTGTTGCACCCATGTCCGTGCTTGTTCTGCGGTTACTATAGGTGTAGCACTTCCCATTCCAAAAGCGGTATAGGCAAATATTCTTGGCGCCGTAATTTGATTTGCTGCGCTCTTTTTCTTTTCATCCAATACCCAATCCAAACCATTTCCTGCAGATGGATCACGTATCGTAGTAATACCATGCGCCATCCATAATTTAAATACATATTCTGCAGGTGTACCTTGTTCAACACCACCAATATGTCCATGCATGTCAATTAATCCAGGCATGGCATACATCCCTTCACAATTCAACTCTTTGCCGCCGGCTTTAAGAACCGGTCTGCGACCTTCAGCGATTTTTATTCCAGGGCTTCCCAATGAAGCAATTTGTACGATCTTATTTTTTTCAATTACTATATCTACAGGACCAAATGCAGGTGCACCAGTGCCATTAATTAAAGTAACACCTCTAATAATTAGTTGCGTGTATTGTCCATCACCCTCATTAAGCTCAGGTGCTTTGGCAATTTGCGCATCATTGGATGTAGATAAAATCATGGCAATAGAAAACGCAGATACCCATTTACTGATGATATGCATAATTATAATTTGAAATGAAATATACAATTAAAAATAATTCCAGAAACTGGCTAACATTTATTCAGTGATTTGAACATTTCGTGCGTTCACTTTTTTCTGCGTCTCAAGAAATTTATTTCTGATCACCGTTTGTACAGGGGTAGCAGAAATTTTACTTTCCAACCAAGATATAATATCGAGATACATAAATGCTCGCGTTTCAAATCGGTCGTGCTCTAGTTCCTTTAATTGTACCAGTAATTTTTCAAACTCAGGTTTTAATTCTTTGGGCGATAATCTAAAGCTATATCTGATAAACGCAAATACCGCCACTTCTACAGTACTAAGATTTTCCATTTTCGACATAAAACGGTACACTGATTTCAGTAAGTATTCGAGTATATCATAATTTCCCAATTCATAATGTGCAATCAAATGTAATAGTCGCGCATAACATTGCAAATCGGTTCTTAAATCAACCTTCCAATTAATAATCTTATTGAGGAAATCGATACTTCTATCAAAATCTCCGCTTCCAAAATACAGTGATGCGATTTTATAATAGAACACCAATACTCTGTGCCTATCGAGATACAATTCATATTCTTGAAGTTTTGCTTCAATTAAAGGAACTTCAATTAAACCCTCGGTAAAAGTTCCCTCCATAAAATGTTGGTTCAGTTTTGCAATCTGGATATATACAAATACTTGAATCAGGTTATTATGATTCTGTTGAACAATAGAACTTTGAGAAAAATTTTCAAAACACTGAATGGTTTCCCGAAATTTTTGATAATTGCCCAGGTCGAAATGTGCACTGGTTAAATTATGTAAGCCTTTTATATAATGTGCCGTTTCTACATCAATCATTTTCGGTTCCTGATGAAAAAGGTCTACCCATTTCTGACAATATCTATAATACATGATCAGATCCTGAACAATAAATGCATACCAGCATTTACACTGATATCGATACAATTTTTCATAAAATCCCTTGCAATCTTTCGAAGCATCTAATAATCCATTATTATACAAAAGATTGAGCGATTCAGCATCCTTACTGTTTCGAGCCAAACCATTTTTGATATACCAGCTATATAATTGAAGCGATAAATTTGATAGTGCACCAATCATGGTAAGTCTATAATTGGTTTCCTCTACTTCAGTTGCCAATCTATCTGCCCGATCCTGCATACTTCGGGTAATATGTAGTCCTTCAATATTTTTCTCTAAAAACAAAGCTTGCAGGAGATAAGTAACCTGATTATTGGTCTTCGATAATTCTTTGATTTTTTCTAAAACCTTAAGGCTTTGGTGATAAAGACCCTTATTATAGAGTATCCGGGCAAAATCGAGCTGTTCATGAATTTGAATATCGATATTATCATCCTGCTTCAAAAGCCTCAAGCTATTTAATAATTCACGGTATAAATGGGCCTTTAAGTTCGATAATTGCTGTTTTTGTATAGTAGGATTCTTTTTAAGTAGCAAATCCTCATCATAGATATCCATTTTATCTAATGCATCGAATAATTGTATGATTTTGAGGTCGCTCGAAGCCGAATTTCTTTTCACAAATAGTTTGAAATTCCGCTTTTCTGATCTTTCTAGCGACTGAATCAATAAAAACAAAGCATCAGTAGAACGGTTAGGCATCGTAATTTATTTGGGCCAAAATTCAATAACAGTAAGGCTTTCATCAAATATAAGACAATTTGAGCACTGTAAAAACCCCACTATTTTAATCAAAATAAGCCATTGTTTGCATATACATTCGAATATGGCAGGTTGGCTTCTTTGTTATAAAGGACATCCGATAACAAATTGAGTCGCCTGTTTTCTTGTCTAAAAAGGTTTAAATAGATAATACATGAGTGAAAAGGTCTATATATTTGATACCACATTGCGCGATGGAGAGCAAGTGCCCGGTTGTAAGTTGAATGCCACTGAAAAGTTAGAACTTGCCCTCAAACTCGAGGCTTTGGGAGTTGACATTATTGAAGCCGGATTCCCTGTCTCCAGTCCTGGTGACTTTGAATCAGTTTCCCAAATTGCCAAAGTAATAAAAAATGCAACTGTTTGCGGATTAAGCCGTGCAGTGCAAAAAGATATTGAAGTAGCTGGAGCTGCTTTAAAATATGCACATCGCTCCAGAATTCATACAGGAATCGGCACATCTGATTTTCATATCAAGAGTAAATTCAATTCTAATAGAGAAGATATTTTAGAGAGGGCGATTCAGTGTGTGAAATGGGCTAGAAATTTTACGGATGATGTAGAGTTCTATGCAGAAGATGCAGGCAGAACTGAAAATGAATATTTAGCACGTGTAGTGGAAGCCGTTATTAAGGCCGGTGCTACTGTTGTAAATATTCCAGATACAACTGGCTATTGTTTGCCAAACCAATATGGAGAGAAAATTGCTTACTTGATCAACAATGTTCCCAACGTTGACAAGGCAATCCTTTCCTGCCATTGCCACAACGATTTGGGGTTAGCTACTGCTAACTCCATTGCTGGCATTATTAGTGGTGCTCGACAAATTGAGTGTACCATTAATGGATTAGGTGAGCGTGCTGGAAATACAGCATTAGAAGAAGTGGCCATGATTATTCAATCGCATAAAGACCTAGGTTTTTATACCAATATTGATAGCAAACAATTGAATCCATTGAGCCGTGAGGTTTCGGATATCATGCGTATGCCTGTTCAACCGAATAAAGCAATAGTAGGAGCAAATGCATTTTCACATTCATCAGGTATTCATCAGGATGGATTTTTGAAAGATGCACAAACATATGAGATCATTAACCCTGAAGTTGTAGGTGCAGGGGAAAGTAAAATCGTGTTAACTGCAAGAAGCGGAAGAAGCGCTCTTGCACACCGCTTTCAAAAAATTGGTTACCAGTATACTCGTAACGATATAGACTTTTTGTATGAAAAGTTCTTACAGGTTGCCGATCGCAAGAAGGAAGTGGAAGAAAGCGATTTGCATTCGCTAGCAAAGGCTTATCGCCCGGAGCTGGCCACTAATTAGGGTTTTCTCATAAGTATAGTTTTAGTTTTTACGCGTGGCGCATTTGCGCCGCGCTTTTTAAGTCATTATAACCTTAATTATTTTTCGAAATAAGATTATGGCAAATTATTACAACGAAAACACGATTATTTTTCTCGATGGCAAATTTGTGAAAGCAGCAGAGTCGAAAATTGATTTATATAGTCAATCGCTTCATTATGGCTTTGCGGTTTTTGAGGGCATCCGTTCTTACAGATCTATTAATGGCAGTACCCAAATTTTCAAAGCCAAGGAACATTATGATCGCTTAAAGCATTCTGCAGATTCATTAAGACTCCCATATCAGTTCGATCCAGAAAAGCTTATTGAAGCTACTTATGAAGTTCTGAAACAAAATAATTTACAAGATGCATATATCCGTCCATTGATTTATGGAGCACCGAATATGTCATTCAATCTCAATACCGAAGCTCACCTTACCATTCAGGCCTGGGAAATGGCTGCTTTTTTAGGAGATAAATTATTACGGATTGGAACATCAACTTTTCAACGTCCCAATCCAAAAGGATTTAAAATTACTGCTAAAGCTTCTGGTCACTATGTGAATAGCATTCTAGCCAGCTACGAAGTAAAAGACATGGGGTATGATGAAGCATTGTTAACTGACATGAATGGTTATGTGGCTGAAGGCCCGGGTGCAAATATGTTTTTCGAAAAAGATGGAAAACTATTTACTCCTGCACTAGGCAATATTTTACCTGGTATAACGCGTTCAACGGTATTAGAAATTTGTAAAGACTTAGGAATTTTTGTGGAAGAGAAATTCTTTACAAAGGAAGAAGTATATGGTTCAGACGCAGCCTTTTTTTGTGGTACCGCTGCAGAAGTAATTGGTTGGGAAAGCCTTGATGGTATTGCATTTAAGAAAGACTGGAATGATACATTGAGTAAAAAAGTACAAGACGCTTATAAAGCATTAATTGTAGCTAACAAATAATTTGAACATTTAGATTTGGAAATCAGGATATCATGGAATTAAATAAGTACAGCAAAACGATCACACTAGATGCAACACAACCTGCAGCCCAGGCTATGTTTTATGGAATTGGCTTAACCGATGAAGATTTGCAAAAAGCACAAGTTGGGGTGGTGAGTATGGGCTATGATGGTAACACTTGTAATATGCATTTGAACGAGTTAGCTCAAAAAGTTAAAAAAGGTGTTTGGGAGAATAATTTAGTAGGCCTCATTTTCAATACCATTGGAGTGAGTGATGGTATGAGTAATGGCACCGATGGAATGCGTTATTCTTTAGTGAGCAGAGATGTGATTGCAGATTCAATTGAAGCTGTTTGTGGTGCGCAATATTATGATGGATTGATCGCTATTCCAGGTTGTGATAAAAATATGCCTGGATCATTAATTGCAATGGGTCGTTTAAATCGTCCCTCCATTATGGTATATGGTGGAACCATCGCACCAGGTCATTATAAAGGTCAGGACTTAAATATAGTTTCAGCTTTTGAAGCACTAGGTCAGAAAATTGCGGGAAATTTGAGCGAAGCTGATTTTAAAGGTATCGTGCAACATGCTTGTCCAGGCGCTGGTGCCTGCGGAGGCATGTACACTGCAAATACTATGGCAGCTGCTATTGAAGCACTTGGCATGAGTCTGCCTTTCTCTTCTTCTAATCCAGCATTGAGCGAAGAAAAACAAAAAGAATGCGAAGACGCAGGTGCTGCCATCAAATTGTTATTGGAAAAAGATATTAAACCAAAAGATATCATGACGCGTAAAGCATTTGAAAATGCCATTACTGTTATCATGATTTTGGGTGGATCAACCAATGCCGTTTTACATATGATTGCAATGGCAAAAAGTGTAGAAGTTAGTATCACTCAAGATGATTTTCAAACTATCAGTGATAAGACACCAGTACTTGCTGATTTTAAACCAAGTGGAAAATATTTGATGCAAGACCTTCACCAATATGGTGGCGTTCCTGCAGTGATGAAGTACTTATTAAAAAAAGGATTCTTACACGGCGACTGCTTAACTGTTACTGGAAAAACGCTTGCTGAAAATTTAGAAAACGTACCTGATCTAAACTTTGATCAGCAGAAAATTATATTCCCCCTGGAGTCACCCCTAAAAACTACTGGTCATTTACAAATCCTCTACGGCAATCTTGCTGAAAAAGGCTCAGTTGCAAAGATCAGTGGTAAAGAGGGTGAAAAATTTGTTGGACCCGCCCGCGTTTTCGATGGCGAGCAAGAATTGATCAAAGGCATTAACTCTGGAAAAATTAAACACGGAGATGTAGTGGTGATCAAACACGTCGGGCCAAAAGGTGCTCCTGGAATGCCTGAAATGCTGAAGCCTACTTCAGCAATTATTGGTGCAGGTTTAGGTAAATCAGTTGCACTAATTACGGATGGTAGATTTAGTGGTGGAACCCACGGATTTGTTGTGGGTCATATCACACCGGAAGCATTTGTGGGTGGTTTAATTGGATTAGTAGAAGATGATGATATAATTGAATTAGATGCTGTAAATAATACGATCCATCTTCGAGTCAGCGATGAAATAATTGCCCAACGCAGAGCTAATTGGAAACAACCTGCATTGAAAGCAACAAAAGGTTTATTATTCAAATACGCACAATGTGTAAAAGATGCTTCTGAAGGTTGTGTAACCGACGAAGCCTAAAATAATTAAGTTCAACATTCAATATTTACTGATGGAAACTTTAGAAGTAAAAAAAGAAACGGTAGCAAAAAAAGCGCAAACTATCAGCGGCTCACAAGCTGTACTGGAAGCATTTGTTGCAGAAGGAGTAGATACCATTTTTGGATATCCTGGTGGTGCAATCATGCCTATTTATGATGCATTGTACGATTACCATGATAAACTAAAACATATTCTAGTACGTCATGAACAAGGTGGCATTCACGCTGGCCAAGGTTATGCACGTGCTTCAGGAAGAGTAGGTGTTGTATTCGGTACAAGTGGTCCGGGTGCTACAAATTTAGTGACTGGCTTAGCTGATGCTATGATCGATAGTACACCGCTTGTGTGCATCACTGGTCAAGTATTTGCTCACTTATTAGGAACTGATGCATTTCAGGAAATCGACGTTATCAATATTACCACACCTGTTACAAAATGGAACTATCAAGTAACAGACGCAACTGAAATTCCTGCCGTATTAGCAAAAGCATTTTATATCGCAAGAACTGGTCGCCCTGGTCCGGTTTTAATCGACATCACAAAGAATGCGCAATTACAACAATTCGAATACGAAGGCTATAAAGCATGTACTCATATCAGATCTTATCGTCCAAAACCAATTGTTCGAAAAGAATTTGTGGCAGAAGCTGCTGAACTGATCAATAAAGCTGAAAAGCCATTTGTGATTTTTGGTCAGGGTATTATTCTGGGTAAAGCAGAAAAAGAATTCAAAGCTTTTATTGAGAAAGCCGGACTTCCTGCTGCATGGACAATAATGGGATTAAGCGCACTTGAAACAGATCATCCTCTAAATGTGGGTATGCTGGGTATGCACGGTAACTACGGACCCAATGTATTAACCAATGATTGTGATGTTTTAATTGCAATCGGTATGCGATTCGATGACCGCGTTACTGGTCGTTTAGACAAATACGCTAAACAGGCAAAAGTTATTCATTTAGATATTGATCCTTCTGAGATCGATAAAAATGTGAAAGCAACTGTAGGTGTTTGGGGCGATTGCAAAGAAACACTTCCCTTACTTACGAAATTGGTAGAAGAAAAAAAACATACTGCATGGGTTAACAAGTTCAAAGATTACATGGCGGAAGAAGTAAAAGAAGTTATTCACGACGAATTAAATCCTACTAGTGAAATTTTAACCATGGGTGAAGTGATTCGCAATTTGAATGAATTAACAGAAGGCAATGCCATTATTGTAACGGATGTTGGTCAACACCAAATGGTTGCTTGCAGATATGCGAAGTTTAATAAATCAAAAAGCAATATTACTTCGGGTGGTTTAGGAACCATGGGATTTGGTTTACCTGCTGCTATAGGAGCAAAATTTGGTGCACCCGATCGTCAGGTAATTACAATTATAGGAGACGGAGGTTTTCAAATGACTTTACAAGAATTAGGAACCATCATGCAAAATGAAGTGGATGTGAAAATTCTTATTTTGAATAATCAATTCCTTGGAATGGTACGCCAGTGGCAGCAATTGTTTATGGATAAACGTTATTCATTTGTTGATATCGCCAGTCCTGATTATGTAACACTCGCAAAAGCTTATAGAATTGAAGGACAAAGTGTATCTAAGCGTGAAGATTTACATCAAGCTTTATCAACCATGTTGAATCATAAAGGATCTTATTTATTAGAAGTAATGGTGGGCAAAGAAAATAATGTATTTCCAATGGTACCACAAGGATGTAGCGTAAGCGAAATCAGATTAAAGTAAGTATAACTTTTCATTAAAAATTCCCTTTTGGGTTGGCTATGAATAAACAAGAATTTACCATCACTGTATACACCGAAAACCATATTGGTTTATTGGTTCGTATTGCTACGATGTTTTCTCGTAGAAAAATTAATATCGAAAGTTTAAATACCTCACCATCTGAAGAAGAAGGTATTCATCGTTTTACTATCGTGATCAATGAGTTTGAAGAAGTAGTAAGAAAACTGGCTCGCCAAATTGAAAAACAAGTTGAAGTATTAAAAGCTTATTACAATACAAATGATGAAATAGTGTGGCAGGAATTAGCATTGTATAAAGTATCAACTGATGAAATTGCAGAAAAAGTACAAGTAGAACGATTACTTCGTGAATTCGGTGCAAGAGCAGTTGTGATTCGCAAAGACTATACCATATTTGAAACTAGCGGACATAGAGAAGAAACCGATAAATTGGTAGCAGTATTGGCTCCCTATGGCTTGATTGAATTTGTAAGAAGTGCTAGAGTAGCAATCATTAAAGCATCTCATGGCTTCCACGAAAAATTAAGAGAATTTGAAGAAGCCATGCCAGGAGAAGAACAGGTAGAAAATGAATTCCTGAATAAACAGGATAGTGTCTTTACCATGTAATTATAAAATAGAATAAAATATTCATCAACAAAACCAAGTCCTTAATAGACTTTGGAAAACAAAACAAAACAAATGGGCAATTATTTTAACACACTATCATTAAGAGAAAAGCTGAATCAATTAGGCGTATGTGAATTCATGGACAAAAGTGAATTTGCAGATGGTGTAAACAAATTAAAAGGAAAAAAATTAGTAATCGTAGGTTGTGGTGCACAAGGTTTGAACCAAGGTTTGAATTTACGCGATTCTGGTTTAGATGTTTCTTATACTTTACGTAAAGAAGCTATTGAAGCTAAACGTCAGTCATGGAAATCTGCTACTGAGAATAATTTTACTGTTGGAACTTACGAAGAACTAATTCCTACAGCCGATTTAGTAATTAACTTAACACCAGATAAACAACATACTTCTGTCATCAATGCAATAATGCCATTGATGAAACATGGCGCAACGCTTTCTTATTCTCATGGTTTTAATATTGTGGAAGAAGGAATGCAAATTCGTAAAGATATTACTGTAATCATGGTAGCTCCAAAATGTCCTGGCTCTGAAGTTCGCGCAGAATATCAACGCGGATTTGGAGTGCCTACTTTAATTGCTGTTCACCCAGAGAATGATCCTGAAGAAAAAGGTTGGGAATACGCGAAAGCATATTGTGCTGGTACAGGTGGACATAGAGCGGGTGTTTTACAATCCTCTTTTGTGGCTGAAGTAAAATCTGATTTAATGGGTGAGCAAACCATCCTTTGTGGTTTGTTGCAAACAGGATCAATTCTATGTTTCGACAAAATGGTAGAAAAAGGAATTGATAAAGGTTATGCTTCAAAATTAATCCAATATGGTTGGGAAGTAGTTACTGAAGCATTAAAGCAAGGTGGCATAACTGCGATGATGGATCGCTTATCGAATCCTGCAAAGATCAAAGCATATGAGCTTTCTGAAGAATTGAAAGACATCATGAGAAGCTTGTTCCAAAAACACCAGGACGATATCATGAGCGGAGAATTCTCTAAGACCATGATGGAAGATTGGGCTAATAATGATAAAAA
>JBAXHC010000029.1:0-34680 GCA_037139075.1 Bacteroidota bacterium
CCGATTAAATTACGAAAATTATTTTCTGCTTTATGTAGACGGGGAACTGTCTGCAACAGAAATGCAAGCGGTAGACCGCTTTGCAGCAGAAAATGAGGATCTGGTTGATGAATTAAACATGTTGCTTCAAACGAAATTACCAGAAGAACCTTATCATTTCGAGAACAAGTCATCACTACTCAGAACAACATCGGAACATATCAATAGTATTAACTGCGAAGAGAAATTTTTGTTTTTTATCGATGATGAATTAACAGAACAAGAAAAAGAAGAGACCTTGTATTTTGTTTCAACGCATCCTGAATATCAAGAATTATTTGAAACATTACAGCAAGCGAAATTACCTATTGAGCATATTAGCTTTTCCGATAAAGAATCTTTATTCAGAAAAGAAGAAAGCACTAAGCCGGTTATTTTATTACAATGGTGGAAATTGGCAGTAGCTGCAGCAATAATAGGAATAATAGCAATGGTAGGAATACTTGTACCATATAACAATAGTTCTATCTCAGTTGCTAAATCTATTAAGAATGCAGCTCCTGATGAACTTAAGAATTTAGTTAAAGAGCAACCTGCATTTATACAAAATAAAATAGAAGATCAAACCCAAATTGTTCAAACAAAAAGAAGTTTGCCAGGTAAATCATTTAATGCTCTTAGTGAAAATAAAATTCCTGAAAAGACCTCAATTATTGAACCTATAATTGCAAAAACAGAAATAACAAAACATCTTGATGCACAGGAAACCATTGCAGTTAATACCACTACTTCAAATACATTAAATGATATACAGGTAATAAACAAGGAATCCAATAATCATGCAAGTTTACTGATTCCAGTAAATAGTCATCCTGATGAAACTGTTGCACAAAACTATATTAAACCAGCAGTTTATAAAGAACTGGATACGGATGACGAAAGAAAAAGCTTGTACGTAGGATCCGTTGAAATCAATAAAGACAAACTACGTGGCTTTTTAAGAAAAGCTTCAAGTCTATTCAAAGGCAAAAATAAAAACGAAGAAGAAAAAAACGAAATATCCAATAGCCACACATTAGAATAAAAAACAAATACTATGAAAAGACTCATAATTTTATTTGTAGCCACAATGGTTACCACAATAAGCTTTGCACAAAAAGATAGCAGTTCATTCAATACTGATACAGTCAGGGTTGGAAACTTTGTAATCATTAAAAAAAATAAAGGAGCTGCCGAAACACAAACAAGTATCTGGCATGATTGGGACAAAACAGTGGATGTAAAAATTGAGCGTCGTCCACGCAAAAAATCAAATGTAAGTACCAATTGGTGGATCATGGATCTCGGCTTTGCTAATTTCCGCGACGAAACAAACTATACAAGTGCACAAGCTGGCAGTTATTTTAAAACTTTTCGCTCACAGGATGGCCCAGTAAATCAGAATAGTTATCAATTAAATACCGGAAAATCCAGTAACGTTAATATCTGGCTCTTCATGCAAAAACTAAATGTTTACAAGCATGTCGTGAATTTAAAATACGGCCTTGGTTATGAGATGTATAATTTTCGCTACGATAGCAGGTTGAGTTATCGGAAAGATCCAACTGCCTATGTTTATAATGACAGCATTTCATTTTCTAAAAACAAATTGTATGTCAGCTATATTACAGTACCCTTCATGATCAATGTTAATACTACCCCGGATCGAAGAAATGGATTCAATTTCAGTGTAGGGATGAGTGCAGGATATTTAATTGATAGTAGAAACAAACAGATCAGTGCTGAACGTGGGAAGCAAAAAGTGAATGGCGACTTTAGTTTCGAACCTTGGAGATTGGCAACAATAGGTGAAATTGGATTGGGTCCAATTCGATTATACGGATCATACAGCATCAACAAATTACAAAAAGATATTACACGTGTGGAGCAGTATCCTTATACTGTAGGTATCCGCTTCAGCAGATGGTAATAACTAGTTATCAATAGTTTCTCATGTTATAACGCCCCTTTTCTAAGGGGTGTTTTGGTTATAAAATGTATAAAAATTTGAATTTAATATTCAAAAACATTCTTTTACTTTAAGTTGCATATAATTTTAAACCCCCTTTATGAAAAAGTACTCATTATTCCTTTTGCTATTTGGCATTATGGCAATGAATACTTCTTTTAGAGTTCCCTATCGTTTTGATACAAAACACCCAGATAAAAATAGTTTTACTGTACTTATTAGCAAGAGTAAATATTCACTTACTTTATTTGATGCGCATGGGCAATGGATATCCAGTTATCCTGTTGTATTTGGCAGTAAAGATCTTGGCGATAAAATGATGCAGGGCGATCGTAAAACACCAGAGGGAACTTTTCATATAGTGGCAAAACGTAAACACGAAAAATGGAATCGATTTATTTCCATTGATTATCCAAACGCAGAGAGTGTTGAGAAATTTAATATTAGAAAAGCAGAAGGCCTCATTCCAGCTAACGCAAAAATTGGTGGCGAAATAGGCATTCATGGAGTATGGCCTCATGAAGATTATGCCATTGATCAATACCAAAACTGGACGGAAGGTTGTATCAGCACAAAGAACAATTACATTCAAGAATTATTCGAACTTCTACCAATTGGAACCACAGTAATTATTGAAAGATAGTTGCTACTTAGCGAAGAAAATCACCAACAGTACTCATCCATTTAGCATTTTCATTCTTACATAAACTTTGATGTCCGCTTTGAATATATTTCATTAAAAATTTATCGTGACTAGCTAGATTTTTATAAATCGTATTTGTTTCGGTTTCAGTAACACGAGGATCATTAATACCCCATTGCACTAAAACGGGACAGTTTAATTTTGAAGCAAAATCTTGTGGTCGAAAATCGAAAGCCCAATTACCCTGTTCAACTCCACCCCAAAAAGTTAAAAGCGTACTCATCGGGGTTTCGGGAATATGCATCATTCTTAAACGTCCTTTAACCCCATCCATTAATGTGCCAAATGGCATTTCCAAAATAACCTTATTGGGCTTTATATTAAACTGATTTACGGCAGACAAAATAGTGGAAGCTCCTAAAGAAATACCCCATAGTACTATATTTTTCTCTCCCACTGCTTTTATATAATCGTATGCTGCTTTTACATCTTTCGCTTCATTAAATCCAACTGTGCAAACTTCACCTTCACTATTTCCATGTGCTCTAAAATCGGTCATCAATACATTCCAGCCCATTTCATGAAAGGCAGTGGCTTCTTTTATAATACCGCTTTTACTACTTCCATGTCCGTGAAATAAGAGAATGGTTCCTTTTGCATTACTATCGGCTTTGGCGTACCAACTTTCTAAAGTAACGCTATCCATTGTTTTGATGCTAATGGTTTCATGTTTTACCTGAAAAGAATCTACTACAATACTCTTCGCGTATTTTACACCCACTAAAATCGCAGATGTTTTTTCTACAAAACTCATTTGATCTGATTTTTTAGCTGGTGGAATTCCAGCATAAAAATGAGTAAACTTATACGCATGAAATGCAGCCATCATATTCAGGAGTATAAATACACTTAGAATAATATAGAGTACTCTTTTAAACCATTTTAAAAACATATGGATTGATTTATTAGTCAATTTTATTAGCACCAAAATAAGGCAGCAATACTTCTGGCAATTGTATACCTTCTTCAGTTTGGAAGTTCTCTAATATACTAGCCATTATTCTTGGCAATGCTAATGAACTTCCATTTAAAGAATGAGTGAATTGAGTTTTTCCAGTTGCATCTTTGAAACGACATTTCATTCGATTGGTTTGATAACTCTCAAAATTAGAAACGCTACTAACTTCTAACCAACGATCCTGCCCAGCGCTATATACTTCAAAGTCATAAGTGATAGCAGAAGTAAAACCCATATCTCCACCGCATAAGCGAAGGATCCGATAGGGCAATTGCAGTGATTGCAATAATTTTTCTACGTGTGCAACCATTTCGTCAAGTACTTGATAACTTTTTTCCGGGTGTACAATTTGTATCACTTCTACTTTATCAAATTGATGCACACGATTTAATCCACGTACATCCTTTCCAAAACTCCCAGCTTCTCTTCTAAAGCAAGGGGTATAAGCCGTCATCTTTATCGGCAATTCGGATTCCTTTACAATTGTGTCGCGATAAATATTGGTAACAGGAACTTCTGCAGTAGGGATCAAATAAAAATTATCTGCAGTTGCATGATACATTTGTCCTTCTTTATCTGGAAGCTGGCCAGTTGCAAAAGCACTCGCTTCGTTTACCATAAATGGGGGAATATATTCAGTATACCCTGCTGCAGTATTATAATCCAAGAAATAGCTAATCAATGCTCTTTGCAATTTTGCACCTTTTCCTTTGTATAATGGAAATCCGCTACCCGTAATTTTTGCACCTGTTTCAAAATCAACTAAATCATAAGTTTTAATCAAATCCCAATGTGGCACTGCTGCAGCATAAAGGTTAGGTTTCTGTCCCCCTTCTCGCACCACTACATTTTCTTCTGGAGTTTTCCCTTCTGGCACTAATTCATTAGGAAGATTGGGTAAAAGAACCAAATTGGCCTGCAGGTCAGTTTCTACTGAAGCCATTTGTTCTTTCAGGGGTTCCAAAGTTGATTTCCAGGCCGCCACCTCAGTTTTTGTAGCTTCAGCTGCTTCTTTATTACCCTGGGCCATTAATTTGCCAATCTCTTTTGAAGCGGCATTTACTTTGGCTTGGGTTTGGTCGAACTCGTTCTGCAAACGCTTTCTATCATCATCCAGTGAAACAATAAGATCCACAAGGTCTATTTGTTTGAACTGTTTAACTGCCAGTCTTTTCTTCACTTCCGCAGGGTTATTACGCAGAACATGCACTTGTAACATAGAATCAATTTTTGCAAATATAACTTTTGCAAGCTGATGAAAGCAACCTTGAACCTTTTACCTTTGCAACTATGTTTATTGAAGATGATTTACAACAACGTTGGTGGAGTTTAGAAGCTAAACTGGTAGAAAGATTTGGCAAAAAGCCCGATTTAGAGGCCGTTTTGTTCTTAATTGGTATGCAAGAAACAGGATTCGTGGTTGCAAAAATAAGTAAGGAACAAAAGCAGGACCTGATGCATATTGCGGTTTGCACTGTTTTGGGGCAGAGCGGTTATTATGTAAAAGAAGGCAATGACGAAGACGGATGGCCACATTTTAAGCAACTGAAAGAATTACCGGTTCAGGATCAAAGAGAGCAGGAAAATTTCCTGAAAGACCATGTTCTATTATACTTCGGTCAAATGGGTTTTTAATTTAAAGCTGCTTAGGTATTCTTCTAATTTTATACAATATTTGCAACAATAAAAACTAAAACATGAATTTTCCTGCCACATTAAAGTACACTAAAGACCACGAATGGATTCTTTTGGAAGGCAATACTGCAACCATTGGTATTACCGATTTTGCGCAACACGAATTAGGTGATATCGTTTATGTTGATATCAATACAGTTGGTAAAACCTTAGCAGCAGAAGAAATTTTCGGAACAGTAGAAGCAGTAAAAACGGTGAGTGATCTTTTCTTACCTGTTGCTGGAACTATTTTATCGACTAACCCACTTTTAGAAAAACAACCTGAATTGGTTAATACAGATCCTTACGGTGATGGCTGGATGGTTAAATTAGAAGTTTCCAATATATCTGATGTAGAAGCCCTTATGAACAGCGAAGCATATGGCTCGTTGGTAGGTTAAAATATAGAATACTGCATACAGAAAGTTTTACCTTTGTGTATGCAGTTTTTCAGAAATTACCCCTTTCTACCTGCTGTAATATTTTTTATTATTACAGTGTTTCTATTAACCCTTCCGGGTTCTAGTTTTCCAAAATCACATTTATTTGATATTCCCTTTTTCGACAAATGGGTACATATTGGTCTCTTTAGCACCCTCTGCTTTCTATCCTCTTTTCCAATTATTCATTTTTCGATTAGCGATTTACAAAAAAAATATTGGTTTTGGGGGATTCTATTACTCGGTATTATTTATGGTGTGCTGATGGAATTTGTACAGAAATATTGGACAATCAACCGCAGTTTTGATCTGTTAGATATGGTAGCAGATGCCATTGGATGTTTTTTGGCATTGATTGTAAGCTATCAAATTCTTAAAAGGAAAAACAAAATCAGGGCCTAAAAAAAGATTGGCCTCTGTGGAAACAGAGGCCGCAACCAAAACTAACTGCTTATGAGAAAAACGTTTATTATCTTTTGATATATTGTATTACGCAAATCGAATGCCAAAACTTTAAAAGGATT
Organism: Bacteroidota bacterium; assembly: GCA_037139075.1. Lineage (GTDB taxonomy): Bacteria > Bacteroidota > Bacteroidia > Chitinophagales > Chitinophagaceae > Sediminibacterium. The sequence continues at coordinate 6,287 of JBAXHC010000029.1, forward strand.
GTTAATAGTTTTAATTCACTATCATTCACCCCCTTTGCTGATACAAAGCTCGAATAGAAAGACTAAAAAAAATGTCAAGGGATTAAGAAGAATTTGTTAAGACTAAGGACAGTCTACCACATGTGCTGCAGAATCATTCATTACTGGGCTTATCATGGGAATATTTAAATTCAAACCCCTCAAAATAAGTAAGATAGCCATTGTAGCCACAAAGAATGGAATGGCTTTTTTCATGTTATTTCTAACTTTAAGGCTGATAAAACTGCCGAAATAGGTCAATAAAAACATGGCAGGAAAGGTTCCGAGTCCGAAAAAAGCCATGAAAAGCATCCCACCCATTAAATTTCCAGCAGCCATTGCCCCAGTTATAGCTAAATATACCATGCCACAGGGCAATAACCCATTTGCCATCCCCAATATTAGCATGCCGTATAATTGCTTTTTTTGAATATAAATGGCAATGATGTTTTGTAGCTTTTCTTGATACTGATCAAAGAGTTTGAAATGAATCAATTTCTTCCCTACTGTAGTTTGAATTAAGATTAATAGAATAATACACCCAAGCGCAATGGAGAAATATTGTTGCAATCCTGCTAAGTAAAATTGTCTGCCTACAAAACCAAAAAACAATCCTAGCAAAGCGTATAGAAAAATCCTGCCTGAATGATAGAACAGTATTCCGATTAATTTTTTTTGTGGTGGTAAATAGTAAACTGGAAGTGATAATGCAATAGGACCACACATGCCTACGCAATGAAAGCTGCTAATGATTCCTAAAGCAAAACCTGATATTAATAATTGCCAAGACATTTAGCGAATCAATATTTTCTGTTCAGAATAGTATAGTTCTTTGCCAAGCTGCCAATTGATTTTTATATCGTAGGCCCCTTTTTGCAAAGTCTTCTTTAAAAATATTTGTCTATTGGTTGAGTCCACTTGTAATGCCGCATGATAATCATTTCGATCATCTGTGATGCAATAAAAGAATACGTCACCAGAAACGGCAAATCCTTTTTGTTCCTGAGGCAGATGAATAATTACTGCATCTGCATCTTGCTCAACTTTTACTTCACTAATTTTTGAAGCATTTTTAATTCGATCTATTTTATCTTGATAGCGAAGCTCATCTTTATAATATTCCTTACTTACTAAATCGTATTTAGTAGTAACTGCACGATATACCAGGTATCCGATAAACGATCCGAAAACAATAAACACAACTACTAATTTATTACCCCAGTTCATTGTTCTATAATTTTAAATGATAACTAATTTTTTATTCCTTCAAATTTAACCATGATAGGTAGGACTTGAAATTAAATTTAGTGACTTTATTTTGTAGCAGTCAAAACGAAATTAAAAGCAGTAACAGATGGTCTTTAAAAATGTATTGCGGATAGAGTTTATCCGCAATACAAAATATAGCAATCAATCTAGTGTAAACTTATTTAACTACTGTGGCCTTAGTTTTTGTTGAATCAACTTTTGCTTTTGTTGAATCAATAGCCGGGCCAGCACTAGCTTTTTCGTCATATAATACACCCTGAGGTTCTTTTCCCTTAGCAGGTTTAGTGCCAACCAATGATTTTACATAACTAGCCAATTGAGCAATTTGAGTAGGAGAATAATCATCCTTCCAACTCTTCATTCCTTTTTCAGGATACCCGTATTTGATAGTTTTGAAAATGTCTTTGATAGAACCTCCATGTATAAAGTAATTATCTGTCATGTTAGGTCCAACTGAACCACCACCATCCGCTAAGTGACAAGCGGCACAAATGGTTGTGAAGATTTTCTGAGCTGCTTCATGATCTGCAGGAGAGGTAAGATAAGTAACCGTATTTTCATCTACATTGCTGGCAGATTTTTTCAAGTACTCTTCTTTATCAGCTGCAGCTTGCTCTAATGAAATAGCCAATTCTTCTTTACTTAATGGTGCAGATTTTGCCACATGATATCTATACATATAAAGTCCAGCAAAAATGATGGTTAAATAAAATCCATACAACCACCATGGCGGAAGACGATTATCCAGTTCTCTGATGCCATCATAATCGTGACCTAAGTCGATCGAAGATTCTTCTTGAATAGGTTTGAAACTATTGAAATTATCCCACCACTTTAAGAAAGAAGAAGTTTTTTCTGCAGGCACTTCTTCAGCATCAGCAATAATTGCAGCTTCTTTGGCTAATAATTTTTTAAGATTTACTAAGAGTACCCATAGGATTAATAACTCTAAGAAAATCACAGAAACCATTACATAGAATGATGTTAACGCTAATCCAGCGATAGAAGTTTCTTCTGCAACAGCAGCTGTTGCAGCGGCAGGTGCATCTGCAGCAAATAAAGCTGAAGTGGTAAGGCATAGCAAGGCAATCGTTAAAAATTTACCTACGCCACTGTTACCTTTTTTACGTTCGTCTTTATAACGTTGAAGATACACTTGGGCGGCCCCAAGTATTACATTGGCCAAAAGGCCAATGGCTAATAATAATCCCACTATTATTACTAGCAGTACTTGTGCCAAAGGATTGGATAATTCCGAAGCCTTTGGTGGGCCAGCCGCAAATGCATCATTTGAACTAAAACCGATAGAAATCACAACTACCAGAGCTTTAACCCAATAAGATATGGAAGAATATTTTTTAAACATGTCAGTTGATTTAAGGTTTGTCTTAATTATCAAGGGGTAAATGATTGATTTTATCTAGCGATTTTTTATCTGAAGTCATTACCCAAATAGTCATCCCTACAAAGAATGTAAAGAAGATGGTTAATGAGCTCAACCCAAAAATGTCAACACCTGTAATCGTTTCTAAATAATGAATGAATTTCATAAACCCTTTATTGTTTGATGATCAGCGATTGCTTGTTTAGCAATCGCTGATGATACTTTTTAATTTGTTAAAGCAGCTACTGTTGGCTTTGGTGCATTTTTAATATCAGTTCCTACTCTTTGCAAATAAGCAATCAATGCAAGAATTTCTGTATTAGTACCAGCTTCCAATTTTTCTGCTTTCAATCCAGTCTGAATTTTTTTCGCTTGCTCAATCAGATCTGCATTGGCTTGTAAGTCGTACCCTTTTGCATAAGGCACTCCTAAAGTTATCATTGCACGAATCTTTGCAGGAGTAATAGCAGTATCTATTTTGTTTTCATATAACCATGTATAAGAAGGCATAATAGAACCAGGGCTCATACTCTGAGGATCTTGCATGTGGTTAAAGTGCCAGCTATCTGGATACTTTCCACCAACACGTGCTAAATCCGGACCAGTTCTTTTACTTCCCCATTGGAATGGATGGTCGTAAACAAACTCACCTGCTTTGCTGTATTCGCCATAACGTGCAACTTCATCACGGAAAGGTCGAACCATTTGAGAGTGACACAAATAACAACCTTCACGGATATAAATATCTCTTCCTTGTAATTCTAGAGGAGTATATGGTTTCACTGCAGCAATGGTTGGAATATTGCTCTTAATTAAGAAGGTAGGAACTAATTCCAAGATACCTCCAATAGCAACAGCAACTAAACTGAACAGCAACATTTGTATAGGTCTAGCCTCAATCCATCTGTGCCAATATAATTTATTATGCTTTTCAGTATGTGCTTCTTGCGCTTGTGATTCCAGTGCTGGTGCTTCAGCAGCTTCGTCAGCAACTAAGCTTCCGGCTTTCACTGTTTTATAAATATTGTATACCATGATGAACACACCAGACAAATACAATACACCACCAATACTTCTGGTGATATACATTGGAATGATATGGGTTACAGTTTCTAAGAATTGGAATTTTAAAGTTCCTTCAGCTGTAAATTGTTTCCACATCAAAGCCTGTGTAAATCCAGCCCAGTACATTGGAATCGTATATAAAATAATACCAATGGTACCAATCCAGAAATGGTTTGTCGCCAATTTTTTGGAATACAAAGGAGTATTATAAATCCTAGGAATTAACCAATAGAGAATAGAAAAAGTTAAGAAACCATTCCAACCCAAAGCACCTACGTGAACGTGTGCAATGGTCCAGTCTGTAAAGTGTGTGATAGCATTCACACTCTTAATACTTAACATAGGACCTTCAAAAGTAGACATACCATAACAGGTAATCGCTACCACCATAAATTTTAAAATAGGATCTTCTCTTACTTTATCCCAGGCACCACGTAATGTGAACAAGCCGTTCAACATACCACCCCATGATGGAGCAATAAGCATGATACTAAATACGGTACCCAAGCTTTGCGCCCAATCAGGCAAAGCAGTGTATAATAAGTGGTGAGGCCCGGCCCAGATATATAAGAAAATCAAAGCCCAGAAGTGTATGATCGATAAACGATAACTATATACAGGTCTGTTAGCAGCCTTAGGTAAGAAATAATACATAATACCTAAGTAAGGAGTAGTAAGGAAGAATGCCACCGCATTATGTCCATACCACCATTGTACCAACGCATCTTGTACTCCTGCATAAAAACTGTAGCTCTTTAACCAACTAAAAGGTAATTCAAAAGAGTTTACAACGTGAAGCATGGTGACTGTAATCCAGGTTGCAATAAAGAACCAGATTGCAACGTACAAATGTTTTTCTCTGCGCTTAATGATGGTACCAAACATATTAATACCAAAAACGATCCAGATCAAAGCAATTAGAATATCAATCGGCCATTCTAATTCGGCGTATTCTTTACCCGAAGTGTAGCCAGCCAATAATGTAACTGCTGCAAGAACAATAATTAATTGCCAACCCCAGAAATGAATCTTGCTCAGTGTATCATTAAACATGCGCGCTTTACATAAACGCTGCAATGAATAATAAACTCCCATGAACATTCCATTTCCAACAAAGGCGAAAATAACCGCGTTGGTGTGAACAGGTCTTACCCTACCAAATGTGGTAAAGGGCAATCCGAAATTGGCAGCTGGCAGATAGATTTGCACAGCTATCAATAGACCGGCAAGCATACCTACTACGCCCCATAAAATGGTGGCAAAGGCAAATTGCTTTACAATCCGGTTGTCATAATAGAATTTTTCTACTTGCATGTGGATAGTTTGGTTTTGGTTTGGTATTAGCGATGATTAAAAGATTTAAAGGGATTCGACTTTTGCTGGATCTGAAATTTCCTTGGCTGGAACTGAATCTAGCAACATTCGCATGGGCGGACTCATTTCGTCGTCATACTGTCCGGTCTTAACACTCCATAAAAAAGCTACCAGAAACAGCGCGGCTACAGATATACTTGCCAGTAAAAGGATAATAATAACACTCATAGTGGGTGGTGTTGTAATATTAGTAAAAGTAAATGTGTATCAATGACCAATCCATGACAATACTCAACCAGTTTGATGATATTTATCATGTATTACAAAAAAATGAACCGCGTTTAAATATTTTTATTTGAGACCCATTTTCCAACTCAATAAATTACTTGCGCCAAAGCTGATGAGCAAGATGGTTAAACTGCTTGCCGGCATCAAAATAGCAGCCACCATTGGCGATAAATTTCCACTCACTGCAAATGACTCCCCCACTATATTGTACAAAATAGAAACGATAAATGCAGTCCATACTAACACCTTATTAGCCTTACAGAGCAACAAAAACTGATGAAACTTTGGAAGCATCGAAGCTTCTAAAATCACATCACTTGCGGGTGTAAACGTGGCAGTATTTTCTGTGATTGCAATTCCTACATCTGCCTGTTTAAGTGCACCAGCATCATTTAACCCATCCCCTACCATCATCACTTTTTTTCCTGTAGCCTGAATCATTTTGATGGCTTCCAATTTATCCTCGGGTTTTTGATGAAATAAAATGGGTGTATTCTTACCTAATAATTGTTCTAAATATTCCTTTTCACCTGCATTGTCTCCACTAAGAATTGAAATGGGATATCCTAATTTTCGAAGCCGCTTCATTATAGCAGGAACTTGATCGCGATAATGATTTCTAAATCCAAATCTTCCTAACACTTTTCCATTTACCCATACAAAAACGGCCGAATCCAAAGCACTACCCTGCTCTGCTTTTTTAACAAAATAAGCCGATCCTAATTTCAATTGATCACCCTCAACAGTTCCTGCAATTCCCTTTCCAGGAACCTCACTAAAATCATGTACGCGTATATTTTGGGTATCTCCATGCTTTGCCCATAATGCAATTGCTTTACTCAAGGGATGCGTTGAGTGAGATGCTAAAACGGAGATTTTTCTTTTAATAGATTCATCCAGTATTTCGCCATCATAATTAATATCCTGATACCTTCCAGTAGTAAGTGTTCCAGTCTTATCAAAAACGATGTAGTTGATATCCGCAATATCTTCAATGGTCTGTGCATTTCTAAGATAAAACCGATTCCTTCCAAGTCTCCTTAAAATATTTCCGTTAGTATAAGTATTGCTTAATAATAAAGAACAAGGGCAGGCTACGATCAAAACAGAAGTAACTACATGGCCAATTTTTGTTGGATCGATCACCCACCAATAAATAGCTGCAGTAATAGCAATTGAAAATATGATCCAGGTAAAATAACGACTTAATAAATGTACAAAAGAACGCTCGCTATCGTTTCTATCGCGCTGAAATTCGGAACGATTCCAGAGTTTTGTTAAATAACTTTGTGCTACCTCTTTGATCACGAGTAATTCAATATTACTACCGATCTGTTTGCCACCTGCATAAACAATTTCTCCCATTTCTTTTTCAACAGGAACAGATTCACCCGTAACAAAACTATAATCGATCAATGCCTTTCCTCTTGTTAGGATTCCATCAGCAGGAATTAGTTCCTGATGATGAATCAAAATAGTATCATCTAAAACAATATCTGGCAATGCAACAGATTCGGATTGTTCATTCTTGATTCTTGTAACTGCAATGGGAAAATAGGCAGTATAGTCGCGCTCAAAACTCAATTGCTGATAAGTTTTATCCTGCAATACACGGCCAATCAACATAAAGAAAACAATGCCAGCCATGGAATCAAAATAACCTGCTCCGGTTCCACTAATTACCTCATACAAACTTCTTCCAAATGCAACTACTACCGCCAAAACAATGGGGGCATCAATATTCAAAAAACCATGTTTCAAACTTTTCCAGGCACTGATATAAAATTCTGAAGTACTATAAAAGAATACAGGCAAACTCAAAATGATATTCATGTATCTAAAAGTGCCTTGCAAAAAAAGTTCTTGTGAATCTATGCCTAGGTATTCAGGAAAACTAAACAACATAATATTGGCAAAACAAAATCCTGCAACTCCTAACTTATATATCTTAGACATATTAAGTGTGGGCCGTTGCTGTTTTAAGTCTTTAAAACTGATGTATGGCTCGTATCCAATTGACGCTAACAATTCAGCTACCTCTCGCATCGAAACATGTCTGTGATCGAATACGATATCTGCCTCTTTTCTTTCGAAATTTACCTTCGAACCAATTACGTGTTCGTTTAGTCTATGCAAATTCTCCAATAACCACAAACAGCTACTGCAGTGCATTTGCGGTAAATAGAAATTTACATGCGTTTCTGTATCATTAGTAAAACTCAGTAAAGCATTTTTAATTTTTTGGTCATCGAGAAATGCAAATTTATCATCTCTGATCTTAATTCGCTGGTTAGTCCCCGGGTTATCACTGATCGTATAATAATCACACATTCCAGTCTTGTTCAAAATCTCAAAAACCATCTTGCATCCATCACAACAAAAATGCTTGTCGTGTGCAATAATAGTTTTCTCATCGCAGTCCTCACCACAATGATAACATTGCACTTTAGTTTTTTGCGAAACAGAAATTTCAGACATAGATTGAATTTACAAAAAATTACTTAGTGAACGCAGTATAAAATATTAAGATAATTAATGGCTAGACTTACCAGTAATTTTAGGGTATAGCAAGCTACCTTCTACATGAATCCACTGGTATACTTTGCTCTCTAATTGAAACATTTCATTTACACATTCCTTCCAGTCTTTATGCCAGGATGGTTGGATATTATAATCCTGTAATAAATGTCTTAATTTCTGAAGTAGGTTGGTAATTACTTGTTGACGCTGATGAATAGATTCAAGAGCAGTAGGCTGTAAAAAATGTTCTCCTTCTTTATTAATTTTATTTTTTGCATTCTTTTTAATGGAAGGAAAAATAATGCCCGCTTCTTTCAGGAAAAAATGTTTGATCTCATCATTCAATTTCATAAAAATTAAATGAACTAATTCAGATAGGGGAATGGAAATATCTTTACCGTAATGATTTGATAATAAAAATGTTTCAATTTTACGGCAAGACTCTGTAATGGAAGGATGATAGTCCTTCAAAATGAGAGCACATAACCCTTCCGGAGTTAGTAATTCATTTGAAACAGTATCGTTTTGATTAGTCAACATCTACCTCTATTTACGTGCAAGATATTCACGTATAGAGCTTTAGCAAATGACAGTACTCAATAACTTGCATGATTTTTGTCATGTTTTGAATTGTCAATCTGCCCTTTAATCCTGTAGATTAGCTGTTTTAATAAGTTCCTTCTGGCGTAAGATTTTTATTTTTTTACCATCCAATTCAACCATTCCATCTTTCTTGAATTCAGATAATAAACGAATAGTTGATTCAGTAGCAGTACCAACCAGATTAGCAATTTCTTCACGTGATAAGCGAACACTTAAGGTTACACCATCCGCTTCAAATCCATATGTTTCTTTAATAAAAAGCAAGGTTTCTGCAAGTCTTTCACGAATAGGCTTTTGGGCAAGATGCGTGAGCTTTACTTCCGCTTTATGCAATTCATCACTCAATAATTTCATCATTTCAAAAGCTAGTCCTGTATCGCTTTTGAGTACACTAATGAACAATTCTTTTGGAATAAAACAAACCTGAGTATCCTCTAATGCAATGGCACTAGCGCTATATCTTTCTCCACTTAAAAGTGCTCGATAACCCAACACATCTCCACCACGTAATAACCTGATGATTTGTTCTTTTCCGTCGTCTCCTAAATGTGATAATTTAACCTTCCCATCATTGATACAATAAACTCCAAAAGGGTAAGATCCTTCGTTAAAAAGGGTTTGCCCTTTCTTGTAGATATTACATATTTTTTGTTCGTTTATCTCTGCAATAAATTCCTGCTTTGCCTTACAAAAAACTGAAGTAAAGCGCTGAGCACAGGATTGACAAGTAGTAGGATCATGAAAGTGGGTCATGAAGTTTTTTGTTTTTGTTTAAACCGGTCAGGCAAAGCTCGTTATTAAATTGCACAAAAAAACCGATGTTTATAAATAACATTGATTTTCCTAAACAATATTTATAAGCTGCTGCAAGTTAGCTATAAATTGAATATTTGATCATTTCCCCCCAATTAAAATAGGAATGGACTTTTTCGACTGCAATTTTAAATAATTTATGAAAACTTTCAAAATTGCAAATGGCCTTTTAATCATACAAATTCTAGCATAGTTCCCCTTACATTTACACCCAATATGGCTTATTTTAACTGGAATGACAGCATTAACCTACTCAAAAAAAGTAGTTTTCGAAGATTTTCGAACGCTTTGAAAGTATACAGTAGTTTCCAGCTTACAAAACTGATTGGCAAACCCATTCAATGGGGATACCCCATATCTATTTCTTTTGAACCAACCACTTCCTGCAACCTTCGATGCCCTGAATGCCCAAGTGGCATGAGAGCATTTACCCGTCCTACAGGTATGCTTGATCAAAGTTTCTTTAAAAAAACGATTGACGAAATCTATAAGGAATTACTTTATCTGATTTTCTATTTCCAGGGAGAACCATTTTTAAACCCAGATTTTCTGGAAATGGTCAAATATGCCCATGAGAAAAATATTTATACCGCCACGTCTACCAATGCCCATTATTTAACTGATGCTAAAGCAAAAGCTACTGTAGAAAGCGGATTGGACCGTTTAATTATTTCAATTGATGGTACCACACAAGATGTTTATGAGCAATACCGGATTGGAGGAAATCTGGAGAAAGTAATCGAAGGAGCTAAAAACATTGTGAAATGGAAAAAAGCACTTAACAGCAAAACGCCATTTGTCTTCTTTCAGTTTTTAGTAGTAAAACCTAATGAACATCAGATCGAAGCCATAAAAAAATTAGGTGCTGAAGTTGGGGTTGACCAAGTTCGATTTAAAACAGCTCAAGTCTACGATTTTGTAAACGACCCACATCAACTAGTTCCTACTATTGACAAGTTTAGTCGTTATAAAACCGGGAAAGATGGAAAAAGGCAGGTAAAAAGTGGACTGAGTAACCATTGCTGGAGACTTTGGCATGCCAATGTAATTAGTTGGGATGGCCTTGTAGTACCCTGCTGTTTTGATAAAGACGCGATGCACCAACTTGGGAACCTTAAAAATCAAAGCTTTAAAGAGATTTGGAAAAATAATAACTACCATCAATTTAGAAACGACTTAAGCATCAGTCGCAAAAACATTGATATCTGCTCTAATTGTAGTGAAGGATTAACCGTTTGGGAAGAATAAACGTTAAAATGAGGCTCATTGAAAAAAATCTTTTAAAATTTTAATGTTTTTTTAATGTTTCCCCATTAGCTTTGCACTCGGAACGTATTTTTCATCACATATGCTTGGATTTAACTTCGCATGGGAATAGAAAAAGACATAAATCAGTATCAGTTTAGAAACGACTATCAGAAGGCTGAGGTCAATCTCATCTACACTTGTAATTGGATCAATGAAAAGATGAAGCAAATCATTGATGAAGCAGACATCACAACCCAGCAATACAATATTCTACGCATTCTCAGGGGAAGCAAAATGCCCATAAGCACTTTACAGATTCGTGATCGTATGCTCGATAAGATGAGCGATACCAGTAGAATTGTAGATCGTTTGGTGAAGAAAGGACTCGCAGAAAAAGCAACTTGCGAATCTGATAAACGTTTGGTAGACATACGTATCTCAGAAAAAGGGCTTTCTTTATTGGAACATCTGGATATTCGAAATTCAGATATCGATAACATCATGCATAACCTAACTGAAGCGGAAGCTATTCAACTCAGTTTTTTACTCGACAAGGTTCGGGAGAAGTAATGCTCAAATGTGTATTACCACATACTAATTCAAATTCCTTCCACATTTTTTTTTGCCTAAGAACATAAGTATAAATTCGTAGCATGAAGCTAACAAATACGCTCAGCTTATTCCTATTAAGCTGCATTTTCTCTGTTTCAGGAATTACACAATCTCCACGCAATTTCGAATTCAGAGCAGTTTGGGTGGCATCAGTAGAAAATATCGATTGGCCTAGTTCAAAGAATTTATCAGTAGCAGAACAAAAGGAAGAATTCATTAAGTTATTGGACATGCATCAGCAAAATGGGATGAACGCTGTAATCGTTCAAATACGACCCGCAGGCGATGCCTTATATCCTTCAAAATACGAACCCTGGAGTGAATATTTAACTGGTCAACAAGGTAAACCACCCAGCCCATTTTATGATCCGTTAGAATTCATGATCAAGGAAACGCATAACCGAGGCTTAGAATTTCATGCATGGTTGAATCCGTATAGAGCAGTATTTAATATGCACACTTCTTCTATCGCTCCAACTCATTTAACGCAACTACACCCTGAATGGTTTTTGGTATATGGGGGTAAAAAATATTTTAATCCCGCTCTTCCTGAAGTAAGACAGCATACTGTAAATGTGGTTAAAGATATTTTGACCAGATATGATATCGACGCAATACATATGGATGATTATTTCTATCCTTATCGTATAGCTGGCAAAGAATTCCCAGACCAAAAGTCTTACTTGCAATATGGAAAGGGGATGAATAAAGAAGATTGGCGCAGAAGTAATTGTGATAGCATCATTAAGCAATTATATGAAACGATTCGCTACACCAATCCACGTGTAAAATTTGGTATCAGTCCATTCGGCATTTGGCGAAACAAAAGTCAAGATCCAATGGGAAGTGATACCAAAGGCGGACAAACCAATTATGATGATTTGTATGCAGATATTTTATTGTGGCTTGACAAGGGTTGGATAGATTATGTAGTGCCGCAATTGTATTGGGAACGCGGACATAAATTAGCAGATTATGATACTTTATTAGATTGGTGGAACCAACATACATATGGACGACAGTTGTTTATCGGACATGGTTTCTATCGTGCCGGCAGCAATCCGGCATGGAGAAAAACAGATGAAATTCCTAAACAAATAGAGGCTTTAAGAAATTACAAAACAACCCAGGGTAGTGTGTATTTCAACAGTAAGGTATTTGAAAAAAATCCGCTTGGCTGGAGTGATAGTCTTCGCAATAATTATTATTATTACCCTGCACTGGTGCCTCCAATGCCCTGGATAGACGATGCTGTTCCTGTGCAACCAACGGTAACAAAATTGCAAAACGGATTAATAGAACTCACCAATAATGGTACCGAGAAAATCAAATCATTTGCTGTATTTATTCTGGATCAAGGTGTAGAAATAAAACTGGCAAATGCACAATTGGTTCAGATAATTGTTACTGATAAAAATGCTCGATTCAATCTTGCCAATGTTCCAGATATAGAAGGCAAAAGAGTTTGTGTGGCCTCGGTTGATCGTAATAATAATGTGAGTCAGCTATTAGAATTAAAATGAAGATCCTGAACCATAAAAGAATTCAGCATCTTCATTTTCCTTTTTTTCTTTTAATGAATTATCTCTTCCCGATAACTGTTTGTTCTAAGCAACGGAAGCTTCAATTTCGGACTAATGATAAATGGAACATGTTCTACTACTGTTACAGCAGTATCTAAACCAAAAGCCTTCTGATCTGATTGAGAATAATTTTTGATAGTAAAATATGAATCCATGATAAATCCTTCCTTCATTGAAAACTCATTTTCAACCGAAAGGAATGTTTCAATAATAACATAAGTGATGTCTGCATGGAACGTATTTGTATCTAAGCTTTCATATTTATTCTGTACATATATCTCATGATGCGCGTACATATCCTGCATTACTTTTTTAAATAGCTGATTGATTCTCAACTGAACCCTAAATCCAAGATTGAAATCCACTCTTATGATTTTTCCAGGTACAATTTCTTTAGTTGTAAACTCCATCGTATACGGATTATCGGAACGATGAATATGCACGAACCAATACACTTCCGCTCTCTTTGGTTTCCTATGCAGGATACTATGCATGATTCGCTTTTCGATCTCCCCTTCATAATCCGCTTTAGTAAGATATACCAGGTGGGTTGCATATTTTGGATAGTCTTTATCAACACTTAAATCTAACAACCTATTTACATAGTCAGAGAGTTTTACAAATTGCAAATACCTGTTTGTAATTTTTCTGGCACGATACCAGATCACCATGATAAAAATTAATCCAAATTCAAAGAATAAGAACATCCAACGTTGTTTAATCTTAGCCACATTTGTAATAAAGAAGGCGAACTCAACTGTTACAAAAACAAACATAATCGCATAAATAATTACAACAGACCATTTCTTCACTCTTCGCATATACATAAACATCAAAGTAGTAGTCATTAACATCGCTATTACGATAGAGAATCCATATGCGGCTTCCATGAGTGCACTTTCTCTGAAATAAAACATCATACCCACACAACCAATCCATAAAATCCAGTTTAAACTTGGAATATAAATCTGCCCCTTTACATCGGTAGGAAACTTTATTGTAACACGAGGCCAACAATTCAAACTGATGGCTTCATTGATTAAAGTAAATGATCCACTGATCAAAGCCTGACTTGCTATAATAGTAGCTAATGTTGCAATAACAACGCCCGGGAGCAAGAACCAATGTGGCATTAATTCATAAAATGGATTTAAGCCATTTAATGTTGGATTATGATGTGAAAGTATCCATGCACCCTGACCCATATAATTAATGATCAAAGCAGTTTTTACAAAGACCCAACTAACCTGAATATTTTTTCTTCCACAATGACCTAAGTCGCTATACAATGCCTCCGCACCAGTTGTACAAAGGAATACCGCACCTAATAACCAGAACCCATGAGGATAGTTCACTAAAAGATCATACGCATAATAAGGATTGATGGCTTTAATGATTTCTGGTGTATGGCTAATTTGTATGGCTCCTAAAAAAAGAATCATGGAAAACCAAACCAGCATAATGGGGCCAAATGCAAATCCCACCACTTTTGTTCCAAATCGTTGAAAGAAAAATAGTAATGAAATAATTCCAATTACAATACCTACAGTAAGATTGTTTCCTGGTACAATAATTTTTTCAAGACTTGGAATACCACTCAATCCCTCTACAGCAGAGGACACTGAAATTGGCGGAGTAATAATACCATCTGCTAATAATGTGGCGGCTCCTATAATTGCCGGAATATATAACCATTTAGCATATCTGCGAACCAAGGCATACAAAGAAAATATTCCGCCCTCACCCCTATTATCTGCTCTTAAAGTAAGGAATACATATTTGAAAGTAGTCTGTAAGGTAAGCGTCCAGATCACACATGAAATACCCCCGTATACTAGTTGTTCTGTGATTTGTCGATCACCCATAATAGAACGAAAAACATATAATGGCGAAGTACCAATATCGCCATAAATAATACCTAAAGTAACCAATAAACCAGCTGCACTGATTTTACTAATTTGGCTGTGACCAGCCTGTTGTTGCGAAGACATTTAATAACTGTTTAAGTTCGAGCAATGATACAGCAGTAACTATGAATGATAGGAATGAGCGACGCGAGCGCATCAGGGGATTGAAACCATTCGTTACAAATCGTTAGAGATTGTAAAAGTAGATTGTATTAAGATTAATATATTTTTTTGGACGAAACTTAAGCAGAATTTAATAAGGGGAATGTTTTGCAACTATATAAATAAGATACAAATATTTATAAAGAACCACCCTCTACTAAAATCGAATCCAGAATAACTTCTTCTATTTCATCAATTCCTTTCAGGCTTGCAAACATTTGTTTAAAAGCAAGTTGTCCCAACTTAAATCCGCTGGTTTCAACATAAGTAATTTTGGGGTTGTACAGTGTTGGGATTAACCCATTACTAATCCCAATAATGGAAATATCTTCTGGTACTTTTAAATTTAATTCGTGAACGGCATGCATCACACCCATTAATATCATATCCCCCATACAGAAAACCGCATCCGGTATTTTGTTCTTGAAAAGTTCCAAACAAAGCTCCCTAGATGTTTCAACTCTTTCAGGAAAATGGTATTCAACATTTGAATCCTTTGCATGCAAATCAAAATAGCTTTTGAAAGAGGCATACCTTAATTTAGTGATGCTCAAATGCGGGTGCCCGAATAAGGCTAAAACGTTTTTTTTGCCCTTTTCAATAATTGATTGAGCTGCAATTCGCGCTGCTTCTTCATCTGCTAAACAAACTTTATTAAATCCACTTACTTCTGCTACGCGATCAAAAAAAACAACAGGCACTCCAGATTCTTGTAATCTTTTGAAAGGGGTCATGTCTTCCGTTTCAATTGAAATAGATACAAACAATCCCATGATTTTATTTCTTCTTAGAACATTAATATTTGAAATTTCTAATGAAAGTCTATCGAGCGATTGCATGATCATGATGGAATAACCATGCCTTACTGCTTCTTCTTCAACAGCCGATATGAAATAGTCGTAAAAATAATTTCTAATGGTGGGCACAATAATTCCTAAAACATTACTCTGCTGCGTGCGCAATTGTACTGCAAAATTATTAGGCTCGTAATCGAGTGTGGCAGCTAATTCTTTTACTCTAATTTTTGTTTTCGCGGAGATATCCGGATGGTCTTTCAACGCTCTAGAAACAGTAGATATACTAATGCCTAATAGTTCTGAAAGTTTCTTCAATGTATTTTGCTGAATCGCCATATTCTTTCCACGAATTGTAATAGAACACTCGAAGACGTGAAGGTAAAAATTTATGACTTAAAGAAATATTTTAATATTTAAGCGGGTAATTAACCCTCTTGAATTACATTTTCATCTTTTCCCGGCCATTTTCCGAATTTCTTTTCTGTTGCAGCAAATCGGAACTTAAAAATGTTTTTAACCTGATTTCTAACAAATAGTGCCTGGGCGATATCCCCTAAAAACCAAAAAGGAATTTTGTAGTGCACAATATCTGTCATTTCAACCCCACCCTCTACAGCTTTGAAATGATGCTGATGATGCCATAATGCATAAGGCCCGAATCTTTGTTCATCTATGAAATATTGCTTATTCACTACTTGAGTAATTTCTGTCATCCAATATAATGGGATCCCTAAGATCGGCTTAACAATATATTCAATAATCTGCCCTGCATACATCCATTCGCCATGGTGCTTTGAAATAACAAGAAAACCCAAATTACTGGGGGTAATATCTTTTAAATTGTCTGGGCGACTAAAAAACTCCCAGGCTTGCTCCAAACTGATAGGCATTTTCTGAACCGTTTTGATAGAATATACTTTCGACATCTTTGTTGTTTCGTATATAACAAATCCTACTTTAGATTGTTCGGATAATTGTTATGCAGGGAAATCCAGTCAGCTGAAAGCTTTCATTTATCTTTATAGCATGGCAACCCTGGATCAACAAAAAGCTCAATTCAATAAAATTTACGAAGCCCTTAATACGCAACAAAAAATTGCTGTCGATACCATCGAAGGCCCTGTAATGGTAATTGCTGGTCCGGGTACAGGTAAAACTCAGATCTTAAGTGCAAGAATTGGAAAGATTTTATTAGAAACAGATACTTCACCAGAAAACATTCTTTGCCTAACCTATACAGATGCTGGTGCAGTTGCCATGAGAAAAAGGTTACTGGGATTTATTGGACCGGATGCCTATAAAGTAAACATCTATACTTTCCATGCCTTTTGTAATGATATTATTCAGGAAAATTTATCATTATTTGAAAAGACCTCTCTCGACCCCATATCCGATTTGGAGAAAATTGATCTGTTCAAACAACTGATCGATAGTTTCGAAAAAGACAATCCCTTAAAACGCTATAGAGGAGATGTCTATTTCGAGATCAATAACCTCCAGCAACTTTTCAGTTCTATGAAGAAGGAAGGTTGGACCCCGGAATTCATCCAGGAAAAAATTGAGGAATACCTGAAGGATTTGCCTAATAGAGAAGACTTTGTGTATAAGAGAGCTTACAAACAATTTAAAGCTGGGGACCTTAAAGAAAATAAAATATTAGAAGAGCAGGAGAAAATGAACAAGCTTATCGCAGCTGTGAATGAGTTCCCCCATTTCCAACAATTGATGCGCAGAAGAAACCGTTATGATTTCGATGATATGATCAATTGGGTAATCAAAGCTTTCGAAGAAAATCCCACACTTTTATCGCGTTATCAAGAACAGTTTCTATATATTTTAGTGGATGAATATCAGGACACAAGCGGAACGCAGAATCGCTTGGTTGAATTACTGATTAATTATTGGGAACAACCCAATGTTTTTGTGGTAGGCGACGACGACCAAAGCATCTACCGTTTTCAAGGTGCTAACGTAGAAAATATGATTGGTTTTGCAAGACGATATCAAGAGGATCTGGTAAAAATTGTACTCACCAATAACTATCGTTCCGTACAACCAATCTTAGATATTTCTAAAACATTGATTGATCGAAATGAGGAAAGACTCATTAAACAAATTGAAGGGCTCAGTAAAACATTAACTGCTTCAAATAGTTCATTAGTGCATATCACAGACGCTCCGGTGATAAATGAATATGAATCTGTACGGCAGGAAATGATTGCCATCTGTTTACAAGTACAAACATTGTTGGAAAACGGGGTTTTGCCTGGTCGGATTGGAATTATCTATAAAGAAAATAAATTTGGCGAAGCCCTTGCTCAGTTCTTAAAACAACGAAAGATTGCTGTTTATAGTAAACGTAACCTGAATATTTTAGAGATTCCTCTTGCCAAAAAAATAATTCTATTCCTAAAATATCTTGCAGCAGAAATGGATACGCCTTTCGGTGGGGAAGAAATGCTATTCGAGATCTTGCATTTTGACTGGTTTAATATTCCTCCCATTCAAATTGCAACCTTAACAGCGATGGTTGCTGATAAAAAATATGGCGAGAACAGGACCAGTTTAAGAAAAACAATTTTCGAAAAAGCAAATGCACCCGCTGTTGATTTATTTAGCGCTCCTCCTCCATCTGGCTTAAAAACTGCCAGTGCCGCTGTTGAAAAATTAATTGGAGATGTTTCGAACTGTACACTGATCAACCTCTTCGAAAACCTGATACGAGATACGCAATTGCTTAGTTGGATCATGGTAAGTGATGACAAACACTGGCATTTACAAGTACTAACAGGTTTGTTTGAATTTATAAAAGAAGAAGCTAGTCGCAACCCTGCTTTATCACTAGACCAATTAGTGAATATATTCTCTCTCATGGAGAAAGAGGACCTTTCATTACCGCTGGTGCAGGTTAGCGGAAGCGATAAAGGTGTGAACTTATTAACCGCACATGGATCAAAGGGTCTGGAATTTGAATATGTTTTCTTTGCGGGATGTAATGCTTCCAGCTGGGAGAAAAAAAGAAAACCAGGGGGAGGCTATAGTTTTCCCGATACATTATTTCAATCTCAACCAAAAAAATCGGAAGAGGAAGAACTACGCCGATTATTTTATGTAGCAATTACAAGAGCTGAATTAAAATTGTTTATCTCTTACAGTAAATATAAAAATGATGGCAAGTCATTAGAGCCTTCTATGTTCTTAGCAGAAATTCAGGATGTACATAATTTGGCGGTACAACAAGTGATTCTTGAACCAACCATTATTAGCGAGTTTGCACTAGTACAATTTGAAGAAGAGCAGGCGCCAGAAATCGAAAAAATAGAAGCAGAATTCATTGATCGAATACTGGAGAAATTTGTAATGAATGTAACTGCACTAAATAATTACCTGAAATGTCCTTTGCAATTTTATTTTCAGAATTTAGTTAGGGTTCCATCAGGAAAATCAGAAGCAACTGAATTTGGTTCAGCTGTTCACTATGCATTAGAAAAATTATTTTCAAAAATGCAAATCAAAGAACAGTTCCCTGAACTGCCAGAATTTATCAACGATTTTGAATGGTATATGCATCGTCATAGAGAAAGTTTTACAAGAGAAGAATTTAATCGGAGAATGGAATACGGACATGGCGTACTCACCAATTATTATCAACAATACTTAGGAAGCTGGAATAAAATAGTAGCTGTTGAACGAACTATTCGAAACGTAGTGGTAGCAGGCGTTCCAATAAAGGGAAAGCTAGACAAATTAGAATTCGATGGCAAATCTGTAAACGTAGTAGATTATAAAACCGGTGATATTGAAAAAGCGAAAAAGAAATTAAATCCGCCTTCTGAAGAAGATCCCAATGGAGGGGACTATTGGCGGCAGGCTGTTTTTTATAAAATATTAGTGGATCATTACGAGCAGAAGAATTGGAAAGTAGTGAGTACAGAATTCGATTTTATTGAACCAGACAAGAAAAAGCAATTTCGGAAAGAAAAGATTGTGATCAAAGAAGAGGATCTTACAACTGTTACTCAGCAGATTAAAACAGTATGGAAAAAAATACAAGACCGTGAATTATATACTGGTTGCGGAAAGAAAGAATGTAACTGGTGTAATTTCGTAAAAGACAATAAAATGGCCATAGCCTTACATGAACTGAATGATATGGATGCTGGGAATGAAGAATAATTAACTTTTTTAAATAGCCCTGATTGCATTTAAACTAGTCTGGGGTTCTATATTTGCTGCAGGAACATAAATAGATCGGGTTATATGAAAAATAACAGCTCAAATATATTATTAGCCATTTTTTGCCTCCTAATTTCATTTGGTTTTTCTTCCTGTGCTAATATCATTCCACCAGGTGGTGGCCCAAGAGATTCGATTGCTCCTCGCTTAGTAATGGCCTTTCCGAAAGATTCTGCATTAAATGTAAGTACTTCAAATATTATTTTATCTTTTGATGAATACATTACACTCCAGAATACCAATGATAACCTAATCATTTCTCCCAATCCCAAAAACATACCACTAGTTGATTCGAAGCTTCATAATGTGACTATTAAATTGAGAGACTCTTTAGAGAAAAATACTACTTACTCATTTAATTTCGGCAATGGCATAAAAGATGTGAATGAAGGGAATATTGCTAAAGAATTGACTTATGTTTTTTCTACTGGTAAAAGGATCGACTCTAATCAATATAAAGGATCTGTTTTCTTAGCTGAGACCGGAAAACCTGATAGTACATTATTGGTAGTGTTACACAACAATACCCATGATAGTTCCATACAAAAAAACAAACCCAGATATTATGCCAAAATAAATGGCAAGGGGTATTTCAGTTTTAAGTTTCTTCCAGAAGGAGAATTCTCGGTATATGTAGTACCCAATGATTTTTCGAAAAAATATGATGATAGTACTAAGACATTCGCATTTTTAAATGAGCCGATTTTAATAAACAGTAATACCCGAACTGATACGCTTTATGCATACCAGGAATTTAAGAAAAAAGAGCCAAAGGCATTACAACCCTCCTCTAACAACAATAAACAGAAAGCTACAGCAGAAGATAAGAGATTAAAATATTCGGCAAATCTTGAAACAGGTGGTCAACAGGATTTATTATCGCCACTCGAACTAGAATTTGCAAGACCACTTAAATCCTGGGACAGTTCCAAAATTGTTTTATACGACACTTTGTTTAAACCCATTACTGGATATAAGTTATCAATTGACACAGGCAATACAAAAATCCGATTAGAATATCCCTGGAAAGAAAAACAACAATTCCGTTTGATAGTTTCCAAAGATGCAGTGATCGACACTACAGGTACTAGTCTTACGAAATCAGATACCGCTAAAATTATTACTAAACGAGATGCCGAATATGGCAGTATAAGATTGCGTTTTACAAATGTCGATTTATCTAAACATCCTGTAATACAGTTAGTGGTTGATAATAAAATTTATGAATCCTATCCAATAACAGGGAAAGAACTAGTCAAAAAGCGATTTAAACCGGGTGAATATGATATTCGTATTTTATTCGATTACAATCAGAACGGTGTTTGGGATCCAGGATCATTTCACAATAAAAAACAACCGGAGTTAGTAAAGCCTTTTACAAAAAAATTGGTCGTCAGACCAGATCGGGATACTGATCAAAGTTTTATATTTTAATGTTTCATAAAATATCCGTTTAATCATTTGTATTTTAATTGTCAATTCATTAAACATTAAATATTTAATGCATACTATTCATTTTTTATAGTCTAATTTGCGCAATCTGACAATCAATCCTGTTAGTTTTGTTTAACTGCTCCCCCCCCGGTGCATAAATTTAGATATATGAATGAATACTTTCAGCAAGGAAAGTACAGCAGTTTTGAATTAAAGGAACTTCTTAAGGCTTATCAGAAAGCAACAGATTCATACTTTATTAGTTCTATTACTGATCTTGAAGGTTTTATTATTTATGCCAACCCCAGTTTTTGTGAAATATCACAATATTCATCAACAGAATTAATTGGCAAAACACATAAAATAATGAGCGCCAATCATCATTCGGCTGATTTTTTTAAAGGAATGTGGGATACTATTTCTGCAGGTGAAGAATGGAAAGGGGAATTGAAGAACAAAGCAAAAGACGGTAAAGAATTTTGGCTGGATACTACCATAATACCCATCAAAAATAGTGAAGGAGCTGTTCAACAATACATCTCTATTAATAGCAATATTACTGAACAAAAAAATGCAAGTGCAAAAAAAACAAAAAACTTTAATGACTTAGAAATACTGCTTCATATGATTTCTCATGAAGTTCGAAAACCCATCACCAACTTATTAGGAATCACAAATATGTATTCCAAAATTCCTCCTGATCCTCAGGAAACCGTCATATTATTGAATTACATCAAACAGAATTCATTGGAGCTTGATGCATTTACAAGAAAACTTACCATGCATATTTATGAGCTTAGTTTAGATGAAAAAAAAGAGCTCGAAATAAATTAAATTTGATTCCTTATGCAGCTTTTTTAGGATAATATCCCCAAGTTTTTGAAAATGAAACTTAAAGCAATTCGCTGCGTATCTTTACCTGATGCAACTGCCTTCAGCACTTCTAGAAAACGCTGTTTTACAATTTTCAAAGCTTCCTGGCATTGGAAAAAAAACTGCTTTGCGTTTAGTATTGCACCTACTGAAACAAGACGTGAATGAAGTGCAATTTTTTGGCGAAACCATTGCCAAAATGAGAAGAGATATTAAATTCTGTCAGCGATGTTTTAATGTGAGTGATGGACATATTTGTTCCATCTGTTCCAATACCATGCGTAACCAAAAAATGATTTGCGTGGTTGAAAATATTCGGGATGTGATTGCCATAGAAAGTACCCAGCAATTTAATGGCACATATCATGTATTGGACGGCATCATTTCCCCTCTTGATGGTGTAGGACCAGACCAACTAAACATTGAGCCGCTGGTTCAAAGAATTCAAAACGAACATATCGAAGAGCTTGTTTTTGCGCTGAGTCCGAATATACAAGGCGACACAACGATTTACTATATTCAAAAAAAGATTGCTCACTTACACTGCCATGTAACTACTATTGCCAGAGGTATTGCCTTTGGTGGCGAATTGGAATATGCAGATGAAATGACATTAGCCAGAAGTATCGCCAACAGATTACCTGTTCAACAATACGTGAAATAACTTCTAACACTAGTTGCATGAAACAATTAATTTCATTGTTCTTGATCCTGACTTTTTTTATAGAAGCTGGTGCACAGAAAATGTATGCCACTAGCTCAGGACAGGTGAAATTAAAGTCAGCCCCCAATGTCGAAACTTTTCTTGCTGTAAATGATCAAGCAGAAAGTAGATGGTTAGAGAGTAATGGTCAGATCTTCTTTACTGTGCTACTTAAAGATTTCAATTTCGAGAACCCCATTACACAAACAGATTTTCTGGAACATTTTACTGAAAGTGGAAAGTTCCCAAAAGCAGTGTTCAAAGGGTTTATTCAAGACATACAACATATTGATTTAACCAGTTCTGGAGGCAATGAAATTTCGGTAGATGGCACTTTAATGATTCATGGTGTTTCTCAGAAAATAGTGATTAGGGGTAATCTAACCGTATTGAGTTCCGGCAAAATAATGCTGAATAGTGAGTTGAAATTAAGATGGAAAGATTTTAATATTTCCAGTAAAGCAATGAGATCAAAATTTGCTCCTGAAGCAATCATTAGTATTTATTGCATCTACGATTAGTACGTTCATTCGAATTAAAATACAGCCAACTGTAAATAATCAAAGTGGCGATATGCGGAAAACTATCGCATTCGTATTGTTCAAACCCCATTCCTACCTGAGTTATCATCATGATATTCTTGGAAAATCAAGCGCAGCCTGCTATTTTTGCAGAATTGCAGGCGGATTTGTTTATTGTTCGGCCTGTATATCCTGCAAAGGCTATCAACCTATGAGGAATAATCGAACTAATAAACGTCTTGAAGAGCCTTCTCACCGCTCCCAGCGTTCATTAGTTCAGACACATTAACTTTTCTTGGCAAATGCCCGGAAACAAAAGAATTGTATGAACATTAGAGAAGCATTGGCAAATAGAATATTGGTAATAGACGGGGCAATGGGTACCATGATTCAACGCCATAAATTAACAGAAGAAGATTATAGGGGCGAGCGTTTCAAAAACTGGCACACAGATGTTAAGGGTAATAATGATTTATTATGTATCACTAAGCCCGATATCATTATAGGTATTCATAAACTATACCTTGAAGCCGGTGCAGATATCATAGAGACCAATACTTTTAGTAGCACTGTTATTGCAATGGCCGATTATGAAATGCAATCATTGGCTTACGAATTAAATGTAGCTGCGGCAAAATGCGCTCGTACAGCAGCTGATGAATATACAGCCAAAGACCCATCCAAACCTCGTTTTGTAGCTGGTGCAATTGGACCATTGAACAAAACACTAAGCTTATCTCCAGATGTAAATAATCCTGGTTACAGGGCTGTTAGTTTTGACGAAGTAGTGGAAGCCTATTACGAGCAAATTAAAGGGTTGGTTGATGGAGGAGTTGATGTGCTATTAGTTGAAACCATCTTTGATACCTTAAATGCAAAGGCTGCCATCTTCGCTATTAAAAAATATTTCAGAGATAGGGGCATTGCTGAATTGCCTGTTATGATTAGCGGAACTATTACTGATGCCTCAGGTAGAACTTTAAGCGGACAAACACTAGAAGCTTTTTATACCTCTGTGATGCATGCTAAGCCATTGAGTATTGGATTAAACTGTGCTTTAGGTGCTGCTGAGATGAGAAGTCATATTGAAGAACTGAGTCAGATTTCTTCATGCTTTACCTCTGCCTATCCAAATGCCGGCTTGCCAAATGCTATGGGAGAGTACGATGAACAACCTCATGAAACGGCACACTTTATTGAGGAGTGGGCAAGGGAAGGTTTCGTAAATATAGTTGGCGGGTGTTGCGGAACCACACCAGATCATATTAAACATATTGCTCAGCAAGTTCAGAACTTGGTACCGAGAGCCTTACCGGTTTTAGAAACCGCTTTATAATTATTATTATGTCTAGCATCAAACCATACTTACGTTTATCCGGTTTAGAACCACTAATCATAAGGCCCGAGACGAATTTTGTGAACGTGGGTGAAAGAACCAATGTAACCGGTTCAAAAAAGTTTGCCCGATTAATCAAAGAAAATAAATACGAAGAAGCATTATCTGTTGCCCGCCAACAGGTAGAAAGTGGCGCACAGGTTCTTGATGTAAATATGGACGATGCCCTTCTTGAAGGTGTTCAGGCAATGACCACCTTTATGAATCTGATTCAGTCTGAACCGGATATCGCCAAGATCCCGATCATGATCGACAGTTCGAAATTCGAAATCATTTTAGCTGGTTTAAAATGTGTGCAAGGCAAATGCATTGTCAATAGTATTTCAATGAAGGAAGGCGAAGCTAAATTCATTGAACAGGCTTTTATCTGTAA
The DNA here is from genome assembly GCA_037139075.1 of Bacteroidota bacterium. GTDB lineage: Bacteria > Bacteroidota > Bacteroidia > Chitinophagales > Chitinophagaceae > Sediminibacterium. The sequence goes on from JBAXHC010000029.1 coordinate 31,406, forward strand.
AGCATTTGGTGCAGCAGTAATTGTAATGGCATTTGATGAAATTGGACAGGCAGATACCAAGGAAAGAAAAGTAAGTATCTGTTCAAGGGCTTATAAAATATTGACAGAACAAGTTGGATTCGACCCTCAGGATATTATTTTCGATCCTAACATTTTTGCTATTGCAACCGGCATTGAAGAACATAATAATTACGCGGTTGACTTTATTGAAGCCACCAGAGAAATTAAACAATTGATGCCCCTAACCAAAGTAAGTGGTGGTGTATCCAATGTGTCTTTTTCATTTAGAGGAAACGACCATGTGCGTGAAGCTATTCACAGTGTATTCCTTTTTCATGCCATCAAAGCAGGTATGGATATGGGTATTGTAAATGCCGGACAGTTGGTAGTGTATGATGAGATAGAGCCCACACTTCGTCAGCTTTGTGAAGATGTAATTCTCAATAAGAATAACGATAACAACGAGGCTACTGAGAAACTGATTATCCATGCTGAAACAGTAAAAGCAAAGGGCAAAGTAGAAGTGAAGGATGAGAAGTGGCGTAACAATTCAGTGGAAGAAAGACTAAAGCATTCTTTAGTTAATGGGATTACTGATTATATTGATGCGGATACCGAAGAAGCTAGACAGAAATATCCCAAACCTCTTGATGTAATTGAAGGGCCATTGATGGCGGGCATGGATGTGGTAGGAGATTTGTTCGGTGCAGGAAAAATGTTTTTACCACAGGTGGTAAAAAGTGCACGCGTCATGAAGAAAAGTGTTGCGGTACTAACTCCTTTTATTGAAGCAGAAAAAGAAGAAAGAAAACAAGCCCATCTGGCAGCAGGTACCACCAATGAAGAAAGTGCAGGTGCGTCAAAAATATTATTAGCTACCGTAAAAGGAGATGTGCATGATATTGGAAAAAATATTGTGGGTGTTGTGCTCGGCTGTAATGGATATGACATCATTGATCTTGGAGTTATGGTTCCTGCAGACAAAATTTTAGAGGCTGCGATACGAGAGAAAGTTGATATCATTGGATTAAGTGGATTGATTACACCTTCATTGGATGAAATGGTTCATATCGCCAAAGAAATGAAACGCAGAGGAATGAAGCAACCACTCATGATTGGTGGTGCTACTACTTCCAGGATGCACACTGCAGTAAAAATTGCTCCAGAATTTGAAGAAGGAGTTGTGTATGTTTTAGATGCATCAAGAAGTGTAACAGTTGCTGGCTCGCTCTTGAATAAAGAACAGAAGCCCGAATTCTTACAACAATTAAAATCCGAATACAAACAACTAAAAGAAAGTTTCGATTCAAAAAAATCGACAAAAAACTATCTCCCTTATTCAGAAGCGAAGAAAAAGAAAACAAATATTAACTGGGAAAACTTTGAGCCCGTAACACCTGGACTAAAAGGCACTCAAGTTTTTGAAAATATTAGCCTGGATACACTAAGACCATTTATAGATTGGAAACCGTTTTTTATTGCCTGGGAATTGCATGGCAATTTTCCTGATATTCTTACAGACAGTGTGGTGGGTATAGAAGCCAGTAAATTATTTAAAGATGCCAATGACTTACTCGATAAAATCATTGCAGAAAATTGGCTGCAAGCAAAAGCTACAATTGGTTTCTGGGAAGCCGGTTCGAAAGAAGATGATGTGTTTGTAAAAACTGATAAAAATACGATTCAACTTTCATTCCTACGCCAGCAAATACAAAAAGCAGCAGATCAACCTAACTTATCACTGGCCGATTTTATTGCTCCAGTTGGGCATAGTAAAAAAGATCATATCGGTGCTTTTGCTGTAACGATACATGGTATTGAAAAACATATCAAAGCATTTGAAGTTGCATTAGACGATTATAATAAAATTATACTTCAGGCTTTAGCGGATCGACTTGCTGAGGCTCTTGCAGAATATTTGCACTTAAAAGTTCGAAAAGAAATCTGGGCTTATGCTACCGACGAACATTTGAGTAACGAGGAACTGATCAAAGAAAAATATTTAGGTATTCGTCCGGCTCCTGGTTATCCTGCCTGCCCGGATCATACCGAGAAATACAAGTTGTTTGATCTTTTAAATGCAACTGAAACAATCGGTATTAATCTAACAGAATCATTAGCTATGTATCCAGCATCATCGGTTTGTGGCTGGTATTTTGCAAATCCTCAAAGTCAGTATTTTGGAATAGGAAAAATACAACGAGATCAATTATTAGATTATGCAGCCAGAAAAAATATGGCATTAGAAGTTGCAGAAAGGTGGTTAAGTCCAATTCTTGATTAGAGTTTTGTAATTTCGCCTTGGATTAATTAAGAAAATAGATATGAAAAACAGGATGAAATTGGTTTGGGCTATTTTAATAGTACTTCCATTTATAACCAACGCACAGACAAAAAAAGAAAGAAAAGGTGAGTTTTATTTTTCTTGGGGATACAATAAAGAATGGTATACCCATTCAACTGTAAAAGTAAATCAGCCTGAATTAAATAATAATTACAGTTTAAAAAATATTCACTCGAACGATCATATCGGTTGGGACCAGGGTATATTTAGCATACCAATCAGTATTCCTCAATATAACTATCGTATTGGTTATTTTTTCAACAAGAAAAAAGGGTTGGCATGGGAAATTAATTTCGATCATACGAAACACATCATTACAGATGGACAGCAAGCACATTTAGTGGGAACTTTGGGTGGAAGGCAAGTTGATACCACTATTAACTTTTCAGCGTCAAACGGTTTTGTATACTATCTGAATAATGGCGCTAATTTTCTTCTGTTCAATCTTGTAAAAAGATGGAATTGGGAAGAAAGTAAAACAGGTAATTTCAAACTCGACTTTTTAGCGAAAGCTGGTATTGGTCCTGTGATACCTCACGTACAAAATACTTTATTCGGACAACCAAATGATGATGGGTTTCAATTTGGAGGTTGGAATATGGGTGTTGAAGCCGGTGTTCGTTCTACTTTTCACAAACATGTTTACTTAGAGTTTACTAATAAAATTGATTACGCACGTTATTCTAATTTAAAAGTATATAAGGGAACAGCGAAACAAGCTTTCGGCACATACGAACTAATACTAAGTCTGGGATATACTTTTCCTATGGGTAAAAGATTAGGAGAATAAAAATTGGTGGACTTTTTTTGGAGTGTCAGATGATGGGTTGAGATTTTCTTATTGAGAGGCAACCACCCCGTCTGTTCGCTCAGCCGCTCCAGCCACCCCTCCATCGCATGCGATGGAGGGGAAACCTTTTATTTAATACCT
>JBAXHC010000030.1:0-33860 GCA_037139075.1 Bacteroidota bacterium
GACTAACAAATAAATATGCCATATGTTTTTTATGAAAAGAATCTCATCTGTTTTTATGCTATTTTTTGCAATAGCCTGTAACAATGCAAAACATCAGGAGCCTGTCAAAAATGATTCTGTTACTCAAATATCTGTAACTGCTTATCAGCAGGAAGTAAAAGGGAAAAAAGTTGATTTGTATGTACTGACTAACAAAAATAAAATGTCTGTATATGTAACCAATTATGGTGGAAGAATTGTATCGGTGAATGTTCCCAATAAATCTGGAAGCTTTACAGATGTGGTATTAGGATACGATAGTTTGAAGCATTATTTTGATAGAAAAGAAAATTATTTTGGGGCATTGATTGGGAGGTATGGTAATAGAATTGCAAAAGGAAAATTTGAATTGGATGGTAAAACTTATCAACTAGCTATCAATAACGCGCCGAATACTTTGCATGGAGGACCAACTGGTTTTCATAATCAGGTCTGGGATGCAAAACAATTAGATAGTCAATCTTTGGAGCTTAGTTATGTTTCAAAAGATATGGAAGAAGGGTATCCTGGAATGCTTACAGTGAAAGTATTGTATCGACTAACTGACGATAATAGTATTGAAATAAGTTATCAGGCAACTACAGATAAAAAAACCATTCTGAACCTTACTAATCATAGTTATTTTAATTTAAACGGCGCGGGATCAGGTACTATTAATGATCATTTATTGACCATTAATGCTGATAAATTTACCCCTGTTGATTCAACCCTAATTCCTACTGGTGTATTAGCGGATGTTGCAGGTACTGCTTTTGATTTTAGAAAGCCAAGAGCCATTGGTGATAGTGTAAATTCAAATTCAGAACAAATTAAAAACGGCAAAGGTTATGACCACAATTTTGTATTAAATAGAAAATCAGTTTCCGATATGGAACTGGCTGCTACAGTTTATTCTAAAGTATCCGGGATTAAATTAGAAGTGTTTACGCAAGAACCAGGGATTCAATTTTATGGTGGTAATTTTTTAGATAGTAGTTTATTAGGTAAAAAAGATTTGCATTATAGTTTTAGAACAGCATTCTGTTTAGAAACACAACATTTTCCAGATGCGCCAAATCGTATTTCATTTGCAAGTACCGTTCTTGTTCCTGGCAAATCATATAACACAAAAACAATTTATAAATTCAGTGTTCAATAATATTCACACCAAAAAAACACAATGAAAAATTCTTTTCAAAATAATATAATTCTAATTCTTGGAATGGTATTTATTTCTGGTTCTGTATTTGCTCAGTCAGTTGTAAGCGTTCAGGTGCAGGCTGCAAATCCTACAACTACAATTAGTAAACATATATATGGTCATTTTTCTGAACACCTGGGCAGATGTATCTATGATGGTTTTTGGGTTAAAGACAGTCTTCAGGTTCCTAAACAAGATCGTATAAGATTAGATATTGTGGAAGCACTTAAAAAAATACAAATTCCCAATTTACGTTGGCCAGGGGGATGTTTTGCAGATGAATACCACTGGAGAGATGGTATCGGTGTTCGTAATCAACGTCCTAAAATGATTAATACCAATTGGGGTAATGTAACAGAGGATAATAGCTTCGGAACTCATGAATTTTTAGAACTATGTTCATTGTTAAAGTGTGAACCCTATATTACTGGAAATGTGGGTAGTGGAACAGTTGAAGAAATGTCGAAATGGGTGGAGTATTTAAACTTTGATGGGTTGAGTCCGATGACTGTGATCAGAAAACAAAATGGAAGAGAGAAACCATGGAATGTAAATTTCTGGGGTGTTGGAAATGAAAGCTGGGGATGTGGTGGTAATATGACTGCAGATTATTATGCTGATCAATATAAAAGATATGCAGGCTTTACCAAAAATTATCCTGGTGCTAGTTTAAAAAGAATTGCTTCTGGTGCGAATACGGATGATTATAATTGGACAGAAACCATGATGAAAAAAGTGGGCCCATGGATGATGTGGGGATTAACACTGCATTATTATACCGTTCCTAAAACCTGGGGCGATAAAGGATCTGCTACTTCATTTGATGAGTCAGAGTATTTTACTACGATGAAAAAGACTTTGTTCATGGAGGAATTAGTAAGAAAGCATTCCACAATCATGGATCAATACGACCCTGAGAAAAAAGTTGCATTAGTGGTTGATGAGTGGGGTATATGGACAAATGTGGAACCAGGAACCAATCCAGGATTTTTATTTCAACAAAATAGTTTGAGAGATGCTTTAATTGCCGGAACCAATTTGAATATTTTTAATAATCATGCGGATCGTGTTAAAATGGCCAACCTTGCTCAGACTGTAAATGTGTTGCAGTCAATAATTTTAACGGAGGGTAATAAAATGGTACTTACACCTACCTATCATGTGTTTGATCTTTTCAAAGTACATCAGGAAGCAAAACTTTTGCCTGTTCAGTTTGTGAGTCCGGATTATGTAAATGGGAAAGAGAAAATACCTGCTTTGAATATTTCAGCATCAAAAGATAGCAATGGGGTAGTACACATCACTGTTGTTAATTTAGATCCGAATAAATCCATTAACCTAAGAACAAATTTACAAACTATCAGTTGGTCAAAAGTAGACGGACTGATTTTATCATCAGCAAAGATTACGGATGTTAATTCTTTCGATAAACCTGATTTTGTGAAGCCGGTAGTTTTTAATGGTGCTAAAAAAGATGCTGGTGATTTGGTTTTAAATATGCCTGCTAAATCTATTGTAATGTTAACTCTTCAATAAAACTGAAACAATCATTTTATGAAAATTATTTATTTTATATTAATAGTTTTTGTGGTTGCTTGTAATACAAAACCTTTAGAAAACAACACAAACCAAATCCCATTAGAAGGGACGTGGAAATTACTTTCGGGAACTTTGATTGAAAAAGGAGATACTGTTGTTACTGATTATACAAAATCAGTATCTTTTATAAAAATCATTAATAAGACGCACTTTTCTTTTTTAAAACATGATCTGAATAAGGGAAAAGATTCAACTGCAGCATTTGATGCTGGCGGTGGCACTTATATATTAGTGGATAGTACTTATACAGAAAACCTTGATTTTTGTAATGCCCGTGACTGGGAAGGCAATGCTTTTAAGTTTACAGTTAGTATTCATAATGACACACTTATTCAAAAGGGGATTGAGAAAATTGAAAAATCTGGAATCGATCGACTAAATATTGAAAAGTATTTGAGAGTTAAGTAATCTTCAACCTAATGCCTGCTAACGCTCGTTAGTAGGCATTGTCATGTTTAGGTCTTATTTTATAAGTCTACTAAATAAATAGGAATATTTTTTGCTGTCTGTCGTGAAATCGTATATTTGTAGACCGATTAAGTAGACTATTACGAGTATGAAGCAATTTTCGCACAATAAATCTATGTCTTTCTGTTGCAAAAGCAAATGTTGCTGTTAATTCTAACAGTACCCCCTATATTGCTTAAATACTCAACAACAGAAATCAAATGAACAATTCCTTAAATCAAAATATACCAAAGTTACAAAATTTACTTTCTGAGTTTCAGCCCGATAAATTTTTGAAGAAACTTTCAACCGACTATGTTGGTAAAATCCTGTTTTCATCCAGTTTTAGCTATGAAGACCAGGTGATTACTCATTTAATTGCTGATCAACATTTGCCAATACAAATTTTCACTTTAGATACCGGAAGATTATTTGCAGAAACTTATAGTGTTTGGAATAGCACTTTAGAACGATATAAAATATCTATCAAAGCATTTTACCCGGATCAATTAAAACTGGAATCATTTGTAGAAAAAAATGGACCTAATGCATTTTATGAATCTGTAGATAATAGAAAAGATTGCTGTTATATCCGTAAAGTAGAGCCTTTGAAACGTGCGTTATCTGGCAATTCAATATGGGTTACTGGCTTACGTGCAGAGCACTCTGCTGATCGTCAGAATCTTCAATCTATCGAATGGGATGAGAGCAATCAAATAATAAAGTATCATCCGCTTTTACATTGGACAACTGAACAAGTAATTGATTTTATCAGAACAAATAACATTCCATATAATCCATTACATGATAAAGGTTTTGTAAGTATTGGATGTGCGCCATGTACCCGTGCAATTAAAGAGGGGGAAGACTTTCGTGCTGGGCGTTGGTGGTGGGAAGATGCAAACAAAAAAGAGTGTGGTTTGCATGTGCATCAATAAAGTAAATAAAGAATTAAAAATTGGCGTTGCCTTTAAAATAGAACATGAGTAAATATCATTTAAATTATTTGGATCAGTTAGAGTCTGAAGCAATTCATATCATGCGTGAAGTTGCCGGACAATTTGAACGTCCAGCACTTTTATTTAGTGGCGGAAAAGATTCTATTACATTGGTTCATTTAGCCTTAAAAGCTTTTCGTCCGGGTAAATTTCCTTTTCCATTGGTACATATTGATACCGGACATAATTTTCAGGAAGCTCTGGACTATCGCGATGCAATGGCAGAGAGAATTGGAGAAAAATTGATAGTGCGTTATGTTGCAGATACTATCAAAGCAAAAAACTTAACTGAACCCAAAGGAAAATTCGCAAGCAGAAATGCGTTACAAACATATACGCTTTTAGATACTATTGAAGAGTTCAAATTTGATGCTTGTATTGGAGGTGCTAGGAGAGATGAAGAAAAAGCAAGAGCAAAAGAGCGCATTTTTTCTGTGAGAGATGAATTTGGACAGTGGAATCCAAAATTGCAAAGACCAGAATTATGGAACACTTACAATGGAAGAATTGATAAGGGAGAGAATGTACGTGTATTCCCAATCAGTAATTGGACAGAATTGGATATTTGGAATTATATCAGAAAAGAGAAAATTGAATTACCCTCCATTTATTTCTCTCATGAAAGAGAGGTATTAGAACATGAAGGGCAGCTTGTGGCTATGTCTGAATTTGTTCAGTTAGAATCAACCGATAAGATCTCAAGAAAAAATGTTCGATATCGAACAGTAGGAGATATGACATGCACAGCAGCAGTAGAAAGTAATGCAAGCACAATAGACGATATCATCACAGAAATAATTGCTACTAAAACCAGTGAAAGAGGGGAGACGAGAATTGATGATCGTGTGAGTGAAGCAGCAATGGAAGACAGGAAAAAAAATGGTTATTTCTAAGTTTTCGAATTTATTAAAGCGTAAGAAAGTAAAATGGATATATTAAGATTTATAACAGCAGGCAGTGTAGATGATGGGAAGAGCACCCTGATTGGGAGATTATTGTATGATAGTAAGTCAATTTTAATTGATCAATTGGAAGCTATTGAAAAACAAACAAAAAATAGAGAAGATGGGGAGATTGATCTTGCATTATTAACCGATGGATTGCGCGCTGAAAGGGAACAGGGTATTACAATTGATGTAGCGTATAAATATTTTTCTACCCCAAAACGAAAATTTATAATTGCCGATGCTCCTGGACATATTCAGTATACCAGAAATATGGTTACGGGTGCTTCTAATTCTGATTTAGCGATTATCTTAATTGATGCAAGGCATGGTGTTGTTGAACAAACCAGAAGACATTCGATCATAGCATCTCTTTTAAATATACCCCATGTTATTGTTGCAGTTAATAAAATGGATTTAGTTGAATATTCTCATGATGTTTATAATAATATTTTAATCGATTATGCTGCAGTTGCAAAATCTCTTGGACTAAAAGATGTTAGATATATACCCATCAGTGCTTTGAATGGAGATAATATTGTGGATAGGTCCACTAAAATGGATTGGTATGAAGGGGAAGGGCTTTTGCAAATTTTAGAAAATGTAACACTGGTTGATGACATTAATTTAACAGATGCACGTTTTCCAGTACAATATGTAATTCGTCCTCAAACTGAAGCACTACACGACTATCGCGGATATGCAGGAAAAGTGGTTAGCGGTATTTATAAAAAAGGAGATAGTGTTACCATACAGCCTTCCGGATTAACAACTACTATTTCTGCAATTGAAGTAGGTGGCATGGAAGTTGATGAAGTATTTGCACCTCAAAGTGCGGTATTGCATTTAGCAGATGATGTTGATGTTAGTAGAGGTGATTTAATAACATTAAAAGAAAATCAGCCCTCAGTATCCAATGAATTAGAAGTATTGTTATGTTGGATGGATCATAAGCCTTTAATTGAAGGCAATAAATATCAATTGCAAATCAATAGCCGTTTGGTAAGAGCCGTTGTGAAAGAATTTAAATATAAAGTCAATGTTAATTCATTAGAACAAGAAACTGCACCAGAAAAAGTACAATTAAACGATATCATTAGAGCAACAATTAAAACTGCATCTCCGATACCTTATGATTCTTACCAACATCTGAGAGTAAATGGGGGCGCAATATTAATCGATGAAACAAGCCATGTAACAGTTGGAGCATGTATGATTCAATAAATATAAATATGACACAGAAAGATTTTATAAATAATCTGTTTAATCAGAACTCAAAGAATTTCAATTTTTTTCCTGATAAAGAATTGGCGGAAGATTTCATTGATAAACTCTTTGCATTTCTTTTCTTACCCAAAACAGTAAGGCATAAGCAGGCTTCTGATTTAGAGAAAGAATTCGAATCATTAAAGAGTCATTTTTCTAGCCTAGTCTATGATGTAATTCCAGATGGCGTGAAGACTCAGAGTATTACGGATCAATTTTTTGAAGCTATCCCAGAATTATATCATGGGTTGATTTCAGATGCCAATACTATTTTAAAATTCGATCCAGCAGCTGTTTCTGTGGAAGAAGTTTTAGTAGCTTATCCAGGATTTTACGCTACGGCTATATATAGATTATCGCATTTGCTTTGGAATTTAAATGTGAAAATTATTCCAAGAATTTTTACCGAATACGCACATGGTAAAACCGGTATCGATATTCATCCTGGGGCTACTATTGGGAAATCGTTCTTTATTGATCATGGGACTGGAATAGTTATTGGAGAAACCACTCTGATAGGAGATAATGTAAAAATTTATCAAGGGGTTACGTTGGGTGCTTTAAATGTTTCGAAGGATAAGGCAAGTACAAAAAGACACCCTACTATTGAAGACAATGTAATAATTTATTCCGGGGCAACCATATTAGGTGGGGATACCGTAATTGGACATGATAGTGTGATTGGTGGTAATGTATGGTTAACCTACAGTGTTTTACCAAAATCGATTGTATACCACAAAAGTGAAGTTGCTGTAAAGGATAAATATCCAGAAACCGAAGCCTTAAATTTTGTCATTTAAATTAATTATAAAATAAAAAATTCACTATGAAAGCAAACAATATTTTAGGAACCATTGGTAATACACCGCATGTTCGTCTTAGTCGTTTATTTGGTTCTAATCACGAAGTTTGGATCAAATTAGAAAAAACAAATCCAGGTTCAAGTATCAAAGATCGTATTGCTTTGGCCATGATTGAAGATGCTGAAGAAAAAGGATTGATAAATAAAGATAGTATCATCATTGAACCTACATCAGGAAATACTGGTATTGGGTTGGCATTGGTTGCAGCAGTGAAGGGATACAAAATTATTCTGGTGATGCCTGAAAGTATGAGCATTGAACGTAGAAGATTAATGGCTTTGTACGGAGCAGAATTTGTTTTAACACCTCGCGAAAAAGGCATGAAGGGTGCGATTGAAAAAGCAACTGAATTAGTGCAAACAACTGCGAATGCATGGATGCCACAACAATTTGATAATCCTGCAAATACCGAAATACATCGTACAACAACTGCTCAGGAAATCATTGCTGATTTTCCAGATGGATTAGACTATATCATAACTGGTGTTGGCACAGGTGGACATATCACTGGTGTGGCAGAAGTTTTAAAAGCAAAATTTCCTAATCTAAAAGTATTCGCAGTAGAACCTGAGTTGTCACCCGTTTTAAGTGGTGGTACTCCTGGTCCGCACCCAATACAAGGTATCGGAGCTGGATTTGTACCATCCATTTTAAATACTAAAATACTGGATGGTATTATTACCGTTAGTAAGGATGAAGCATTTTTATATGCGCAACAAATTGCAAAGCAAGAAGGAATTTTAGTAGGCGTTTCAACTGGGGCATCTCTTGCAGCAGTTGCAAAGAAATTATCTGAGATTCCTGTTTCTTCAAAAGTGTTGACTTTTAATTACGATACAGGAGAAAGATATTTATCTATTGAAGGATTATTCTAAAAGATAAAAGAACGAAAACTCGAGCATTTTCGTTTGACTATTAAACCTACCTAAATAGTAGACTATTATGCATAAAATTGTCAGTTTTGGTAAAGTGATTTTAGCAGGAGCAGGATGTGGTGATCCCGAATTGATCACTGTAAAAGCGGCACGCTATTTACAAGAAGCAGACTTGGTAATTACAGACAGACTTGTAAGTAAAGCAATTCTTGACAGGTATGTATCATCGAATACACCCATTATTTATGTAGGTAAACAGTGTAAGCAAAAAGGCTCAACACCACAAGAAAACATTAATCAGCTATTGGTAGATTATGCGGCGGAATATAAATTGATTGTTCGTTTAAAAGGTGGTGATACTGCTTTTTTTTCGAATATACTTGATGAACTACAAACATTAGATGGAGCTGGGATTCGATATGAAATAGTACCAGGCATCACCGCCGCATCGGGTGCATCTGCGTATGCGGGCATTCCTTTAACTGCAAGGGGTTATGCTACTTCTGTACGTTTTCTTACAAGTTATAACGATAAAGTATTGGATGAAAATTATTGGCGGGATATTGCTTCAACTCCAGATACACTTGTTTTTTATATGTCGTCCAATACCCTTGACCAGCTTGTTGAAAAATTGCAAGAATATGGTATTTCAAATGATAAAAAAATAGCGGTTATATCACAAGCTACAACACCCTTTCAACAAGTACTGATTGGTAGTTTTGATGGATATGAAAAAGAATTGAAGGATAAAACATTTATTTCTCCCTCCCTTGTTATAGTTGGGAAAGTAGTAGCACTTCATGAATCTTTCAATTGGTTTAATAATAAAAAAAGCGATGAATATTATTTTAAACCAGTAGAAGACCTGGTTCAAAATGTGTTGCCAAAACAAGCGATATGTTAACAGAGGAAAAGCATGCAATTATAAAATCTTTGGTTGATTCTTCTACAAAGGAAGAGTTGATTTGGATTAATGGATACTTATCAGGCATTATAAATGATACTAGTAAAAACAAAACTATTGATCATAATGATGCAATACCAATAGGGAAGAAGTTGACTATTGTGTATGGTACGGAAACCGGAAATTCTAAAAAATTAGCAACAGATTTTGCAACTAAGGCTAAAAAGAAACATATCCAAACAAAGCTGATCAGCCTTGATCAGTACAGGTTAAGTGATTTGTTAAAAGAAGAATTATTTGTAACTGTGATTAGTACCCAAGGTGAAGGGGAGCCACCTGTAGCTGCACAAAAGTTTTATGATCACATACACCAAAACGGATTTAAATTATTAAATCTTGAATATGCCGTTCTTGCTTTGGGTGATAGTTCTTATCCACTCTTTTGTAAAGCAGGTGAAGATGTTGATGAACAACTTTTAAAATTGGGAGGTAAAAGATTAGCTTCTATTCAAAAATGTGATGTTGATTACGAAGCAGAAGCCGATGCCTGGTTTGATTTTTTATTAAATGGATTGAATGTAAAGCTAGCAAGTTCATCACAGGTTAAAGATAAATCAGAAGTTGTAGTTAAAAAACCAGCAGGTAAAACAATTTATCAGGGTAAGGTTCTTACTCATCTCAATTTAAATGATAGAGGTTCTAACAAAGAAACATGGCATATTGAAATAGCTGCCGACTCCCTTATCTATGAAGCTGGAGACTCAATCGGAATTGTTCCAAAAAATAATGAAACAGTTGTTGATTCAATCATTCAAATAGTAAAAGCCGATCCCAATAAGCTGGTGAATTATAAATCAGAATCTGTTACTATTTATAATTTATTAAAACATAAACTTAATATTTCAAACCTCAATGAAAAACTAATAAAACGTTATGCTGATATCATTAAGCAAGAAATTACTGTAACAAAGATTGATTTGTTAGCACTTTTAAAAATTTACCCATTACAGGACGAAATACAATTCATTGAAGTATTACAAAACCTGAATCCACAGTCGCCTAGATTGTATACCGTTTCGTCATCACCTATTTCAACGGAAGGAGAAGTGCATATCACTGTTGCAAGAGATGTTTTTTTTGTTGAAGAAGAAACGAAATATGGGGTGTGTTCAGATTATCTGAGTTCGGTGAATGAAAATGAAATTATCGAGTTTTTTGTACAAAAAAATAAACGATTTAAGCTTCCATCAGAAGACAAAGATATTATTATGATTGGCCCTGGAACTGGCATTGCTGCTTTTCGTGGTTTCCTTTATGAAAGAGAAGCAATCGCTGCCAGGGGTAGAAGTTGGTTATTCTTTGGCGAACAACATTTCGACAGCGACTTTTTATATCAAACCGAAATTCAAAATTGGGAAGCAACTGGTACACTTACAAAAGTTAATGTAGCATTTTCACGCGATCAGAAACAAAAAATATATGTACAAGACCGAATGTTGAGTAATGGTTCTGAATTATATCAATGGATCCAAAACGGAGCTTATATATATGTATGTGGTAAGAAAGATCCCATGAGTCTGGATGTCGAAAAAACTTTAATTCAGATTATTCAGCAATATGGCAATAAATCGATGGAGGATGCAACCCGGTTTTTAGAAGAATTAAAAGATACGCATCGTTATCATAAAGACGTTTACTAATGTCTCACTAAACAATAATATTTTATCTACTTAATATAAAGCATGTCAAAGCAAGAAAAACTATCCGTCATTGAAAAAATAAAAACAGAGAGTAATGGATTGAGGGGGTCAATTGTGGAAAGTTTGCAGGATGAATTAACGGGTGCTATTCGGGAAGACGATCAAGCTGTGATTAAATTTCATGGAATGTATCAGCAGGACGATAGAGACCGACGAGAAGAAAGAGCTGAGAAGAAATTAGATCGACTGTATAGCTTTATGATCCGTTTGAGACTGGCTGGGGGTTTTCTGAAGCCCGAACAATGGGTAGCCACACATCATATTGCTGGAGAACATAGTACTGGTGTGATTAAAATTACCAGTCGCCAAACAGTTCAATTACATGGCCTTATCAAATCGCATATCAAGCCAACTATTCAAGCTTTTAATGAGGCTAATTTAAATTCAATTGCAACATGTGGCGATATTAATCGGAATGTACTTTGCAGTTCCCACCCGGGCGAGTCGCCAATACATGAACAAGTATTCAAGTATGCAGAAAAAATAAGTGACCTCCTAATGCCTAAAACCAGGGCTTATTATGAGATATGGATGGATGACGAAAAACTGGTTGATAAAAAAGATGAAGAGGATCCGCTTTATCAGGATCGTTATTTGCCTAGAAAATTTAAAATAGCGATTGCCATACCTCCTAACAATGATGTGGATGTTTATGCAAATGATCTTGGTTTAATAGCTGTGATTGAAAATAATGAGTTGAAAGGTTTCAATTTAGCTATTGGGGGTGGACTAGCAACTACACATGGCAATCCAGATACCTATGCCAGACTGGCTACTGTAATCGGTTTTACTGATACGGAAGAAAAAACATTATCAGCTATTTATGAAGTGCTAACTATTCAGAGAGATTATGGAAATCGTTCGGATAGAAAATTATCACGTTTGAAATATACGGTTGATAAAGTTGGAGTAGAATGGTTTAAAGAAGAATTGGAAAAAAGAATTGGTTTTAAATTAGAGAAGGAGCGACCAATAAAAATGACTTCCAGAGTGGACCATTTTGGATGGAAACAAAACGAAGCAGGGAAATGGTATTATACCCTTCTTGTTGAAAATGGTAGAATTCTCGACACTGAAAAATTGCCTTTGAAAACGGCACTTCTCGAAGTGGCTAAAACAGGAAAAGCAAATTTTAGATTTACCTGTACCCAGAATCTCATTTTGAGTGATATAGAGGAAACTGATAAAAATGCGATTCATCAAATACTTTTTCAGTTTGGTATCATTGAACATACTGAGAATAGTTCTGCAATCAGGAAAAACAGCATGGCATGTGTGGCATTGCCTACTTGTCCGTTGGCACTAGCTGAGGCCCAAAGATATTTTCCTGAACTAATTACCAAAATAGAACCTATACTTAAAAATTATGGATTAGAGGATGATGGTATTGTAATGCGGATGACAGGCTGCCCGAATGGATGTGCAAGATCTTATGCTGCAGAAATTGGTTTTATAGGAACAGCTGCTGGAAAATATAATTTACACTTAGGTGGCGACAGACAAGGTGAAAGACTGAATAAAATTTATCGAGAAAGTTTAGAAGAGCCTCAGATTCTTCAGCTTTTAGAAAAGTTGTTTCAGATTTATTCAAATGAGAAATTTGAAAGTGAAACTTTTGGAGATTTCTCGGTTAGAAAAGAATGGGTTTTATATGATTAAATACGCCGAAATATTTGCTCAAAAGCTCAGCGAGTTAAAGGATTCAGGAACTTATCGGTATTTTCTGAACGTAAATAAATCTGCTCAGCATTTTCCGGTATTTTATTTTGAAGATGCTGATGGCAAAAAGTACCGTGCCATTAACTTTTGCAGCAATGATTATCTGGCGATGAGTGTTCACGAAGAAGTGATCAGTAAACTTGCATATGTGGGAAATAGAGCAGGAGCAGGAAGTGGGGGCACTAGAAATATTAGTGGGACAACTATTTACCATCGTGACTTAGAGAATACTATTGCATCCCTGCATCAGAAAGATGCCGCATTATTATTTGGAAGTGCTTATTTAGCCAACTTAACTGCATTAAATGTACTAGGAAAAATAATGCCTGATGCGGTTTTTATATCCGATGAAAACAATCACGCCTCAATCATTGAAGGAATTAAAGCAAGTGGCTGTGACAAAAAAATATTCCAGCATAATGATTTAGAAGACTTAGAAAATATATTAAAAAGTATTCCTATTGATCAACCTAAAGTAATTGTATTTGAATCAGTATACAGTATGAGCGGAACGGTTGCTCCGATTTTAGAGATAGTTTTATTAGCAAAAAAATACCAGGCATTAACTTATATTGATGAAGTACATGCTGTTGGAATCTATGGCGAAAATGGGGGTGGAATGACGGAAGCGTTAGGAGTTCAAAATGGGATAGATCTTATCAATGGAACATTAGCAAAAGGATTTGGTGTTTTTGGAGGATACATTGCTGGTAATGCTCTTTTAGTTGATGCCATCAGAAGCCTTGGTGCTGGTTTTATATTCACTACATCATTGCCGCCAGCAATTTGTGCGGCTGCTATAAAGAGTATTGAATATTTGAAAAATGATAAGGCAATCAGGCCATCCTACCACCAAAAAGTTAAGGAGCTGCGTAAATTATTAGATTCCAATAAGATTCCTTATAGAGCCAATGACACACATATTACACCTGTACCTATTGGAAATGAATTGGACTGTAAGGCAATTTCAGATTTGCTTCTTTATGCACATGGAATATATATTCAGCCAATAGTTTATCCAACAGTAAAAAAAGGAGAAGCATGCTTGCGCATCACAATTACCAGTAAACATAGTATTGCTGAAATGGAAATATTAGTGCAGGCTTTAAAACAAACTTTCTTATCATTTTCAAGCAATATTGTAAGGATTGAAGAAAAGAACCTATCCAATTAAAAATAATAGTATATAAATTTGGTAGACTAATGATAACTATATATTTTCGTCGAATATTAGTAATAAAATGAAATTAACTGATCATGTCGTTTTGACAAGTTCTTACAGGTATATTCTCTGCACCTGTTGTTGTTGATATAACTATTTCCCTATTCAGCTATGCGATGTTGTAAACTAAAAACCCATTAAAAGCAACAGCGATATTTTTTTAAAATAAAAGTCTATAAAAATGATAGACAATAAAATCACAAATTAATTCATGAAAAAACTATTATTATTCTTAGTATTGACTTTACCCATTTTGGTAAATGCACAATTCTCAGGTCGTGTAGTAAATAGCAGCAATTCTGCTATATTTAACGCAAATATTTCCATTAAAGGAAGTTCTATCAATACAACAACAGATGCTGATGGGAATTTCAATCTTTCAAAAATTCATCAATTTCCATTTACAGTTGTAGTCACTTATACTGGCTTTGAAAAATTAGAAAAAATAATAAAAGACAACAGTGTAAATAACGTTTCACTACAATTACAAGATTTATATCAAAGAGATACAGTTGTTGTAACATCACGCAGAAGAAAAGAAGTATTACAGGAAGTACCTTTATCTGTTTCTGTAATTGGTGGAGCAAAAGTTGAAGAGTCTGGCGCTTTTAACGTGAACAGAGTTAAAGAGTTTGTACCTTCTTTACAATTATATACTTCTAATCCTAGGAATACTGGTATCAATATACGTGGACTAGGCTCTCCGTTTGGTCTTACTAACGACGGGTTAGATCCTGGTGTTGGATTTTATGTTGATGGGGTTTATTATGCAAGGCCTGCTGCTGCTACTCTTGATTTTATTGATATAGAAAGAATAGAAGTATTACGTGGTCCTCAGGGAACCTTATTTGGCAAAAACACAACAGCTGGAGCTATCAATATCACTACAAAAAAACCAAGTTTTAAATCAGGTTCTAATTTTGAATTGAGTACTGGCAACTATGGATATATACAAGGAAAAATTTCTACTACTGGTGCATTGAGTAAGAAATTGGCTGCCCGTGTTTCATTAACTGGCACGCAACGAGATGGCGTAATAGATAATGTAAAAACTAATACAAAAACAAATAGCATCAGTAATTTTGGATTCCTTGGCCAATTATTGTATCTGGTTTCCGATAAAACTTCAATAACTTTTTCTGGCGATGCAGCTATTCAGAGACCCGATGGATATGCACAGGTTGTTGCCGGGGTGGTTCAAACTAAACGTGCTGCCTACCGCCAATTTGGAGCTATTATAAAAGATCTGAATTATACATTACCAAGTCAAAATGCATTTGATAGATTGACTGATAGTGATACTCCCTGGAAATCAGATAACGATCTTGGAGGTGCCACTGCAACAGTGGACTCGAAAATTGGCAATGGTACTTTTACTTCTACCACAGCATATCGCTATTGGAATTGGAATCCATCAAGTGATAGGGATTTTACTGGACTACAAGCCTTATCAAAATCACAAAATGCGTCAAAGCATAAGCAGTGGTCTCAAGAATTTCGATATTCAGGAGAAATAGCATCGAATGTAAGTGCGGTGTTTGGACTATTCGGCATTGGTCAAGAAATTAAAATTGATGGACTTGAAGAATCCGGAAAGGATCAATGGCGTTTTGTTCAAAGTTCTACCAGTGCACTTTGGAAAACTCCAGGACTTTTTGAAGGATACGGTATCAAAACAAATGCTTCCCTGAAATCTTTGAGTGCTGCAGCATTTACAAATATTGATTGGGAAATTGTAAAAGGGCTACATGTGTTACCAGGATTACGTTTCAATTATGATAAGAAGGATGTTGATTATAATCGAATTGCATCGGGTGGACTACAAACAAACAATGCTGCATTGATTGCTTTGAAGAACTCTGTTTATACTAGCCAGGCATATTTAGCAAGTAAGGAAGAGAATAATTTAACGTATCAACTTACATTATCTTACAGGCCTTCTCAAAAAATCAATGCATTCGCAACCTATTCAACGAGCTTTAAACCATCTGGTGTAAATATTGCAGGGTTGCCTACCAACCCAGATAATTCTGCATCAACCGATCTTGCTGTAATCAAGCCAGAATATACAAAACACTTTGAAGTTGGATTAAAAACAACACCTTCTAAAAATGTAACACTCAATTTTGCATTTTATAATTCTGATATAACAGATTATCAAACAAATGTTCAGTCGCCACAATTGGGTGTGAATAGAGGATATATTGCAACTGCCGAAAAAGTGAAGGTGCAGGGTTTTGAATTCGATGGTAATATTGAAATTCAAAGAAATTTTTCTCTTTTCACTTCCTTATCATATACAGATGCTAAATATGTAAAATTCACCAATGCACCACTTCCATTGGAAGAAACTGGAACAACACAAGGCGGCGTTCAAGTTTCTTTCAAAGACATTTCAGGGGGCCAACTTCCTGGTATTTCAAAATGGGCTGGGTCTGTAGGTGCTGAATATAATATTCCTGGTGAGTTTTTTGGAAAGACTGGTAAATTCTTTATTGCATCAGATGCTTACTATCGTTCTTCTTTCTCATCTAGTCCATCCCCTTCCGCTTATCTAAATATTGATGGCTATACTTTAGTCAACGCAAGAGCTGGTTTCAGGGTTACAAACGGACTATCTTTTTATGTATGGGGAAGAAATATATTCAATCAAAACTATTATGAACAA
This sequence comes from Bacteroidota bacterium, assembly GCA_037139075.1. Lineage (GTDB taxonomy): Bacteria > Bacteroidota > Bacteroidia > Chitinophagales > Chitinophagaceae > Sediminibacterium. The sequence goes on from JBAXHC010000030.1 coordinate 16,485, forward strand.
TTATTGGTGGCAGGAGGTAATGCCGGTCAATATGCGGGCGTTCTAGGGGATCCAAGAACTTATGGAGTAACGTTGAAGTTTTCTCTTTAGTTGATTTGATATTTTATTTCTATTGACCCAATCATATATCAGCCGTCTCAAAATTAATTGAGGCGGCCTTTTTTTTTTCATAAAAATTTATTCACTCACTTCATCTAGTAAATACAAAATGGAGCGATAATTTTTTGCCACTGTTTTTGATATTGACATTTCACAAGTTTTGCCTGATGAGTAATAACCATCATATTCAATTGCCCTTACTTCTTCTGCTTCTTTTCTTGTAGCAGCTGCAGTTAATTCTGGATAATAAAATCCTCTGTCGCCTGCCATGCCGCAACATCCAGCGTTCACTGGAAAATCTGCTTGGTGGGCACATGCTTTTCCGATGGCTTTCATCTTGCCTAATAAATTCATTTTATAACTACTGCAAACAGGATGAAACACAATTATATTTTTTGGTTTAGTGATACTCAATCTTGGTACAACTGTATCCGCTAAGAAATCAATAATATCAAGAATCTGTATTTTATCGAAACGCTCCTGATTTTCTATACTTAAATAAGTCCTACTTCCCAACAATGAATTGGTACAGGAAGTAGTGTCCATAACAATTGGCAAACTTCCTTCTTTTGTCCACTTCCAAAGCTTAACAATAGTTTGATTCACTGTATTGCGGTGAGCATCTGTAAATCCTTTCGATGAAAATACCTGACCACAACAAGTACCTGAAAGATCATTTGGAACTAATAAATCAATGCCAGCTCTTTTAGAAACACGCACAGCTATATCTACAGTAGATTCTGTTGATTCTTTATCTGCTCCCATCATTCTGCTGATACATGCATTGAAAAAAATGGCAGATGGGTTTGCTATTTCATGCCCACTATATGGAATAGGCCCAGTAATTTCATCTGTCCATAATGGGAAATCGGGTACGATTCTTCTAATGGTTTTTGTAATATTTGGCATCGCCTGTTTCCCCAAAAGCTTATTCGTAAAATTACCTGTTTTTAATGCAAGATTTACTAAGGATTCTACTGCTCCAAAATGCTTTGAAACCATTAATGCAATTGAGTTGGCGCGCTTGGAATGACTTTCTCTACGAAGCCTTTTTACTAATTCTCCAGTATTAATATCAACAGGACATTCCAAAGCACATAGTCCATCTACCGCACAAGTGTCTAAGCCATCGAATTGATATTCTTTTAATAACTGATCATAGTTTATACTGTCTTTTTCTTGAGCCAATCTTTGTAATGCTCTTCGCAAAACAATTCTTCTTCTCGGTGTAAGCGTATATTCACTACTAGGACAACGATGCTCACAATAACCACATTCAATACATTTATCCACTTCCTCTTCAATGATAGGTAAGGTCTTCAAATTTTTAATATGACAATCTTTATCAGCATTGATGATCACACCAGGATTTAATAATTGGTGCGGGTCGAGCAATTGTTTTAATTGCTTCATGATTTCATAAGCATCCTTACCCCATTCGTCTTCAATGAATGGTGCAATTTGTCGGCCAGTTCCATGTTCGGCTTTTAGTGACCCATGATATTTTTCTAAAACCAAAACAGCTAAGTCTTTTGCAAAATTTTCATAGGAAGCGATATCAGAAGCCTGGTTTAAAGATTGTGATATCACGAAATGTAGATTCCCTTCTTTAGCATGACCGAATATGATACCATTTTCAAAACCATATTTAATCATCAATGCCTGAACGTCTAATACAGCTTCACCTAACACTTCAACTGGGAAAGCAATATCTTCTAATAAAACTGTAGATCCTTTTTCTCTTGCAGCAGCAACAGATGGATACATTCCTTTTCTGAGTTTCCAATATGCAGCTTGTTGGTCCGGATCTTTTGTAAACTGAAAGGGAAGTATGGTATTAAGAGATTCTAATATTGATGATGCCCCTGTTAATTGTGCATTTAATTCTTCCAATGAGCTAGCCTGGTATTCGCATAAAATTCCTGTGGCTTGAGCGGGTAATCCTTTAATATTTTTGGGAGCTGATTTTTGATTTTCTATCGATCGCAGTGCAGCACGATCCATTAATTCTAATGCTGCTGCGCCGCTTAACTTCAACCCTGCGATAGCATTACATGCAATGAGAGGAGAATCGAAGTAAAGAATGGTTGTTGCTTTGAAAGCCAGATCTGGTAAGGTTTCTAATATCGCTTCAGCAATAAATGCCAGGCTGCCCTCTGCACCTATTAAAATATGTGCTAGAATATCTAAAGGATGATCATAATCTATAAATGCGTTGATACTATAGCCAACAGTATTTTTTAATTCGTATTTTTTTCGGATGCTGTTTACTAAAATTGAATTATCTAATAATTGATCTCTTAGTTTTTTGATGCCCTGAAAAATAGCCACCTGTTGTTTTTCAAATCTATTGTAATCATCGGTAATGGCTGTATTATAAAAGCTTCCATCAGTAAGCATAAACGCGATTGATCGAAGTGTATGATACGCATTGCCTGTAACACCACAACACATGCCACTACTATTATTTGAAAGTATGCCGCCCATCATGGCTGCATTAATAGAAGCAGGATCGGGTCCGATTTTACGCCCCCATTTTTTTAAAAGTTGATTTACCTGTCCTCCAATAATTCCAGGTTGCACTTTAACCGCTGCACCTTGATCAATAACAGCAGCATTTTGCCAATACCTGCTTAGATCAACCAATATCCCATCTGTAATGGATTGGCCTGATAAACTAGTACCCGCGGTTCTAAAAACCAATGCTGTATTTGTTTGGTGCGATAATTCAAAAAGCGATTTGATCTCTTCTAAACTAGATGGTTGCACTACAGCTTGTGGAACCAAATAATAAAAACTGGCATCACTTGCATAACTATATCTGTCGGTCAGTCTTGTTTTTACTTTTTCAGCAGGAAGAATTTGTAATAGTGCTTCTTGAAGATCCATGTATAAAAGTAAAAATTAAACAGACATCTAGGTAAAAAATGTTAACACCGGCCTTCAGGCTGGGGTGCCCAACACCTATGTGAAGCCATTAAAAGTGATGCGCATAAAATCCTGTATTTTAGCTGAAAGGAATATCATGTCGAAAGAAGTAACGATTGAAGTTTGCGCGTTTAATTTAGAAAGTTGTATCAATGCAGAAAAGGGTGGAGCCGGTAGGATCGAATTATGTGGCAATCCTACAGAAGGTGGTACAACTCCTGCTCCTGGGGTTTTAATTCAAGCAAGAAAATTAGTAACTATCAAATTGTATCCTATCATCCGGCCAAGAGGTGGTTATTATTTTTATAGCGATGATGAAATTGAAAGTATACATCAGGACATTTTGTTTTGTAAAAGTATTGGCTGCGATGGAATCTCTATTGGTGCTCAAAAAATAGATGGCAGTCTTGATCTTGATTTGTGTAAACGCTTTGTGGATTGGGCTTATCCAATGAAAGTTACACTCAATAAAGCGTTTGATTTATCCCCTGATTTACAACAATCTTTGGAAGATGCGGTAAATGCAGGATTTGAACGAATCCTTACGAGTGGTGGAAAGAAAGCAGCGATTGATGCATTAGATATTCTTTCGGGTTTAATGCAACAAGCGGGCGATCGAATTATCATCATGCCAGGTTGTGGTCTGAGAAGCTATAATGTTGCCACAATTGCAGCCGCAACTAAGGCGTCAGAATATCATAGTGCTGCAAGAATAGATGTTTCAAATCCATTAACTTTTCAAAACCCATTAGTACATGATCTGGGTAATGTATTTAATGCTTCAGCAACTGAAGTGCAATTAATCAAAGCCAATGCATTAGCGGCATTGAATGGTTAATCACTATTTCAATAAAAACGTAATGGCCTCTTGTGCGATCTCTGAATCACTAAGTTTAGGAGTTGCTAATAAAATATCAGTAAATAAATTCACTTTTTTCAATTCCAAAAATCCAAGTTCGGGATCGTTATGACTCTTCACAATATTTGTAGGAACAATGGAAATGCCTAAGCCATTTTTTACTAATTGAATGATGGAGGAAATGTTATTTGATTCATGCACAATCTTTGGCGTAAATCCATATTTCGCGCAGATCTCAATCAATTTTTCATAATAAAATGGCGCATATTCTTTATTGAAGAAAACGAAAGTTTCATCTCTTAATTTAATGATTTCATTTTCTGATTTTATACTCACTTTATTTCTATTATATACCAGCGAAAAACTATCTCTGAACCAAAGCCTGGAATTTATTTCAGGAGAGTATAATGGAGCACGAATAATTCCAAGATCTATTTTTCCCTGTTCTAATCCAACTACCTGTTCCACAGTAGGTACTTCGTATAATCTGAAATTTACAAAAGGATATTTCGCGGATAAGAATTTTACAAGTTCGGTGATGTCGCCCGAAAAAGTAGAACTGATATAAGCGATTCGAAATTCACCACTAATATTCTCACTGATCTTTTGTGCTTTTAAATTTATTCTGTCGAGCGATTGTAATAATTGACTGATTTCTTTCACATAAAACTTGCCGGCTTCGGTGAGTTCCACCTTCTTATTGTTTCTATTGAAAAGCTTGGTATTTAGTTCTGTTTCTAATTCTTTAATCTGCCTGCTTAAGGGAGGTTGGGCAATAAATAGCTTTTCTGAAGCCCTGGTAAAGCTTAATTCTTTGGCTAAAGTGAGGAAATATCGAAGATGTCTTAGTTCCATTGATACTTATTAGGTATTAATAATAGTCAAAATAAGTATAAATAAGTCATAAATAAAGCATTTAAATTTGTGTTTTAGAAAATCCCATTATTACAATACAAAAAGCATAAAGATGAGCAATAACCCAAGTACCCTATTCGACAAAGTGTGGGATGCACACGTGGTTCGTAAAATAGAAGATGGTCCCGATGTATTTTTCATCGACCGCCATTTTATTCACGAAGTAACCAGTCCGGTTGCGTTTTTAGGATTAGAAAGCAGGGGTATTGATGTGATGTTTCCTGATTGCACATTTGCAACAGCCGATCACAATACACCCACTATTAATCAGCACTTACCCGTGGCTGATCCGCTTTCTGCAAATCAGTTACAAGCTTTAGAGAGGAACTCAGCTAAATATGGTATTTCACACTGGGGATTGGGAGATCCTAAAAATGGTATCGTGCATGTAGTTGGGCCAGAGAACGGAATTACGCTTCCTGGTATGACCATAGTTTGTGGTGATTCACATACTTCTACACATGGTGCATTTGGAGCCATCGCATTTGGTATCGGAACATCAGAAGTGGAGATGGTATTATCATCTCAATGTATCATGCAACCGAAGCCAAAGAAAATGCGCATTAATGTAAATGGTAAATTGGGTAAAGCAGTTACTCCTAAAGATGTAACGCTTTATATCATTGCTCAATTAACTACAGCAGGTGCTACCGGATATTTTGTAGAATATGCGGGTGATGTGTTTGAGAACATGAGTATGGAAGGAAGAATGACAGTATGTAATATGAGTATCGAAATGGGTGCTCGCGGAGGCATGATTGCTCCAGATGAAACCACATTCAATTATATTAATGGTAGAGAAAAAGCTCCTAAAGGGGCAGCATGGGATACAGCATTGGCTTATTGGAAAACGCTGAAAACCGATGCTGGTGCTGGCTTTGATAAAGAATACAATTTTGATGCGGCTGATATCGAACCAATGATTACTTATGGCACCAACCCTGGAATGGGGATGGGCATTTCCAAGCATATTCCAAAAGCAACAGATCTTGCTGGCGGAGTAGCTACTTATGCAAAATCACTGAAGTATATGGGCTTTGAAGAAGATCAATTAATGATTGGAAAGAAAGTCGACTATGTATTTATTGGTAGTTGTACCAATGGTAGAATTGAAGATTTCCGCGCATTTGCATCTATTGTGAAGGGACGTAAAAAAGCGGATCATATCACTGCATGGATTGTTCCAGGTTCACATATTGTAGAAGCACAAATTAAGGAAGAAGGTATTCTTGATATTTTAACGGAAGCAGGATTTCAATTGCGTCAGCCAGGTTGCTCTGCATGTTTGGCTATGAACGATGATAAAATACCTGCAGGTAAATATGCAGTAAGTACCAGCAACAGAAATTTTGAAGGCCGTCAGGGTCCGGGTAGTAGAACATTATTGGCTAGTCCCTACGTTGCTGCAGCAGCTGCAGTTACAGGAGTAGTAACCGATCCAAGAGAACTGTTATAATAAGGTATTCACAATTTTTTTTCAACTTATCAAAATATAAAAATGGCTTACGATAAATTCACCGTCTTAACCAGCACTGCGGTTCCATTGCCCATTGAGAACGTAGATACTGATCAAATAATACCAGCCCGCTTTTTAAAAGCAACCGAAAGAAAAAATTTTGGCGATAATCTGTTTCGCGACTGGAGATATAATAATGATGATTCTCCTAAAAAGGATTTTGTTTTGAATAATCCTATTTACACTGGAAAAATTCTGGTGGGAGGAACCAATTTTGGAAGTGGAAGTAGCCGCGAACACGCAGCTTGGGCTATTTATGATTATGGATTTCGTTGTGTAGTGTCTAGTTTCTTTGCAGACATTTTTAAAGGCAATGCCATCAATGTTGGTATTCTTCCGGTTCAAGTTTCTGAAGCGTTTTTAGACCAGATTTTTAAAGCGATTGAATCAGATCCTGCAACCAAAATCACAATTGACCTGGAAGCACAAACCATTAAATTAGAAGCAACGGGAGCAACAGAATCTTTTGATATCAATGGTTATAAAAAACACAATTTGATGAATGGATTTGATGATATTGATTATTTGCAAGCAATGAAAGCTGATATTAAAGCCTTCGCAACCATACATAGCATCTAACTTACAATCGATTAAAAGATACCATTGAAACAGCAACAACGACATATAGAAATCATGGACACCACGCTTCGCGATGGTGAACAAACCAGTGGTGTTAGTTTTTCAGCAACAGAAAAATTAACCATTGCCAAACTATTATTGACCGACTTAAACGTGGATAGAATTGAAATAGCATCTGCCCGTGTTTCGGAAGGAGAATTTCAGGCAGTGAAAAAAATTACAGACTGGGCTAAAGAAAATGGATATATCGATCGAGTTGAAGTATTGACTTTTGTGGATGGAGATGTATCTGTGAATTGGATGCTGGAAGCTGGGGCAAAAGTGATGAACCTTTTAACGAAGGGTTCATTGAATCATTTAACGCATCAGCTTAAGAAAACAGAAGCACAGCATTTTGCAGAGATCGCTGCTGTTTTGAAATTAGCAAAAGAGAAGGGTTTGAAAAGTAATGTATACTTAGAGGATTGGAGTAATGGTATGCGACACTCGAAAGAATATGTGATCCATTACCTCGATTTTATTAAAGATCAACCTATCGAAAGAATTTTATTGCCCGATACACTTGGTGTTTTAACTCCCAGAGAAACATTTGAATTTGTTTCTGAGTTAGTAAATAAGTATCCAACGATACATTTCGATTTTCATGCGCATAACGATTATGACTTAGGCACAGCTAATGTATTAGAGGCTGTTAAAGCCGGAGCAAAGGGCCTGCATCTTACTATTAACGGCATGGGTGAAAGAGCTGGTAATGCCTCATTAGCAAGTGCTGTAGCAGTTTTGCACGACAATATGAAAGAAGTAAAGACTTCTGTAAATGAAAAGTCGTTATACTCTGTGAGTAAATTAGTAGAAACTTTTTCTGGTTTCAGAATTCCAGCTAATAAACCAGTGGTAGGTGAAAACGTGTTTACGCAAACTGCAGGTATACATGCTGATGGCGATAAAAAAAATAACTTATACTTTAACGATTTAATGCCAGAACGTTTTGGACGTCAGCGCAGATATGCATTAGGTAAAACCAGTGGCAAAGCAAATATTGAAAATAATTTAAAGGAACTGGGTATTCAATTGTCGGACGAAGATCTCAAAAAAGTTACGCAGCGTATCATTGAATTAGGGGATAGAAAAGAAACGGTAACACAAGCTGATCTTCCCTATATTATTTCGGATGTGCTGGATAGTAATACCATTGAAGAGAAAGTACAGGTTGAAAATTATGTCTTGACTCATTCGAAAAATCTAAGACCATCTGTAACTATAAAACTGCTGATAGGTGATGAAATTTTTGAAGAAAATGCACAAGGTGATGGACAATACGATGCATTTATGAATGCTTTGAAAAAAGTATACTTATCCAAAAAAATTGCTTTACCCCAATTAACAGATTATGCAGTTCGAATCCCACCGGGAGGAAAATCTGATGCCCTATGTGAAACAATTATTACCTGGATGCAAAATAATAAAGAGTTTAAAACACGTGGACTGGATAGCGACCAAACCGTTTCGGCAATAAAAGCTACCCAGAAAATGCTCAACATGATCGATTATAAATAAATCACGATTCAAATATTGGAATAACTATGGCAACTAAGAACATATTAATTGTACCGGGCGATGGTATCGGACAGGAAGTAACAGCAGTAGGTAAAAAAGTATTGGATGCAATTGCCGCGAAATTCGGGCATACATTTAATTATGACGAAGCTTTAATTGGTCACGTAGCTATTGAAGCAACTGGAGAAGCTTTACCTGCTGAGTCTTTAGAAAAAATGCGTAAATCAGATGCAGTATTATTCGGCGCTGTTGGTCACCCTAAATACGATAATGATCCTTCTGCTAAAGTAAGACCTGAGCAAGGGCTTCTTAAAATGCGTAAAGAGTTAGGCTTGTACGCTAACCTTCGTCCTATTAAATTATTCGATGAATTATTAAGTGCATCAAGTATCAAACCTGAAATTTTAAAAGGTGCAGATATTTTATTTTTCAGAGAATTAACCGGAGATATTTATTTCGGAGAAAAAGGCCGTAAGAATGATGGTGATACGGCTTTTGATGTAGCAGAATATAGTAGATATGAAGTAGAGCGTATTGGTAGAAAAGCATTTGAAGCAGCAAGAACCAGAAAGAAAAAACTTTGTTCTGTAGATAAAGCAAATGTGTTGGAGACAAGTCGTTTGTGGAGAGAGGTAATTCAGAAATTAGCCTTGGAATATCCTGATGTGGAAGTGGAACATCAATTTGTAGATTCTACAGCCATGTTGCTGATTAAAAATCCTTGTCGTTTTGACGTAGTAGTTACTGCCAATTTATTTGGTGATATCCTTACCGATGAAGCTTCTCAAATTGCAGGTTCCATGGGAATGTTAGCTTCCGCTTCTATAGGTGATGGAACAGGTGTTTATGAACCCATTCATGGTTCTGCACACGACATTACCGGAAAAGGAATTGCTAACCCTTTAGCATCCATTCTTTCTGCAGCTTTATTGCTTGATATTTCTTTTGGAATGAAAGAAGAATCAGATTTAATTATTAGTGCGGTAGATCAGGTATTAAAACAAGGATTCAGAACGGTTGATATAGCAGATGCAACAACTAAACGGGAACAGATCTTAGGAACTGATGCCATGGGTGCAGCTGTTTTGAAATTCCTGTAAACCTTCTTCATTGTTATAGGAAAGCCTTTCAGTTATCTGAAAGGCTTTTTGTTTTCACACCCCAGAATCACCTTTTTACCGCAGGCATTCACCAGTAACAAAATTTCATACTTTGTTTACGGTATTTGTGAAAGCTTTATGATTTCCTTTCTATGCATTGCTATGATTGGGTTTCGGCTTCTGGTTAACATTCATTAACCCAGCCATTAACACCGTTTATCCAACTAATTATATAAAAACTGTTACCCCTCATAATTGCCCATCCCAACTTTTTAATGAAGCTAATTTTGGTATATCAAATTATTAGAAAAAACAAAATACTATAACATTAAAAAAAACATCATGAAAAAGTTATTCTTCGCCGCTTTAGTAACCCTATTTATCAGCACCAGTTCTTTTGCTGCAGATGCTCCGGAAAACGTTCGCTCTTTTAAAGAATTGCACAGCATCAATAATGTAGATTGGAAATACACCGAAAACTTTCAAAAAGCCAGTGTGGCTTTAAATGGACATAATACAGAGTACTTCTATACTCCTGATGGCGATTTCTTAGCCAGTAGTAAGACTTTCGATTTTGATAAACTACCAAAAGCTGCATTAAAAACGATTGCCAGTAATTATGCTTATCCCACTTATTCTTTATTAGAATGTATTGTAATCGAAAATGCAGACCAAGAAATTAATTATTATTTGTCGATGGAAAAAGCGGGCAAAAAAATAATTCTCGAAATCAGCGAAACCGGAACTGTTACAACAATTGCTGGATTAAAATAATAGGCTCTCTACAATCCGGCAGAAAGACGCTTTCGGCCGGATTATTTGCACACTTGGGTTAGGGTGACAATTGTTACAATAATTCTGTTTCTAATACATTCACTTTGCAGTAGAAATTAAAGAAACAGGTATGAGATACATTATTATTGGAGGCGTTGCTGGAGGAGCTAGTACCGCAGCACGCTTAAGAAGATTAGATGAGCACGCAGAGATAGTTTTGTTTGAAAAAGGAAGTTATATTTCCTATGCCAATTGTGGTTTGCCCTATTATATTGGGGATGTAATTACAGATAGAAATAAGCTCTTTGTACAAACAGCTGCTTCATTCAAAGATCGGTTTAATATAGATGCACGTGTGATGAGTGAGGTAACAGCAATCATGCCCGATAAGAAAATGGTGCAAGTAAAGGATTTGAAGACAGGGATCGATTATGAACTCTCCTATGATAAACTGGTATTATCTCCTGGTGCAGAACCCATTCGTCCACCTTTGGATGGCATTAATAGTGAAGGAATTTTCACGCTTAGAAATGTAACAGATACCGATCGAATAAAAGCGTACATCAGTAAATTTCCAAATGGGAAGGCTGTGATTATTGGTGCGGGTTTTATTGGTCTGGAAATGGCTGAAAATTTTCACAATTTAGGGATGCATGTTTCCATCATTGAAATGGGGTCACAAATTTTAGCCCCTGTTGATTTTCCGATTGCAGCCATTGCACAACAGCATATCAGATCAAAAGGAGTGGACCTTAGATTAAAAACTACCGTAACCGGCTTTGAAAGAAATGAAAATGGTTTGAAAGTTTTTATGAAGGATGAGCAACCACTTGATGCTGATGTTGTGATACTTTCCATTGGTGTAAAACCTGATACAAGATTAGCTTTAGCTGCTGGTTTAACATTGGGTACTGCCAGAGGAATTTTGGTGAACGAGTATTTACAAACATCCAATGAGGATATTTATGCGGTGGGCGATGCCATTGAATTTATCAACCCAATAACACATAATTCCATGCCTACTTATTTAGCAGGACCTGCTAATAAGCAAGGAAGAATTTGTGCAAACAATATGGTTCTTGGAAATAAAAACAAATACAATGGTTCTATTAATACAGCCATTGTTAAAATATTTGATTTAACGGTAGCTGTAGCAGGAGTTGCAAGTAAGCATTTAACAGCTGCTAAAATTGAACACTTAGTTTCTACAACCCATAGTGGTTCTCATGCAGGATATTATCCGGGTTCTGAACAAATGACCATTCAAATAAATTTTGCTCCTGCAGATGGAAAATTGCTGGGTGCACAGATTATTGGAACGGATGGTGTTGATAAAAGAATCGACACTCTGTCTTCTGTAATTCAACGTGGAAGCACCATTGATGAATTGACTGAATTTGAGCATGCCTATGCGCCGCCTTATTCATCTGCAAAAGATCCGGTTAATATGGCAGGCTTTGTAGCAGAAAATATCATTCAAAAACGCTTAAAAGTTATTCCTTGGTCGGCCGTTAAAGATATTTCAAGCGATGATGTTTTAATAGATGTTAGAACAGCACTTGAGTTTGTGGAAGGCAATATTCCTGGATCCATTAATATTCCTGTAGATGAACTAAGAAATCGTTTAAATGAAATAGATAAGCAAAAGAATATATTTATCTACTGTCAGATTGGACTTCGTGGATATTTAGCACAAAGAATTTTGACACAAAATGGTTTTGAAAATGTGAAGAATATTTCTGGTGGATATAAATTATGGTCTGCTTGTGATATGGAATCGAATATAAAAGAACCATCTCTGGTGCTATAAGTTAAAATCGAAACTTATTCAGTAATTTAAGGTGCTGAATGAGTTTCGATTAATTAACTAAAGCTGCCATATGCCTTTCAATGATACCAGTTCCACGATGATCAATCATCCTGGTAAATTAAAAAATAGTTTTGATGCCATCGTTATAGGATCCGGTATTAGTGGTGGTTGGGCTGCAAAAGAATTGTGTGAGAAAGGTTTAAAGACCCTGGTCTTAGAACGTGGAAGAGATGTTGAGCATATCAAAGATTATCCAACTGCTAATTTAAATCCCTGGGATTTGAAGCATCGTGGAAATATTACAGATGCGCATCGAAAAGAAAATAAACTCATTACAAAAGCAGCTGGTTACGGCGAAGACAATCAACAATTTTTTGTAGAAGATAAAGACCATCCCTATATTCAGGAGAAGCCATTCGACTGGATCAGAGGTTATCAGGTAGGAGGCAAATCATTGACATGGGGAAGAGCTTGTCAGCGTTGGAGTGATTTTGAATTTAATGGTCCACAAAGATTTGGATATGGTTGGGACTGGCCCATTCGATACAAAGATGTGGCGCCCTGGTATTCACACGTAGAAAAATTTATTGGCGTTTGCGGTAATAAAGATGGTATTGAATCCATGCCAGATGGAGAGTTTCTTCCACCCTTTGATTTGAATTGTGTGGAACAACATTTAAAAGAAAGCTTTCTAAAAAATTACGGAAATCGCTACTTGGTTCATGCGCGTTGGGCTCATTTAACAGAGCCCACAGCATTACACCTGCAACAGGGTAGAGCAAAGTGTCAGGCAAGAAATCTTTGTATGAGGGGTTGTCCGTTTGGAGGATATTTTAGTAGCAATTCTTCCACTTTACCCTGGGCAATGAAGACGGGTAACTTAACCGTGCGTCCACATTCGGTAGTGCATAGTATCATTTACGATCCTAAAACAGAGAAAGCTACAGGTGTGCGCGTGATAGATGCCATCACAAAAGAAAGCACGGAGTATTTTGCAAAAATTATTTTTCTCAATGCCTCTTCACTAAATAGCAATTTGATCTTATTGAATTCTACTTCCAATAGATTTCAAAATGGATTAGGTAATGATAGTGGAACATTAGGAAAATATATCTGTTTCCACAATTATCGTGGATGGATGAATGGATCAATAGAAGGCTTTGAAGATGGTTATACTTATGGTAGAAATCCTACCGACACCATCATTGCGAATTACAGAAACTTACATAAAATAGATACAGACTTTGTAGGAGGCTTCACAACCTTTGCCGGAGCTTATCGCGAAAGGGGTGATGGCAATCGTTGCCCCGAACAAATTGGTGCCAACTTTAAAGACGCGATGACAGAAGCTGGTCCATGGCATGTATATGCGTATGTGCAAGGAGAAACCATTCCTAAAAAAGAGAACCATGTTCGCTTAAGTACCGACCAAAAAGATCAGTGGGGAATTCCGCAATTAATTACTTCTGTGGGTTACGATGATAATGACGATAGATTATTGAAAGACTTTTTTGTTCAAACCGAAGAAATGCTCAGTAAAGCAGGTGTTAAAAATATCAGTCACGCAGATTCTAAACAAGCCCCTGGTTTGGATATTCATGAAATGGGTGGCTGTAGAATGGGTAAAGACAGTAAAAGCTCGATGTTGAATGAATGGAATCAGCTGCATGCCTGTAAAAATGTTTTTGTTACAGATGGCGCATCAATGGCTAGTACTGGTAATCAAAGCCCTAGTATCTTATATATGACGTTAACAGCAAGGGCAGTTGATTATGCATTTAAGCAATTAAAATCTCAAAATTTGTAATTATGTTATTGCTGAAATTGTAATATATTAATTAAAGAATTGTAAATAATTATCATATTTTAATCGTTTTTTAATAGGTTTCGTTGAATTGGTTACACAAACAGACTAAATAATACAAGTATTTAATGGCTTCATACTTTAGTTTTATGGCAATAAGATTCATTCCCTAAAATGATTCTGTTTATATTTTTTGAAAATAATTAAAAAATTATTTAAACAATATATTCGTGAATTAAAAACGTGGGGTGGGTCAATTATCAAATCCCTACATGATGACTGAGTCGGTTAACCCATTAGAACAAAAGTTCTACGAATTACTTAGTAGAGATACGGCTATGCAGCGTTTTTTGAATCATGAGGCTTTTGCGGGTATCTGGGTTTGGGACTTGAATCATCGTCAAAATATTTGGTTAAGCAAATCCCTTGAAAAATTATTGGGTTTCGAAGAAGATCATCATCTGAAAATTCCACTATCATGGAATGAATTACTCCCCCTAAATGATATCGATAAAATATGCAATTCTTTCGATGTTTATTTAGCAAATGATACAGTTACACAATTTGAAATGGATATACCATTCTTGAAAAAGGATAGCCGCAGCCATTATCTAAAGTGCAGAGCAATTGCTGTAGACAATCAGTCTTATTTATTAGGACTTGTTCAGACGCTCAATAAAATTGAAGATACAAGAGCCAACCAGATCTCAGAATTTCCTTTTCTTAAAAAAGAAGTGACTCTGGATTCTGACATGCCCATAATAAATTTAGAACTTACATTATTTGAGGATCAAAAATTTGCTTCTAAATATGAGAGTCTTATAAAAGCCGGGAATTTAGGTGGGTGGGAATATTGTGTGGAGACAGAAAATGTATGGTGCAGTAAAGAATATTTTGAATTATTGGGTTATGAAACTTCTTCCATCAAAAGTTGGGAAATGTATGAAACACAAAAGGTTTGGGCTGATTTGATACATCCTGAAGATTTAGAAAATGCAAGAGTATATTTTGCGGAATACTTAACTCATTTGAATGGGGTGTATCGTCAAAATTTTCGAATGAGACATGCTACTGGTAACTGGATCTGGATTTTAAGCAAGGGTAAGGCTATGATAGAGGTGAGAGATGGTGTGAAAACGTCCATGGTAATAGGTACTCATACAGATGTTTCCGATAATATACGATTAGAACAAGAGCTTCTTAAAAGTAATGAATTGACTTTAAAAGATAATGCTCTTTTTAAATCTATCATTAATAGCCCTGATGATATCTTTATTGTAAGTATTGATACGGCATACAGGTATACTTCTTTTTCTGAAAATTATAAGAAGTTTACAAAAGAAAAATTCGGGAAGGATATTTCAATTGGATACAATTTGCTTGATTTATTTTCGGAATCTCAATTAACTGTTTTTAAGCCTGCTCTGGAAGCAGCGCTTCGAGGTGAGCATGTTGAAGTAAAAGTGGCTATACCTTTAAGTAATGGTGAGTTTACCTATGTCGATAATAAGTATAATCCCATTCTGAACGAAAATGGAAAAATTACAGGAGCAACTGTTTTTATACATGATATTACGAAGGAGAAAAAAACTGAGATTGAAAATGAAATAAATGTATTAAGATATACCAGTTTATTTGCCGGTGCATGCGACGCTATTTTTATTGCAGATGCTAAGACGGGTTTTTTAGTTGATGCAAATTCAAAAGCGATTGATTTGATAGGGTATTCAAAATCAGAAATTTTAGCCATGCATCAAACCCAATTACATCCTCCTGAATTGTTAGAAGCGATATCTTTCAGTTTTAAAGAATTTGCAACCACAAATGCATATCATTCTGTTGATACTTTTGTTTTAAACAAAAGTGGGAAAAAAATCCCTGTTCAGATTACTGGGGGAAGTCCATTTCAAATTGGAGACAATGTGTATGTTGCTGCTTATTTTAGAGACATCACAATCAAAATGCAGATCACTAATGAATTAAAAAAACAAAATCAGCAATTAAAAGATATTGCCTGGGCACAATCGCATAAGGTAAGAGCACCTTTAACTAGAATAATGGGTTTAGTAAATGCATTGGATAGAGGCATTATACCTGAAATTGAAAGGCCTGTATTTTTTAAATACGTTACCGATTCTGCAAATGAATTAGATGCTGTTATTAAAGAAATTACTGCAAAGACAGTTAGTCTTTAAGCAATTGAATACAGTAACTAGAATGACTCTTACATAGCAAGCATTAAACAGAATACAATACTGTTCAATATATTGTAAATATTAATGTTACTACATTGAACAACGTAGTATAAATAATTATATAATTAGAAGTATTACTACAATTTGTTTAACTGTCTTGCTTTTAACTTTACTCAGATTAAGGACCTAATTCCCAATGAGCCTGTTGAATTTTAGCAATTCAATGTTGATATATTTCATACAAGCCATTTTGAAGTACGGAATTGAAAATTTTCGTCAATAATCAAACTTCAGAAATGATTGAAACTGTAAAAAAACTAGAAAAAAAATTCTACCAACTACTTAGTAATGATGTAGCCATGCAGCATTTTTTAAATGACGAAACATTTGCAGGTATTTGGTTTTGGGACCTCCATCATCGAAACAACATCTGGTTAAGTAATTCACTTAAAAAGTTATTAGGCTTTGAAATTGACTTTCAATTACAAGTTCCACTTTCATGGAATGAATTGCTTCCTATAGATAATATTGATGTTATTGTTAGTTCATTTGATGCTTTCTTAGCAAAAGATCAAGTAACAGCCACAGAACTGGATATTCCATTCAAGCAAAAGAATAATCGAATCAATTTTTTAAAATGTAAGGCTATTGCAGTTCATGATAAGTCTTATTTATTTGGCATTGTTAATATTGAAAATTCTAACGATGGGAATAGAAGTATAAGCATCACTGAATTTCCTTTTATTACACCAAGAGTTAAATTAATTAACGAAATTCCATTAAAAGGGATTTCACCTGTTCAACAAGATGATGATTATTTAGCTTCTAAATATGAGAGTATTATAAAAGCAGGAAATCTAGGTGGCTGGGAGTTTAAAGTGGGTACAGGGGAATTATGGTGTAGCAAAGAATATTTTGATTTACTAGGTTATAATACTGGTTCCATGAAAAGATGGGAAAAGTATGAAGTGCAAAAAGTGTGGGTCGACTTGTTACATCCGGATGATATGGAAAATGCAACTTCCTATTTTGCAGAATATTTAACCCAATTAAAAGGAGGCTATCGCTCAGAATTTCGGATGAAACATGCGGATGGATATTGGGTTTGGATTTCAAGTAAGGGCTCTTTAATATTTGAAGAAATAGACGGTGAAAAAGTATTAATGCTTATAGGAACGCATACGGACATTTCTGAAACTAAAAGAATAGAAATGGAGCTTTTTAGAAGTAATGAAAAAAC
>JBAXHC010000031.1:0-33474 GCA_037139075.1 Bacteroidota bacterium
AGTCGCTCCAGCCACCCCTCCATCGCATGCGATGGAGGGGAAACTTATTTTTTATGCCTTACTTCACTCTCACTCTCACTTCTCACTTCTCACTTCTCACATTTCACTCTTCACTCTTCACTCTTCACTTCTTACTTTTTAATTTTTAATTTTTAATTTTAATTCATCGTCCTAATTATAACCCTAGGTCCATTTCCAGCCTCACCAGCTTTATTTAAGCGATAAGTGGCTGTCAATAAAAAGTAACGCTGCAAAACATTATAACGTGTATCCTCAATATAATTTTGGTTAGCCGATCGAGAAACTCCTTGATTTTTATTTAATAAATCATATATAGAGAATTTAATCTCAGCTCGTTTATTTTTCATAAATCCTTTGGCCATCGAAAGATTCCAAATTGGCATATTAATATTATAACCATCTGCTCTACCAGTATTGATGGTATAGTTGAATGTATTGTTTAAAATGAGCCCTAATGGAAGATCCTGCGTTGATTCTATACCATAAACTTGTTGTAAATAATTACTATTCAATTGTGGTTGCAAACCATAGATCGCTTTACTAAAATTTAATCTGGCACTAAAACGAATATCGATTAGATTTTCTTTTACAAATGACCAACTTGCATTGGGCCCAATGCTGGAATTTTGAATATTATTTTTCGCTCCGTTAATAAAAGAAATATTATTATTATAATTAGAGCCTATACCAAAATCAATTCTCGAATGTAATTTTTTTACGGGAAAACCCATGTCTGCATTTGCAAAAAAAGAATATACTCCATCTGCATTTACCGGCATACTGATTCTTGATCCGTTACTTTGTATGATATCAGCATTTACAATGGCATTGTCTGATTTATTAGCTGCAATAAATGCAAAGAAATTGCTTTGAGTAAATGTATTTGCACTGAAATAATTTAAATTTAGCGATTGCTGATATGTTCGTTTCAGGTTGGGGTTTCCTACATAAGAGTTTAAAGGATCGCTCACATCAATGATAGGCTGTAATTGGGTTGTGGCGGGGTTTTGAGTAGACGTTGTATAATTCAAACCCAAATTTCTGGTGCTATTCATTTTGTATTGTAAATTAAATAAGGGCAAAACGTCAGTGAAACTTTGTTTAATATCATTTCCGTTTGTTTGATTTGTACTTACTAGTCCAGTTTTTTGTAAAGAGGCCCCGATAGTATAATTTATTTTTTTCTGATTACTTCTCCAATTGATACCTGCTCCTCCAAATTGAAAACTGTTTTTAAAATTATTAGTCTGAATATTGTTTAGTTGATCATATTTACCAGATGATGCATTATAATCCCACGACTGTCGAATACTGGTTCCAAGACTAGCATTGTAAAAAACACTAAATTCCATTAATGACCTTTTTCCGAATGGCTCTGTATAAATTAAGTTGCCTCCAAAACTATTTGCATTGGATGCCCGATTATTTACCTGATCAATCACACTATCTTTTGTAGGAAGTCCACTCGTATAATAAGTTGTATTTGTCTTCAGTGTACCATTTTGAGTACTATTATTATAGTTCCAATTAAGATTGGATGAAATGGTTCTTCCTTTTTTTGCTAATTTTTTCCTGAATTGCGCAGTAGTAACCATATTGGTTGCATCTGAATGAGCAGTTGTTAAACTATTACCACTATTCAATAGTGCATTTGCAGCAGCGATTGATTGGTATTGATTACCAGATCTTGTATCATTTTGTTGTACGGTTAATTGCGGTAGAATTTTAAAGGAGGTGGTACTATCAATTTTTTGATCAATACTGAAATTCGCTTTTTGCTGTTTCACCTCTTTTCTTGAAGTTGAATTGGAATAATAATCAAAATTATTACCCGGTAAAATATTTTGTCGTATTGTAGATCGATCAGTTAGTAAGTCTACATCACTTCCAACTAAACTTCCATTAAAGTCAGTTTTTTTATTCCATATATCATTAAAATTTACACCGCCGGCTAAAGTATTTGCAACGCCCTGTTGATTCTGCCCCATACCAGAAACAGGTAAAGCATTGTCATCGCTTCCATTAGTTCGAATAGTGATATTGCCTCCTGATTTCATTCCCCTTGTTAATTCACCTGTAAAATTCAACACATCATTAATCGAAAAACCTTGTCGATTTGTATTATTTGCCATTGCCAACGCAGATATTTGCTGATCGCCATTGAATTTATTGATACTGGTTTGTGCATCATATTTTCCATCATTTCCTACACCTGCTGAAACTTTTCCAAAAAGTGATTTATTTCGATCTTTCTTTAGCTTAAGATTAATTGCTTTCTCTGATTGTCCATCATCCACACCGGTAAATTCAGCTCGATCAGATTTTTTATCAAATACCTGCACTTTATCAACTGCATCTGCGTCAAGATTTTTGGTGGCTAGTTTTGGATCGCCTGTAAAAAATTCTTTTCCATTCACAAGCACTCGATTTATTTTCTGTCCGTTTACTCTTACTGTGCCATCTGCATCTAAAGTAATCCCAGGAAGTTTTTTTAATAAATCTTCAACAACTGCATTGGGTTGTGTTTTAAAATTTTCGGTATTGAATTCAAGTGTGTCGTTATTCATTACTACTGGAGCTCTTTTAGCAGTAACAGTTACCGTACTGGCATTCTTTATATCAGTTAAATTAATAAATCCCAAATTTAATGACTCCCCTTCTTTAACTTGAATCTGTTGCCAGATTGGAACAAACCCTACATAGGAAGCTGATAATAAATAAACCCCTTTATAAATATTCTTTAGCTGAAAGTTACCCGATGAGTCGGCTCTGGTAAAACTGATTAATGAAGAGTCATTTGAATTTACAAGTGAAACAGTTGAATAAGCCAGTCCTTTTTTACTTGCTGTATCAAAAACAATTCCACGAATATTTGAAGGTTTATTCTGAGCTTCCGAAATCAAAGAAAGAAATATGGTAAATAATAAAAGTAACATTAACCTCATGCGGATAGTTTTATCTGCCGAAATTATGCCAACATTATTTAGTTTTCAGTTAAAGCAGCTGTGTACAAAGTTAATTAGGGTTAATGATTTACAATTCGCCCTCAGCCCATCTTCTTCTTAATTCCTTTTTATTGAGTTTCCCAACACTGGTTTTAGGAATTTCAGTCATTCCAATATATTGATCCGGCAATTGATAAGATGCAAAGTGATCCGACAAAAATGCATTAAGGGCATCTTTAGAAATAGTGGTTTCATTTCTAAACACCACACAAGCCAAAGGGCGTTCTACCCATTTTTCATCTGGTATAGCAATTACACAAGCTTCTTTTATCTCAGGATGAGCCATCAATGCTATTTCAAGGGCCACACTCGATATCCATTCTCCTCCGCTTTTGATAAGGTCCTTACTTCTGTCACTGATATTCATATATCCTTGTGCATCAAAAGTGCCGACATCACCTGTTTTAAACCATCCATCTTCTGAAAAGGAAAGATGATTATCGTGGTATTTGTAATAACTTTTGATAATCCAAGCCCCTCTAATTTCAAATTCTCCTACTGACACTCCATCTCTTGGAGCAATAGTTCCATCTTCTAGTACTGATCGAATTTCAACTCCTGGCAATTCAATACCCTGCTTCGCCCTAATAGCTAACTTCTTTTCATCACTCAGTGAGTCGTGTATATTTTGAAGTCTACTTGCAGTTCCTATCGGAGAAGTTTCAGTCATACCCCAAGCATGAACCCCTTTAATTCCAAAATCTTTTTCAAATGCTTCAATCAAACTTGGGGGTAAAGCTGATCCGCCCACTACATACTCACGTAAAGCCAATTTTTCTTTAGGAGGATTTTTTTTCATAGCATCATAAACACCCAACCAAATTGTAGGCACCCCATTTGCTACAGTAACTTTTTCTTGTTCCAGTATTTGAATAATGGCATCAGGTTGTAAGTGTAAACTTGGCAAAATCATATCCGAACCAGAAAGAATACATACATAAGGAAAGCCCCATGCCATCACATGAAACTGAGGCACAATCAATAGTACTCTATCCCTTACAGATAGATTAGCCGCATTGGGCATGAGTAATGCTAATGCGTGTAAATAAGTTGAACGATGCGAATACAAAGCTCCTTTTGGATTGCCAGTAGTACCACTAGTATAGCAAAGACCACAAGCATCATTTTCTTCAGAGGGATACCACTGATAATCAGATGTACTTTCAGTTAAAAGGTCTTCATATAAAATGGTTTCAGGAAGGCTTGTAATAAAATTTTCTGCCGCATTGAGTAAAACATATTTTTTTACCCCGGTAGTATAGGGTGCAACTTTTTCAAAAAGTGGTACTAGCGTGGCATCAATAAAAACAATTTTCGCTTCTGCATGATTTACGATAAATATGATTTGCTCTACACTAAGTCGCACATTCAATGTATGGCAAATTGCTCCAGCACCTGGTATCCCATAATATAATTCTACATGCTGATAATGATTCCAAGCAAATGTAGCCACCCGATCACCTGGTTGAACTCCAAGATGATGCACTAAAGCGTATGATAATTTTTTTGCTCTCTGATATAAGTCTGAGAAATGATAGCGGTGCCAACTGCCGCTAGGTAATTTTGTTACAATTTCTTTGTGAGGAAAAACCCGATTCCCATATTCCAAAATGGCATGAGTAGTTAATGGAAAATCCATCATTAATCCTTTCATAAGCAAGATTTGTAGTTAACAATCGTAAAACTCTTTGTCAGCAGTTACCTGTAAACAAGTTAGTGAATTTTAAGAAAAACTAAAAAGCCCAATTTGGGTTAGTAGGTTGTATTAAATCCCATAGATTTCCATACAAGTCTTCGAAAACAGTAACAATTCCATATTCTTCAACTACAGGAGGTCGAACAAAACGAATATCTTCTTTTTGCATTCTATCATAATCCCGCCAAATATCATTGGTATACAGAAAAAGGAATACCCTACCGCCCGTTTGGTTTCCAATTCTTGACACTTGTTCCGGAGTAGCTGCTTTAGCTAAAAGTAAACAGGTATTTGAGTTTCCGGGCGGAGCCACCATTACCCAACGCTTTGTTTCAGAAAGTACTGTGTCTTCAACTAATTTAAACTGAAGTTTCTGAGTATAAAAAGCAATCGCTTCATCATAATCTTTTACCACTAAAGCAATATGTGCAATTTGCTGTCTCATTTCAATATTATTTTATCCATGTGAAAGAGGTCTTTTTTTAATCATTCCACCTTTTGTATCTTTTACACTACTCATAACTACAAATGCATGTGGATCAATTTTTTCTAACTCAGCTTTAAGTTTATTTAATTCTAAACGAGTAATTACAGTATAAACAATATCGTTTTCCTTTGTTGGCCCTTTTTTACCATAACCCTGTCTACCACTATAAAGTGTAACTCCTCTTCCCATTTTATTGATAATCATTTGTCTGATTTCTACAAAGTGAGATGAGATGATGGTTACCCCTGTATATTCTTCAATTCCTTCAATGATAAAATCAAGTGTTTTGGAAGCTGATAAATAAGTGATCATACTATAAAGGGCAATTTCAACAGAGAGCAAATAAGCCGCCAATGAAAAAATCATGACGTTAATAATGATAATTACGTCTCCTAAAGTTGTTCCTAATTTCTTACTAAGAAAAATAGCTAACACTTCAGTTCCATCTATCACAGCACCACCTCTCACGGCAAATCCAATACCTCCTCCGAGAAACATTCCTCCAAATATGGCAACTAAAAGTTTATCCTGTGTAACAAATGGGAAATTAATAAATGCCACACAAATAGCGAGTCCGGCTATTGCAAGCACTGTCTTTATAGCAAATATTTTTCCCATTATTTTGTACCCCAGAAACATGAATGGAATATTGATGGTTATTATCAAAATGTATAAAGGTATTCTGGTCAGGGATGAAATGAGCAATGAAATTCCAGTTGCTCCACCATCAATAAATTGGTTATTTATTAAAAATCCTTTCAACCCAAAAGAAGCAGAGAATATCCCTATCACAATAAATAAAAAGTCTTTGCAATAATGAATAATAGTGATTCTTAATTCACGATAACTTTTTGCTACCTGAAAATCATTCAATGGTTGAGATGTATCCTCAAGGTTTTTTTCTCTCAGGATATTATTAACAATTATCTGTTTCCAAAAAGTTTTCATTATTTATTATAGGTTTAATAAAATTTATCCAAATTGTACTGATGTCATAGTTAATGAACCGCCCACTGCTTTATCATTAAAAAAATGAATAGGATCTTGCTTTGAAGATAACCCCAGACTATAAATAAGCGGCAAATAATGTTCTGCTGTTGGAATTGATAATAAAGCAGCTTTTCCTAATTTTTCATACTGCACTAAAGATTCATGGTTGCCTTCATTAATTAGATGCTTAAATGTATTGTTCATTTCCAATGCCCAATCAAACCCAAATCCTGGCTCGTCCAATTTATCCCATGCAACCATTCTTAGGTTATGAACCATATTACCACTCCCAATAATCAGTACACCCTTTTTGCGTAATGCAAATAGCTCTTTTGCCAATTCATAGTGATATGATGCAGGTTTTGTATAATCGATACTTAATTGCAAAACGGGAATATCTGCTTCGGGATACATATGTCTCACGATTGTCCAGGTACCATGATCTAACCCCCAATCATGATCTAATTCCACATTGGTAGAATGAATAATCCGTTTTGTTTCTTCGGCTAAAACCAAACTTCCAGGTGCTGGATATTGTACCTGAAAAAGCTCTTGGGGAAACCCTCCAAAATCATGTATAGTGGAAGGGGAATCCATCGCAGTAATTCTTGTGCCTTTAATAAACCAATGAGCCGAAATAACCAAAACTGCACTTGGCTTATTTATTTGCTTCGCCAATTGCGTCCACTTTGTGCTAAACTCATTTATTTCAATTCCATTCATCGGAGACCCATGTCCCACAAATAAAACCGGCATCAATGTTTCTTGTTCCGGAAAACTATCAGTAAATTTTTTAAACGCTTGAAGGCTTGCCATGTTAAAATTTCATTTAATGAGAAGCTATTTCTAATTCTAAAATTTCTTTTAGAATCATGGAACTTGTTTCCAGATCTTTTCCTAGAAGTTTGTCCATTAAAGGATTCATAAGTGTTAGAGGGTATTTATTTTTCCCTACAAACCCCCATTTAAATCTAGTGATATCGTCAGTTATTGGTTCAGTAATCATGTAAACCTGTGCAATATTGTTGAATGGTTTAATGAACCTAATTTCAAAATCAATTCGATGATTTACTTCAATAGATTTAATTTCCTGTTCCCCTTTACCAAGTTGTTTATTGGAACTATCCCAAGATATTACACAGCCTATAAGTCCATCTTCACCAATCATTTCTGTTTTCACATGTGGGTCTGCCATCCACCATTTATTAAACTTGTGCTGATGATTCATATAACGGATATAATCAAACACTCTTCCAACGGGTTGATCTATGATAATAATTTTTTCTATGTTATACTCTGACTTCATAAAAAAAGCTGCAATTAGAAGCAACGCAATAAGCAAAATCAAAACATACAGGATAGTCATTGGTAAATTTTAATACAAAATAAAGCTTAAAAAGCTTTTCTGGCTGAATATTTGTAAAATCTGAGGGGCCAACAAGAATATAAAAATAATATGACAATGACCAGATATATAGTCATTTTTTATATCTATATTTAAAATATTTTTTTACATTATGTTTAGTTTTCAAGCTACTATTATATGAAAAGTGTGAACAAAATCTTCCACGATACCTTTCTAAGAATAAAAGCCAGATTTCAGTTAGTGAAAGAAATACAAGATGAATATTCCGAAAATGTAGATGAGATTAGAGAAAAAAACTATTCAGATGACCGTGTTAAACTAATTGTACAGAATATTTCAGATATGGTGACTCTTGTAAATAAACAAGGGATTATCGTTTACAATAACAATGCAGTAACACGCATATTGGGTTATGAGCCAGAAGAACTTAATGGCAAGAGTATGCTTGAATTAGTTCATCCAGATGATCAAGAAAGAGTTGGGAATAGATTTACAGAAGTTTTACAAAAAGAAGGGATTGGTGAATTAATTGAATTTAGATTTCTTTCTAAATTTGGGAATTACCTGCTCATTGAAAGTGTAGGAAATATCCAATTAAATAACCCGGCTTTTCATGCGGTAATATTGATATCAAGAGATATCACTGAAAAAAGAAAAATCGAAGATTCCATCAAAGCAAGTGAAGAAAGATTTCGTTCTTTAATTCATCATATTTCAGATATCATCACCATAGTTTCAGTAAAGGGTGAAATAATCTATCAAAGTGCTTCAGCGAGGCAACTTATGGGTTATGAAGAGAATGAATTAAGGAAAAGAAATTTTGCTGAAATAGTACACCCGGAAGATTTTCCTGCCTTAATGCAGTCATTTCAAAAACTAATTGAAAAAGGCGGCGTAAGTGAACTGGCCGAATTTAGATTATTAGATAAAAATGGTAATTATTTTTATATAGAAGCCCAAGCTACCAACCAGTTAAATAACCCATATATTAAAGGGATAGTAGTGAATTCACGGGATATCTCTATCAGAAAAAAAGCAGAAGAAGAAAGGAAGATTTTGATTCAGGAACTTACAAAAAACAATTCTGACTTAAAGCAATTTTCTTATATCGTTTCCCATAATTTAAGAGCCCCACTCACAAACCTAACATCAATGATCAAACTGTTAGACTTTAGCACTGTTTCTACAGATCGTTCCTTGAAATTATTAAATGGCTTTAAATCTACTACTCTACACCTAAACGATACACTGAACGACTTAATTGAAATTCTTGTAATAAAAGACAATACCAATATCCATACTGAAAATATCTACTTTGAAAAAGCTTTAAACAAAATAATAAAATCTATTAAAATACTCTTTGCAGAAACAAATACGGTTATTTCATCCGATTTTTCTTCCGCTCAGTTTGTAAAATTTAATGAGCCTTATCTTGAAAGTATTTTTCAAAATCTAATTACAAATTCAATCAGGTATAGAAGTTCAGATCGAAACCCTGAAATTTTAATCCATACAGAAATTCAAGGAGATTATACCATTCTAACTTATACCGACAATGGAATAGGATTTGATATTAATCAAGTAAAAGATAAAATTTTCGGGTTACACCAAAAGTTTCACCATCATCCGGAAAGTCGAGGAATTGGATTATATTTAATTCATGCACAAATCACTTCATTAGGTGGAACGATTAGTGTAGATAGTGAAATTGATAAAGGAACAACATTTAAAGTTTCATTTAAAAATTAAGAAAATGCTTGACATGGTAATGAGCGTTGATGATGATTCTATGGTTCAGATGATCAGTGAAATTATTATGAGTGATGAGGGCTTCTGCGATTCAATAGTAAAATTAGAAGATGGAAGATTGGCTTTAGAATATTTTGAAGAACAATCTAAGCTTCCATTAGAAAAACAAAAAATCCCTGAATTGGTATTTCTAGATATTAATATGCCTGTATTTAATGGATGGGATTTTTTAAATCAATATGATAAAGATTTTAAAAATTTTCATAACCGTACTAAAATAATAGTACTTACTTCAGGAGTTGATCCGGAAACTGAAATAAAAGCAGTAGAACATCCTTTGATCTTTAAATATATTACAAAGCCTCTTGAGCACAAACATATTGCCGAATTGAAAGAAGACCCTCTTTTTAATTCAATTGCCAATTCTTGAAAGATAAATAAACGGGTTTATTTACCTTTGCATCTATGTTTGAAAAACCGACCCTTCACACTGTACTTTCTCCCAAACTTTTGGACAACTACGATATTAAAAACAGTATTGTAGTTGTAATCGATGTATTTAGAGCTACATCAACCATTGCAACTGCATTATATAACGGAGCAACAAAAGTTATACCTGTGGCAGAAGTTAATACCTGTATTGAAATAGGCCAACTTATTGGAGGCATTACTGCAGGTGAAAGAGATGGAAAAGTAATTGAAGGTTTATCTCATGGAAACTCACCTGCAGAATACCCTCGTTCTTTTATAGAAGGCAAAACATTGGTACTTACTACTACCAATGGGACCAAATTGTTGCATATGGCACATAACAATGGGGCATCCGAAATAATAACTGGGTCCTTTCCAAACTTAAATGCAGTTTGCGAGTTCTTAGTTAAATCCAAAAAAAACGTAGTACTGGGTTGTTCTGCCTGGAAGGATAGAGTTAATATAGAAGATGCTTTATTTGCTGGCGCGGTTATCAACAACATTAAATCTGCCTTTACTATTCATTGCGATAGTAGTTTAATGGCCTCTGAACTTTATGCTAGTAAACAGCATCAGATGTTCGAATTCATAAGAAAAACGACGCATTGGCATCGACTTGCTGCATATGGACTAGAAAAAGACCTTGAATATTGTGTTAGTCCCAATCTTGCTAATATCCTGCCGATTTATCGAAAGGGTGATCTGGTAGTGGCCTAATTAATGAAATAACAAACATTTCATACATAATTTTCTCATTTAGCATCCAAAAACAATCTCCTTTCCTTTACTTTTGCAAATTGCCCATTTCAAACCGTCGCCAAAAGTGATGGGAGCTGATTGAAGCAATAAATAATTATGGCATTACCTTATTTAGTTAAACATATATACAATAGCGGAACCGAGGAAGTTATTCGCAGAGGCAAAAAAATTCATGCCCTAGGGAATGTGGAATTGTTAGAATATGATGATCTAATGGGCGCTGTTGTTTTTCGGGTAAAAGATGATGGATATTCTACTTATTATAAAGTACATATCACGCAATTTAAAGATCCAAAAACTTTATCACTTCGCTGTACCTGCCCTTATAATCTATCTGAGATTTGTAGACATAAAGCTGGCGCCTTATTTCATTTACAAGATCTTCTTGATAAAAATTTATTAGGCGATAAAGAAACAATATACGACCAACGGCATACGGTGGTAAAAATGAAGCAACTTGATCTGAAATTAATCAGGCTCTTAACAAGAAAAGAGAGTTTCGAGGCAGCAGAAAATTATTTAAGAAGTACTCGTGCAACTATACAAGAAGCAAAAGATGAAAGGGTATTAGCTACACTTGATTACGAAGGAGAGATTTTTAAAATTCAAATTCAAAAAAACGAAGAAAGAAATTTTGACACCAGTTGTAATTGCCAGAGTGATACAGAGCATCCTCTTTGTATTCACAAAAGTGTTGTTTTACTTCAATTACTTCAAAACTATGGAGCTAACTATTTTGATAGCATTCGTAATTGGGATAAAGAGAAAAATAAACTACTGGCATTATACGGTTATTCATTAACGGATGATTTAAATGGCAAATTTGAATTTACTTATACAGATAACAAACCATTTCTAAGGTTATTGGATACTAGTATAAAACGAGTTACTTCAAATGCAGGAGCAGAATTAAGACCCAGAACCGTTGAGGCTACAATTAATCAGTTTGAATTTAAATCAGATCCTGATCAAAATACGATTCTCAAACTTGGTGTGGTTGTTACCAGCAACGAATTGGGCTATCCTTATATTTCAATAGAAGCAATCCAAGGAGAAGCAGATGAAACAGGAACAAAATATGTGTCCAAAACTTCAAAAATCGATTTAACTAAATTTGTAAATACAGAAGTTTTTAGCGAAGACGACAAAATGTTGTTACAGCAGTTAAGAAAACTAATGTCGGGTGAAGTGAATCGTTATTTAAACCGTAATTCTCCATTTAGCGGCATCTGGGAAAATATTATTCAGCAACACAATGATGAGTTACCAGAAGAAACCAGGCACTTGATTAATGAATATTTACACCCAAAAATAAAGAAGCTTTTTGTTGAGTTGACAGAAAGTAAGTTTGTATTTTATCTTCCACCAAAAAAAATATTTACTACACAGAATTTATTAGAAGCTGAATTCAGTGCACAATTTATCAGCCCTGAATTTGAAGTAAGCTATGCCAATGGGTTTTATACCATTGACTGTAGAATAAAACTTCCACTAGCTGATTTGAATATTTCAGATAATGAAACTGATTCAGCTTTGTTATTTCAATACCACAATCAATTTTATACCTGGCAGAAGCCGGAGGATATAATGCAGGTGGAGAAGTTTTTACCAACAGGTAAAATAGCTATCCCTGCCGAAGATTGGAATGCAGAGTTATTAGGTTACGTAATGCCTCTTTCAAAAGAATATTATGTTCATTTTACCAATGTTCAGAAAGAAGAAATAAAAGACATAAAGCCTGATTGGAAAATTCAATTAAAAGAGAAAGGCGACTATTTACTTTTCCAACCAATTTTCATTTATAGAGGATATGAAGTTAGACCAACAGATAAGGAAAAAATAATTCTCCCTGTAGAAGACAAAATTCTGATTATTCAAAGGAATCTGGAAGCAGAAAAAGAAATGATGCTTCGTATTGAATCTTTACACTCACAATTCATCCATCCAAGTGATAGCAATTCACTTGCGTTAAAGGGATCAGATGTATTGAAAAATAATTGGTTTTTTCTTTTTATAGACGCTACTAAAGAAATGAATATTCCTGTTCTCGGTTTTGAGGCATTGAAAAACTTCCGTTTTAATACCGCAAAACCATCGACACAAATTTTCATAAGTAGTAATACCGATTGGTTTGATGCTAAAATTCAAATCAATTTTGGTGAGCAAAAAGTTACAATCGAAGATGTAAAAAAAGCGCTCACCAATAAACAACAGTTTGTACAATTAGGGGATGGTACTCTAGGGATTTTACCAGAAGAATGGATAAAAAAATATTCACTTTTATTTAGAGTAGGAGAAGGTAAACAAGGGAATATTAAATTAAGCAAATACCACTTCAGTGTTATTGAAGAGCTTTATTTACAAAGAGATGAGCAAGAACTATTCTTTCAATTAGAAGAAAAATATGAAAGATTAAAAGAGAATCATTCTATTAAACCTATCCCTGCACCAGAACACTTAAGAAACATTCTAAGGCCATATCAGGAAAGTGGTTTCCAATGGTTAAACTATTTACGTGAGGTACAATGGGGCGGAATCTTAGCAGATGATATGGGACTTGGTAAAACCATTCAGGCACTCAGCTTTCTTCACCATTTGAAAAAAGAGGCTGGAAATTTAAAAGCACTGGTTGTTTGCCCTACCACTTTAATGTTTAACTGGCAGAATGAAATAAAAAAGTTTACACCTGAACTCAGTTTCTATATGCACCATGGTGGCACACGCTCAAGGGGAAGTTTGAGCGATGCTAATATAGATGTTATCATCACCACTTATGGTACGCTAAGAAGTGATATCAAACAGTTCGTAGAAGTGAATTTTGATTACGTGATCCTTGATGAAAGTCAGGCAATCAAAAACCCTTCCAGCAAAGTAACCAAAGCTGCTGGTTTATTACGTGCAAAGAATCGTTTATGCCTAAGTGGTACCCCATTACAGAATAACACTTTCGACATATTTGCACAAATGAATTTCTTAAACCCTGGGATGTTGGGGTCCATGGAATTCTTTAAGCATGAATTCTCAATGCCCATTGATAAATTTGGAGAAAAGGAACAAAAAGACCATTTAAGAAAACTATTATATCCTTTCATACTTAGAAGAACCAAAGAGCAAGTAGCAAAAGATCTTCCTGAAAAACAAGAAATGGTTTTGTTCTGCGAAATGGGAGACGAACAACGCAAGATTTATGATGCATATCGAAATGATTATCGCGATAAGATTTTAGGCGTTGTTGAAAATCAAGGTATTCAAAAATCACAATTAACCATACTTCAAGGTTTAATGAAATTGCGACAGATTTGTGACAGTCCTGCCATTGTAAAAGAAGCAGAACGATTCCCAAATGTGTCAGTTAAATTAGAAGAAATCGGTAGAGAAATTACAGAAAACATCAGTAACCATAAAGCTTTGATTTTTTCACAGTTTTTAGGAATGCTTTCGCTGATTAAAGATAAAATGAGAGAATTGGAAGTTGACTTTGAATACTTCGATGGTAGTAGTACCATTAATGAAAGAGAGGCAGCTATTCAAAGGTTTCAAAACGACGATTCTTGTAGGGTATTCCTGATATCATTAAAAGCCGGTGGTGTGGGTTTAAACTTAACGGCAGCTGATTATGTTTACATTGTTGACCCTTGGTGGAATCCCGCTGTAGAACAGCAGGCTATTGACAGAACCCATAGAATTGGGCAAACAAAAAATATATTTGCCTACAGGATGATTTGTACTGATACTGTAGAAGATAAAATTTTAAAATTGCAAGAACGCAAACGCAATCTTGCCAAAGATCTTATTACGGACGATGAAGGATTTGTAAAAACACTCACAAAAGAAGATGTAGAATATTTATTTAGTTAACATTCCCAAAATAAAAAGCCGTCTCTATCGAATATTCGTTTTGAGACGGCTTTTTATATGTAGTATGTACAAATTATTTTTTAAACTCCACTGCAGCAAAACTCTTGTCTGCATCTTTCAAGAAAGATTCTTTACACTCTGTAGAACAAAATCCTAAAACTTTATTCTTAAAATGCAAGGTATCAGATACACCTGCAGTAACAGGCATTCCACAAGAAGGGTCTTTTTTATTATCCACTAAAGCTTGGTCGTAAGTTTTTGTTGAATCTGCAGGCATTATTGCTGTAGCTGCAGGTGCAGGTGCAGGCGTTTTTTCTTTACTTGAATCAGAATTACAAGCAGCAAAAAATGCGATGCTAACTAATAAAAATTTGAAGTTTCTAGACATAGTCAATGATTTATGTAAAACAATTGAAATCAAAAATAGCTAAAATTTAAAGCTTTTGAAATATTTAAAACAGCTGTATTTACCACCCATCCTTTTTTAGAATACAGGTGTTTGTCTGCCCTGCCTATACTTTACAACTGTTCACCGATTTAATTAAATCTCTACACAATGACCTACTAGCTTGCATTAAATTTTATAATTCTAAAACAATTGAATTAGTTTATTTTTTATACTAGTGCAAAATGGCAATCCGAAATTTTTTCACCCTCCTACTTTTTACATTCTTCTCATTGGCTGCCTACGCTCAAACAGCTGGATCTGTAAGAGGTAAGTTAGTCGACTCTCTTTCAAAACAAACATTAAAAGATGCTACCGTTACTGTAATAGATGCCAAGGATTCGACACTTGAAATTTTCGGGTTAGCAAAAACAGATGGTTTCTTTGAATTAAAGAATCTGTCTTTTAAGCCTCTGATACTTCAGATTAGTTTCCAAAGCTATGAACCCTTCAGTAAAGCCATTTTCCCAACCAAATCAAACCCTGACATCAATGTAGGAACCATTTTTTTAATTGCTAAATCGCATGATCTAGGTAATGTAACTGTTACTCAATCACCCATCATTATTAAAAAAGATACCATTGAATTTAATGCTTCCAGTTTTAAGACAAAGCCAAATGCTGTAGCAGAAGACCTTTTAAAAAAATTACCTGGTCTTGAAGTAGATAAGGATGGTGGCATAAAAGCACAGGGCGAAACAGTTCAACGCGTGTTAGTAGATGGTAAAAGATTCTTTGGAGACGATCCAAAACTGGCAACCAAAAATTTACCTCCCGATGTAATCGATAAAATCCAAGTATATGATGCACTAAGCGATCAAAGTACATTTACTGGTTTTGATGATGGCAATAGGGTTAAAACCATAAATATTACCACAAGGAAAGATAAACGCAAAGGTTATTTTGGTAAAATATCAGTAGGAGGTGGAAGTACAGGTGATGAAGGTGTATATGATAATAATCTAAGTCTTAGTAAATATGATGGTGACAGACAGATCACATTGATTGGACAAGGTAATAACGTAAACAAACAAAATTTTACTGGTCAGAATTTATTTGGTGGCGGTGGCAATAGAGGAGGCGGAAGCACAAATATAGGTACAACAGCAGGCAGTAGTGGTATCATTAATACCTGGGCCGCAGGTTTAAACTATCGTGATAACTGGGGTAAAAAAACACAAGTTTCCGGTAGTTATTTCTTTAACGATCAGCATACCTATACCAATCAAAAAAGTTTCACGGAAACTTTAGTAAGCGGAAATCCTGACTCCTCCAATTTGAGCAATAATATTGTTTCAGGAATTAAGCATAATCAAAATAACCGCGTCAACTTTAATATTGAGACCCAGTTCGACAGTAGTAATAGCATGATTCTACGTCCCAATATTAGTTTCCAACATACAGATAACGATAACAATACACAATCTGCTAGCACTAAGGGAAAAGTAAACTTAAATAATTCGGTTGCACATAGCACCACTACGAATGATGGATATAACGGATCATTGGATGCAACTTACCGCCATCGCTTTGCAAAAAAAGGCCGTACTTATTCCATTGGCGTTGTGTTTGGTGGTTCAACAAATGAAGGAAAGGGAACCAACAATTCCATCAATCAATACTATACTCAAAACAGAGTAGATACAATTAATCAGATTAATAATAGTAATGCAGACGGAAAAAATATGAATACTACTTTATCCTATACTGAGCCAGTTGGCAAGGGACAGTTGATTGAGCTGAACTATACTTATTCTTATAGCGATAATACAAATGGGAAAAGCACTTATGGATTTAATAAACTTACAAATCAATATGATCTAGTAGTTCCAAATCTGAGCAATACATTCGAGAATATCTATAGCTCCAATAGGGGGACGTTGAGTTATCGAATTCAAAATAAAATGATGAATTTAAGTATTGGTTCAGGAATTCAAGTAGGCGATCTATCTAGCAATAACCTAACAAAAGATAGCGCCATCAAACAACATTATGTAAACTTCTACCCTACTGCAACATTTAGATACGATTTTACAAAAACAAAAAACCTTCGAATCAATTATTCAGGACGTACATCTCAACCTAGTGCTACTCAATTACAACCAATCGCAGATAACACCAATCCATTAAACATTGTTTTAGGCAACCCGAATCTTAAGCAGCAGTTTACACAAAATATGCGCATGATGTTTTCCTCATTTGATGTATTTACACAAAGAGTATTCTTTGCAACCATCAATGCCAGTGCCACTCAAAATGATATTCAAAACTCAGTAATTATTCAGCCTAATGGCGCACAGGTTACACAACCAGTAAACTTAGATGGAACTTTTAGTGCATCGGGTTATTTTAACTATGGTTTCCCAATTAAGAAACCTAAAAGTAATATGAGCTTTACAGGTAATCTTTCTTATAACCAATCTCAAAATTTGATCAATTTAAAAAGCAACTATACAAAAAATACAGTAGCTGGAGGCATGGTAAAATGGACTACTAATTTGAAGGATAATTTCGATATGAATTTCTCTTCAAATTCTTCTTTCAATTTTGCACGATATACTTTACAACAACAACAAAACGCAGATTATTTCACTCAAACATTCACAACCGAAGCAACTTACTATACCAAGAGCGGATGGATATTAGCTTCTGATTTCGATTACATCATCAATACGGGTCAAAGCGCAGGATATAATACCAATATCCCACTTTGGAATGCTAGTCTATCGAAACAATTATTCAAGAAAAAAGAAGGAGAGATTAAATTCTATTTATTCGATCTCTTGAATCAAAATGTAAGTATCCGTAGAACAGTTTCTGGAAATATGATACAAGATGTACAGACTGAGGTTTTGAAAAGATATTTTATGATCAGTTTCACCTATAATCTCAGAAGATTTGGGGCTGCTGGCCAAATGCAGAGAGGAAATAATCCGATGAATAATATGATGCGAATGGGTGGCGACAGAGGTCCTGGTGAAATGCGCATATTCAAAGGTGATCGAGGAGAATAGATTAGTATTAGTGTTGTTAATAAGCCGTTCTATTCATATAGACGGCTTTTTTGCTAACAGCCGTTAGGGTATAATATGTAATTTTTCACAAATAATTGAACAGTATTCTCTTAAATTTTTATACTTTTGAGCCCTCAAAGAAAAATCAGTAAACATTGAAGCAGTTATTTACGCTATTAAAACCTTTTCAATTGTCTGCATCTTTACCGATGCTTTCAACGAAGGCTGCTATCAATTGTTCACCGCGACCTCGACGCGGTTTCTGATAGGACGAGCAATTGGCACTTGCCCCTATCAGTGGAAAATCCCCAAAAACATAATCTACACGATACGTGTTTTCTGTTTACACTTATAATATAACTAAAGTTGGAAACCAAGGAAATCATTGTCAAGGTAGCCACGCACCTTGATACACATTTTGCACAACGCATCACTGATGAAATGGAATCATCAGCCAAAGCGAGAGGTACAGGTATTGCTAAAAGATCACCTGAATACGTAGCAGCAAAGATGCTGGATGGAAAAGCCGTCATTGCCGTTACAAGATTGGGGCAATGGGTTGGCTTTTGTTACATTGAAGCATGGGGTCATGGAAAGTTTGTAGCTAATAGCGGTTTAATTGTATCTCCAGAATATCGCAAGAGTGGTGTTGCAAAGACCATTAAGAAAAAAATCTTTGATCTATCCAGGGTTATGTATCCAGATTCTAAAATATTTGGATTAACAACTGGCCTAGCTGTTATGAAAATCAATAGCGACTTAGGTTATGAACCAGTAACTTATAGTGAATTAACGGATGATGAAGAATTCTGGGCAGGTTGTAAAAGCTGCGTCAACTTTGATATCCTTATGAGTAAGGATAGAAAAAATTGTATGTGTACTGCAATGCTATATGATCCTGCAGATCATTTTAAACCGGAAGAAACTGCAGAAGAATTCAAACAGAAATCAAAACTTTACGAACGTTTTATGAAAATAAAACAAAGTAAACTATTAGGCATTTTTAGAAAAAAAGAAACAGGAACTGGAGGAGGAAGTGGAATGAAGCAAAAGTCATTCTTTCACAATCTTTTTACTTTTTAATTTTTACTTATTAATTTATAAATATGAGCCAGGCAAAGAAAGTTGTATTAGGATTCAGTGGCGGATTAGACACTACTTATTGCGTTAAATATCTTAGCGAAGACAAAGGATATGAAGTGCATTCGATTATAGTAAATACAGGCGGCTTTACAGAGGAAGAACTTATTAATATTGAACAACACGCTTATAAACTGGGCGTTAAATCGCATACTTCTGTAAATGCTGTGAAATCTTACTATGATAGCATTATCAAGTATTTAATTTTTGGCAATGTATTGAAGAATAATACTTACCCACTGAGCGTAAGTGCTGAAAGATTGAGTCAGGCTTTGCATATCGCAGAACACGCCAAAAAATTGAATGCGGATGCAGTTGCTCATGGAAGTACTGGTGCAGGAAATGATCAGGTTAGATTTGATATGATTTTCCATATTATGATCCCAGGTGTAGAGATTATTACACCTATCCGCGATTTGAAGTTAAGTAGAGAAGCTGAAATCACTTACCTCAAAGGAAAGGGTGTACATATGAATTTCGAAAAATCTATGTATTCAATCAATAAAGGTTTGTGGGGTACCAGTGTTGGTGGAAAAGAAACATTGAATTCAAAAGGAATTTTACCAGAAGAAGCATGGCCTACGCAGGTTACTGCTACTGAAAGCAGGGAATTAAAATTACATTTTGAAAAAGGTGAACTAAAAGGTATTGATGATCAAACTTTCCTAGAGTCTACTGAAGCAATTCAATATTTACAAAGCATTGCTGGCGCATATGGTGTGGGTAGAGACATTCATGTAGGCGATACCATCATTGGTATTAAAGGACGTGTAGGTTTTGAAGCAGCAGCCCCAATGGTAATTTTAAAAGCACACCATGCTTTAGAAAAGCATGTTTTAACTAAATGGCAATTAGGTTGGAAAGACCAGTTAGCACAATTTTATGGGAACTGGCTACATGAAGGACAAATACTAGACCCTGTGATGCGGGATATTGAAGCATTTTTAACTCATAGTCAGGAAAATGTTACAGGAGACGTATTTGTACAATTATTACCATACCGTTTTCATGTCATTGGGATAGAATCTGCATTTGATTTAATGAACAGTAAATTCGGGAAATACGGAGAAATGAATACTGGATTTACAGGAGATGATGTCAGAGGTTTTAGTAAAATTTTTGGTAACCAAATTTCTATCTGGCATAAAGTGAATCAAAGTTCTTAAATAACCAGACAAATTATTGAACATGACAAAAGTTGCGAATCCAAATAAGAAAATTCAGGTTGGCATTGTAGGAGGTGCAGGATATACAGGCGGAGAATTAATCCGCTTATTAATTAATCATCCTTATGTGGATATTCGCTTTGTACTGAGTAAAAGTAATGCTGGCAATCCGATTACTAAAGTTCATAATGACCTTATAGGAGAAACCAATCTGATCTTTGCAGAAAATATTGATCAGGATATTGATATATTATTTCTTTGTGTGGGCCATGGAGACGCCAAGAAATTATTGGCAGAAAATAGTGTTGCTTCGCATATCAAAATAATCGATCTTTCGCAAGACTTCCGCCTAAATGCAAATAATATTATATCAGGGCGCGCATTTGTTTATGGTCTACCAGAACTAAATAAAAAAGAAATCAGCAATGCACAAAATATTGCTAATCCAGGCTGTTTTGCAACCGCTATTCAATTGGGATTACTTCCAATTGCAAAAGCTGGCTTACTGACAGATGTGTATACCACCGGCATTACTGGCTCAACTGGAGCTGGGCAGAGCTTGAGTACAACATCTCATTTTAGCTGGCGAGCAAACAATATCTCTGCTTATAAAACCCTACATCACCAACACTTAAATGAAATTTGCGAATCATTACAACAGGCATCGGGAAATAAATTAAATACGAAAGACTTGATACACTTTGTACCTTGGAGGGGGGACTTTGCACGAGGTATTTATACAAGCAGTGTTACAAAATGTGAAATGGGTTTAGATGAAGTAAAAAAAATGTACCAGGATTTTTATGCAGGTGCCGCTTTTACACATATAAGTGATTCTATGATTGATTTAAAGCAAGTAGTGAATACCAATAAATGCCTGATTCATATTGAAAAACAGGGTGATAAAATTGCTATTCACACAGCAATTGATAATTTATTAAAAGGTGCAACAGGACAGGCCGTACAAAATATGAATATTCTTTTTGGTTTGAATGAAGTTTCAGGGTTGCGACTTAAGGCAAACTATTTCTAGTATTTGCAATAGTTTGCCCCATGACATTGATGAAACCGAATTCAAATTTTTTAAAATAACAGAATGAAACTTTTCGACGTTTACCCCATCAATAATATCACCATTACAAAAGCCTTAGGCTCATATGTATGGGACAACCAGGGCCAGGAATATTTAGATCTTTATGGTGGTCATGCAGTAATCTCTATCGGTCACACTCATCCGCATTATGTTAAACGTTTAACTGACCAATTAAACAAACTTGGCTTTTATTCTAATTCAATTAGAATTCCGATTCAAGAAGAATTAGCAAGTAAATTAGGAGACTTAAGTGGCAAAGAAGATTATCAGCTATTCCTTTGTAATAGCGGGGCAGAAGCGAATGAGAATGCATTGAAAGCTGCATCATTCTATAATGGTCGCAAAAAAATTGTATCATTTACAAAAGCTTTTCACGGAAGAACTTCTTTGGCTGTTGCAGTTACAGACAATCCTAATATCGTTGCTCCCGTAAATCAGACTGATAATGCAGTTTTCCTTCCTTTTAATAATACCGAAGCACTAAAAGCATATTTTGATGCAAATGGAAATGAAGTATCTTCTGTTATCATTGAAGGAATTCAGGGAGTAGGCGGAATAAATGTTGCGAGTAATGAATTTTTGCTCACTATTCGTAGCCTCTGCGATCAATACAATGCTGTATTCATTGCAGATAGTGTTCAATGTGGCTATGGCAGAACTGGTAAATTTTATGCCCATGATCATAGTGGTGTACAGGCAGACATTTATTCAATGGCAAAGGGTATGGGAAATGGTTTTCCAGTAGCAGGTATTTCCATCTCACCAAAAATTCACTCCAAACATTATATGCTTGGCACCACATTTGGCGGAAACCATTTGGCCTGTGCAGCTGCTCTTGCAGTTTTGGAAATCATGGAACAAGATGCATTGATGGCTAATGCTACTAAAATAGGCGATTATCTAATGCATGAATTAAAAGGATTACCAAATATCAATGAAATAAGAGGTAAGGGTTTGATGATTGGCATTGATCTTCCTGAAGATAAAAAAGAAGTAAAGAAGAACCTACTTTTTAATCACCATATTTTCACAGGGGAAGCAAAACCAAATGTGATTCGTTTATTGCCTGCATTAAATATTACTCAAAAAGAAGCTGATTTATTTTTAGAAGCACTAGCAATCGAACTTAAATAAAAATATTCCATTAACAGAACTGCTTATGAACAATTTTATTTCTGTAAATGACGTCACTGATATCAATGCGTTAGTAAAAAAAGCCTTGGCTTATAAAGCAAACCCTTTCAAAGATCGTCACTTAGGCGATGATAAAAGAATTGGCCTGCTTTTTTTAAATCCAAGTTTACGAACTAGATTAAGTACTCAGGTTGCTGCGAAGAATCTTGGCATGGAAGCAATTGTTTTTAACGTTGATAAAGACGGATGGGCACTCGAGTTTGAAGAAGGGGCCATCATGAGTGGCAATACAGTAGAACATGTAAAAGATGCTGCACCAATTTTAGGTAATTACTTTGATATACTTTGTATCAGAACTTTCCCCGGACTTAAAAACAGAGAAGACGATTATAGTGAAATGTATATCAATCAATTTATCAAATATGCTGGTGTTCCTGTAATTAGTTTGGAAAGTGCTACACTACATCCACTTCAATCCTTCACAGATATTATTACGATTCAAGAAAGCTGGTCAAAAACTGCCTTTAAAAGAAAGCCAAAAATTGTACTATCATGGGCGCCGCATATTAAACCATTACCACAATGTGTTTCCAATTCATTTGCTCAATGGGTAAATGCATGGGGTGAGGCAGATTTTGTAATCACACATCCTTCCGACTATGAATTGGATGAAAAATTTACAAAAGGTGCTACTATTATCCAAGATCAAGACGCAGCATTAGAAGGAGCTGATTTTGTTTATGTGAAAAACTGGAGCACTTATACTGACTATGGCAAGGTGTACGAAAACGATCCGAAATGGATGCTTACAGAAGAGAAATTAAAAAAATCTAACCAAGCTAAAGTAATGCACTGCTTACCAGTTAGAAGAAATGTGGAACTTAGCGATGAGATATTAGACGGGGCCCATAGCTTAGTTACTGAAGAAGCTAGCAATCGTGTGTGGGCAGCACAAGCTGTTATTGCCGAGATCTTATTGACAAAAGCTAAATAGTTTATAATAAAACAATGGCAGACCAACAACAAATACATGATTCAAATACAGCCATTAATAATGCTGCAAAAGAAGCATTATTTGTGATTAAGATCGGAGGGAATATTATTGATGATGCTTCAAAACTAAATAATTTCCTGAAGCAGTTTACTGATATTCAAGGAAAAAAAATTTTGGTGCATGGTGGTGGAAAACTTGCTACTCAGTTGGCAAAAGATTTGGGTATCGAACAAGAAATGGTGGATGGAAGACGTATCACTGATG
This sequence comes from Bacteroidota bacterium, assembly GCA_037139075.1. Classification (GTDB taxonomy): domain Bacteria; phylum Bacteroidota; class Bacteroidia; order Chitinophagales; family Chitinophagaceae; genus Sediminibacterium. Next base: position 23,653 of record JBAXHC010000031.1, read on the forward strand.
CTGCAACTCTCAAAATTGTTACGATGGTGTATGCCGGTTTCATCAATAAAAATATTGTAGCAATTTTACAATCAAATGGCAATAATGCTATTGGCTTTACTGGTGCTGATGCAAATCTAATTAAAGCTCATAAAAGATTGACAAGTGCTTCCAAAGGAATTGATTACGGATTTGTTGGGGATATTGATGAAGTAAATACATCAGCCATTGAACCATTGCTGATTCAAAATATTGCCATTGTAGTTGCGCCTATTACACATGATGGACATGGTCAATTATTAAATACCAATGCAGATACAATAGCCCAGTCCATTGCAACAGCCATGAGCAGCAAATATGAAGTTTCATTACTATACTGTTTTGAAAAAAATGGTGTGCTCCTTGATGCAAATGATGATGCCAGTGTTATTCCTACAATAAATCCATCCTACTTTAAAAAATTAAAAGAGGATCAATTGATTTTTGCAGGCATGATACCGAAATTAGAAAATGCATTTGAAGCTTTGGAAAAAGGTGTAGGAAAAGTAATTATTGGAAAAGCAGAATCTATTTTGGATTTGGTAAATGCACACGCAGGTACCACCATACAAAATAGCTAGACCTATTCAGCAATACTGAAATAGATCAAAAAGAAAAATAAGATGACAAACAGTAATACTATATCAAGTCTAACAGAAAATGCAATCAACTTATTAAAAAGTTTGATTGCCACTCCTTCCTTTAGCAAAGAAGAAGACAATACTGCAGACTTGATTGAAAACTTTTTACAATCGAAGGGGGTGAGTGCACATCGCTACCTAAATAATGTCTGGGCCAAAAATAAAAACTATGACCCTTCAAAGCCCACATTACTTTTAAACTCTCATCACGATACGGTTAAGCCAAATAAAGCCTATACTCTCAACCCTTTTGAACCCATTATTAAAGACGATAAATTATACGGACTCGGCAGCAACGATGCTGGTGGGTGCCTGGTTTCTTTGATCGCTGTTTTTTTATATTTCTATCAGCAAGAAAACTTAAAATACAATCTGATACTTGCTGCTACTGCAGAAGAAGAAATATCCGGGCATAATGGGGTTGAAATTTTACTTACCCGTATGCCTAAAATTGATTGCGGCATTGTTGGTGAACCCACGCTACTCAATATGGCCGTTGCAGAGAAAGGCTTGTTAGTATTGGATTGCACTGCACATGGAAAACCAGGGCATGCTGCTAGAGAAGAGGGTGATAATGCAATCTATAAAGCCGTGAAAGATATTCAATGGTTTATCGATTATCGTTTTGATAGAATTTCTGATTTACTCGGACCCATGAAAATGAGTGTTACAATTATTAATGCAGGTTCACAACATAATGTGGTTCCGCATGAATGTAAATTCACAGCAGATGTTCGTGTAAATGAACTCTACACATTTGAAGAAGTTTTAGAAACGATCAAAGAAAATACTACCTGCGATGTTCAACCAAGAAGCAGTAGGTTAAGATCCACTGCAATTGCATTAGATCATCCTTTAGTATTAGCAGGTATTAGTCTCGGCAGATCATATTATGGTTCTCCCACTACTTCCGATAAAGCATTGATGCCCTTTCCTACTTTAAAATTCGGACCTGGTGATTCTGCAAGGAGTCATTCAGCAGATGAATATATTTGGGTGCACGAAATTGGCGAAGGCATTCAAATGTATGCAGCCCTTTTAAATCAAGTAATTATTTAAAAAAGATCAATGAAACTCTGGCAAAAAAATACAACCGTATCATCAGCAGTAGAAAAGTTTACTGTAGGTAACGATAAAGAATTCGACCTGATGCTTGCGCCATTTGATGTACTGGGAAATATAGCTCATGCAAAAATGCTGGCAACGGTTGGATTGCTTACGAATGAAGAAGCTGCAGCTTTGGTTCAAGAACTACAATCAATCTATACTATAGCAATATCTGGTAAGCTAACCATTGGCGAGTCTGTAGAAGACATTCATTCGCAAATTGAATTTTTACTTACAAAAGCATTAGGTGATACTGGAAAAAAAATCCATAGTGCAAGAAGCAGAAATGATCAGGTTCTCGTGGATATCAAATTATTTCTGAGAAGTGAAATTGAAGAACTTGTAAATGCTGTTCAACCATTTTTTGAATTGCTGATTGCTCAAAGCGAAAAATATAAAACAAATTTGCTTCCTGGCTATACGCACCTTCAATTAGCCATGCCCTCTTCTTTTGGATTATGGTTTGGTGCTTACGCAGAAAGTTTGGTAGATGATTTAATTACCTTACAAAGTGCTTATCAGGTAGTTAATAAAAACCCATTAGGATCGGCTGCAGGATATGGATCATCATTCCCCATCAACAGAACCTTAACAACCGAATTGCTAGGATTTGCAGACCTTAACTATAATGTAGTGTATGCGCAGATGGGAAGAGGGAAAGCAGAAAGAATCACCGCTCAAGCTATGGCTAATTTGGCAGAAACATTAGCTAGACTGAGCATGGACATGTGTCTATATTTAAATCAAAATTTCGATTTTGTAAGTTTTCCTGCTGAACTAACTACAGGTTCCAGCATCATGCCACACAAAAAAAATCCAGATGTATTTGAATTAATTCGTTCACATTGTAATCGGATTAAAGCATTGCCCAACGAAATTAGTATGATGACAACCAATCTGCCTTCTGGGTATCATCGTGATTTACAATTATTAAAAGAACATTTGTTTCCCGCTTTTCAAACACTAAAAGATTGTTTATCCATGGCTCATCTGATGTTAGAAAATATCAGCGTCAAAGAAAACATTATGGAAGATGTAAAATATAAATATGCATTTAGTGTAGAAGCAGTAAATACTTTGGTTTTAGAAGGTCTGCCATTTAGAGATGCTTATAAAAAAGTGGGGCTTGATATTGAATCGGGCAACTTTGAAATAAGTAGTGCAGTAAACCATGTTCATGAAGGAACTATTGGAAATCTTTGCAATGATCAAATTCAAAAAATGATGCAAAATGTTCTTACTAAATTTGAATTTGAAAAAGTACACAAAGCGATTGAGCTATTAATTAAAGGTTAGTTTTTTAACAAAGTCATATGCAAGCTGCCGCATAAATCCCCTATTTTAGCACCCAAATTGAAAATAAAGCATGAAAAAAATCATAGTAGCCCTTTCGGGTTTCGTTTTAACAGGTACCGTTTTTGCTCAAACAGGAGTTAAGCCAAGCACTACAAAAGCTGCGGCTCCAAAAACTACTACTGCAAAACCAGCAGCCGTAAAACCAACTGCAATAGCAACGACTAACGTATTAAAAACTAATCGGGATAGTGCGAGCTATTCATTAGGAGTTCGTATTGCACAAAATATTAAAGATCAGGGTTTCGATAAATTAGATCCCGCTCTAATCGAAAAAGGAATTAGCGATGTGTTTAATGGTAGAGCAATTGCACTGCCTGATACTTACTTAGATAAGTGCATTGGTGAATTTCAACAAAAAGTCACTGCAGAAAAAGCAGCTAAAGGAAAATTAGAGGGACAGAAATTTTTAGCAGAGAACGCTAAAAGAAAAGGAGTAATCACTACAAAAAGCGGTTTGCAATATGAAGTTATTAAAACAGGACCAGATACCATTAAGCCAAAATTAAATGACAAAGTAAAATGTCATTATCATGGCACGCTAATTAACGGAAAGGTATTTGACAGTTCTGTTGACAGAGGTGAGCCAATTAGTTTTGCTGTAACTGGCGTTATTGCTGGATGGACAGAAGCATTACAATTAATGACTGTAGGAAGTAAATGGAAATTATTTGTTCCATCAGAATTAGCATATGGAGATCGTCAAATGGGTGCATCTATTCCCGCTGGTTCAACTTTAATTTTTGAAGTAGAGATTTTAGCCATCGAAAAATAAATGAATTTACATATTTCAAAACGTCTCGATTCCGATAAAAAGGAACGGGACGTTTTTTTTTGATATGCACTGTAAAATGATTTTATACCGTTTCGAATTGTAAACACTCCTATTTATTTTACATCACAGATAACCTTTTGTGTATGGAAGTAATTACTAAACTCTGTCTTACCTGCAATAAGCCCATAAAAGGGAGAACAGATAAAAAATACTGCGATGACTATTGCAGAAATAGCTATAACAATCAAATGCAAAGCACCAGCAATAGTTATATGCGACATATTAATCGACTTCTGCATAAGAACCGGCGGATTCTGGCAGATTTTGTACCTGAAAAATCGAGCCAAGCCAAAACATCTTATGAAGAATTATTGGAAAGGGGATTTATCTTTAAATATTGTACCCATCAAGTAGCCAATAAAAAAGGCAATTCTTATCACTATTGCTACGATTACGGCTATTTAGCCATCAGTGAATTGAATTATCTGGTAGTAAGAAGAAAAAATAAGCAAAGTTCTTCCTGATTTTTTATGATGGCGCCTTGAATCCGCTATTTTTGTTCTCAATTCTTAGATATGATGCTTGATAGAACAAAGGCCCCGGTAATACAGGATGCAGTAGATTTTGAAGTGAAGTTGAAACCTTATGATGAATTTCAGCTAGATAATGGAACACCTGTTTATACCATTAATGCCGGAGCTGAAGAAGTTGTGATGTTGGAATTGGTATTTTATGCCGGGAACTGGTATGAAGACAAAAATATAGTTGCAGCTACTGCTAATCATTTATTAAAAAATGGCACGAAAAATAAAACTGCATTTGAGATTAATGAGTTTTTTGAATTTTATGGAGCCTTCCTTAGTCGCAGTTGTTTTAATGAAACAGCCACCATCACCTTGCATTGCCTAAATAAGCATTTGGCGATTTTATTACCTGTAGTAACTGAATTAATTTCAGATGCGATATTTCCTGAATCAGAAATAGCCATTTATAAGCAAAATCAAAAACAAAGACTTGAAGTAAATTTAAAAAAATGCGATTTTGTTGCCAACAGATTGATAGATGAATATATTTATGGATTTGATCATCCTTATGGGAAATATACATCTGCTAAGGATTTCGACGATTTAGAACAAAATGACCTGATTGAGTTTTATAAGCAATACTATACAAATGGCAAATGCCTTGTTTTTGTAGCAGGAAAATTACCCTCAGAGCTTTCTTCCATGCTCAACAAAGAACTTGGAAAATTACCTTTTAATCAAACTGATAAAATAATCAAAAACATCCCACAGGTAAGGGCAAGCCAAAAGAAATATCGTATCACAAATGATATTGATTCAGTACAGGCAGCCATAAGAATTGGGAGGCCCTTCCCTAATCGGCACCATCCTGACTTTCCAAAAATGGGGGTTCTAAATAATCTTTTTGGGGGCTTTTTTGGATCTCGATTGATGAGTAATATCCGAGAGGAAAAGGGATATACCTATGGCATTCATAGCTATATTCAAAACCACTTACACGAAACGGCATTGCTTGTGAGTACCGAAGCTGGCAGAGACGTAGCTGAAGCAACTATAACAGAAGTGTATAAAGAAATGGCTTTACTGAGAGAAGAATTAATTGATGCCGAAGAACTTGATTTAGTGCGCAATTATATGATTGGTTCCTTATTGGGTGACTTAGACGGACCCTTCCAAATCATGGCCCGTTGGAAAAATTATATCCTTAATAACCTTGATGCAAACTATTTCTACAATAGTTTGGAAACTGTTCGAACCGTTACTGCAGAAGAGTTGCAGGAATTGGCAAAGAAGTATCTGCAACCCGAGGATTTTTATGAACTGCTGGTTATTTAACACCCTTAAAGCGGCTATTTTACCTAAAAATTTATTGGATTTATATCATGTCCCTATATGACAAACGTCATGTGGTGATGTGAATAGGGATTTTAACTTTATGTCTGCAAATTATTAGATGATAATTAAACCAAGCAACATGAAGACGGAATATCTTATTAACGTAAAAGCAGTAGACAATAGACTACACATTTTCCTCAACGGAAAAACCATTTGGGATAGCGGCATTATTCATGGCGACCCAACGATGGATGTAACTATCGACTTAACAAGTCACCTCATTGCATATGAAGGCAGTACTTGCGAACTCATTTTTGAAGGGTTCAACGATTCTTATGGTGAAACCTCAAATGATGAAGGTTTTAACCCCTGGCATTTTAACTACCGGGTATTTTCCAGAACTACAGACGCCAATGGAATTGTAGTTGAAGAAAGGGATATGCTTCAACCTTATAACGAGAAGCATTTATCTAACCCAAATGTTCGGGCCATCAATAATCGCTATCAGATTATGAGAAAAGACCTCGAATTCAAAGTAATCTCAAACGCATTGACACAACAATTCTATAACTAGTAAACCAATCCAGGTTTACTATTTTTTTTTAAACTAAATAAATACTATGGCACAAGTTAAAAAGGCCACCAAATACGTTTATGCATTTGGCGGTGGAAAGGCTGATGGAAATGAGTCCATGAAAAATTTGCTCGGAGGTAAAGGTGCGAACCTAGCTGAAATGGCAGGGCATCCGAAACTTAAATTACCGGTTCCTCCCGGATTTACAATTACAACGGATGTTTGTACTTATTACTATGCAAACAAAAAGAAATATCCTCTAATACTCCAAGAGCAAGTAAAAAAAGCCTTGCTTTCTGTAGAGAAGGAAATTGGGAAAAAATTTGGTGACGTTAATAACCCACTATTGGTTTCTGTTAGATCTGGTGCGAGAAAATCAATGCCCGGTATGATGGAGACTGTTTTAGATATTGGCTTAAATGAAAAAACAATTGAAGGTTTAATTAAGCAATCAGGCGATGCCAGATTTGCTTATGATGCTTATCGCCGTTTGATCATGATGTATGCAGATGTGGTAATGGAAAAAGCAGGTGGTATAGAAGTAAAAAGTGGTAAAGGAATCCGTAAACAACTGGATGAAAAACTTGAAAAAGTTAAACATAAAAACGGATACAAATTAGATACCGACTTAACTGTTGATCAATTAAAAGCTTTGGTTAAAGATTTTAAAGAAACGGTAAAGAAAGTATTGGGCAAACCTTTCCCTGAAGATCCATACGAACAATTATGGGGCAGTGTTGGTGCTGTATTTAGCAGCTGGAGCGGTAAACGTGCTGTGGAATACAGGCGTATCGAAAAAATTCCTGATGAGTGGGGAACTGCTGTAAACGTTCAGGCAATGGTATTCGGTAATATGGGCGATACCAGTGCTACAGGTGTTGCATTTACTCGTAACCCAGGTAATGGTGAAAATAAATTCTATGGCGAGTATCTTTTAAATGCACAAGGAGAAGACGTTGTAGCAGGTATCAGAACTCCAGCCCCTGTGAATGAATATTCTAAGAACGATCAGAGTAAGCACTTACCTACATTGGAAAAAACAATGCCGGCTGTGTACAAAGAATTATTTGCCATCCAAAATAAATTGGAAAAGCATTATAAGGATATGCAAGACATCGAGTTTACAATTGAAAAAGGTAAGCTCTTCATGTTACAGTGTCGTATTGGTAAAAGAAATGGTGTGGCTGCAGTGAAAATTGCAAGCGACATGTTCAACGAAAAAGTGATTGATGCAAAAACAGCTATCATGCGCGTTGGACCAAACCAATTAGTTGAGTTATTATTACCCATGTTGGATCCTAAAATTCAGGCGATCACCAAAGCCATTGCAAAGGGTTTACCTGCTGGTCCTGGTGGTGCAAAAGGTCGTGTAGTATTCTCTTCTAACGATGCTGTTGAGTGGGCTAGTCGTGGCGAGAAAGTAATTCTTGTTCGCGAAGAAACATCTCCGGAAGATGTAGATGGTATGCACAAATCTCAGGCGATTTTAACAACAAAAGGCGGTATGACTTCTCACGCAGCACTGGTTGCACGTGGTTGGGGTAAATGCTGTATTGTAGGCTGTACTGATATCGAAATACATAGCGAAACAAAATCATTCAAAGCAAATGATGGTACTTTTATTAAAGAAGGCGACTGGATTAGCTTGGATGGAACAAAAGGCTTGGTTTATCATGGAAGTATGGCATTGGTTGATATCGATTTAGATAAAAACCTGGCTTATAAAAACCTGATGAAACTGGTTGACAAGATTAAAACAATGGGCGTTCGTACCAATGCAGAAACGCCAGGTGATGCAGCACAAGGTTTGAAATTTGGAGCAGAAGGAATTGGTTTATTCCGCACAGAGCATATGTTCTATGGCGAAGGAAGTGATGAGCCACTGTTCTTATTACGCAAAATGATTGTGAGCAAAACAGAGAAAGAAAGAAGAGTAGCATTGAACGACTTAGCCAAGTTTGTGAAGAAAGACATGAAGGCTACATTGAATACCATGAATGGGTTCCCTGTAACTATTCGCTTGCTCGATCCACCATTACACGAATTTGTTCCACACGATGCTTCTAAGCTTCAACAGTTAAGTAAAGAGTTGGGTATTAGTATGAGCTTGTTGAAAAGAAGGGTTCTTGCATTACATGAAAATAACCCAATGCTTGGTCACCGTGGTGTACGTTTAGGAATCTCTTATCCAGAGATTACAGAAATGCAGATCAGATCCATCTTTGAAGCAACTGCAGAATTATTGATCGCAGGTAAAAAACCTTTTCCTGAAATCATGGTACCTGTAACATGTACAGTAAATGAGTTGACTCACCAGAAAGCAATCGTGGACAGGGTGTATAAGGAAGTATTGGAAAAAACCAAGTTGAAAAAAATTCCTTATTTATTTGGAACGATGATTGAGATTCCAAGAGCTGCTCTGAAAGCAGAGAAAATGGCAACAGAAGCCGACTTCTTCAGCTTTGGAACTAACGATTTAACGCAGATGAGTTTTGGATTCAGCCGTGATGATATTGGAGGGTTCTTACCAAATTATCTAGATCAAAAAATCTTAGATGATGATCCATTCCAAACCATCGATCAGGAAGGCGTAGGTGAGTTAATCAAGTTCGGTACTGAACGTGGTCGTAAAACAAAACCTAATTTAAAAGTAGGTATCTGTGGCGAACATGGTGGTGATGCTGAGAGCGTTAAGTTCTGTCACCAAATAGGTATGAACTATGTAAGCTGTTCTCCTTTCCGCGTGCCAATCGCCAGATTAGCAGCAGCGCAGGCAGCAGTGAGTTTTCCTAGAAAAAAATAAATGATCCCGTTTTTTATAAAGCCCGTCCCGAATAATCGGGACGGGCTTTTTGTTTGCTTTTACCTACCAAAATTTTTTACTAACTTTCCTAAAACATAAAACCATGTTCAAATTCATCGCCAAAACATTGATTACCGCAGTAGCCGTTTTAGTAGCAGCTTATGTGTTAGATGGCGTACATGTAAAAGATAGTATGACGGCAGTTTTGGTTGCCGCAGTACTTGGTTTGCTCAATAGTTTTGTAAAACCAATTTTAGTAATCATTACCATCCCCATCACCATATTTACTTTAGGACTATTTCTTTTAGTCATTAATATTTTAATTGTAAAATGGGCTTCTGATATTGTACCAGGATTTAGAGTTGATGGATGGATGTATGCACTGTTATTCAGTTTTGTGGTATCCATTGCCACTTATTTAATGGAGAGTTTGATTGGTACGGATAAGAATCAAACGGTATAGTTTTTTAATAAATATTAGCGTTAAAATTAAGGTTATAGTTAAAGTTCAAGTTTCCCCTCCCAAGCATGCTTGGGAGGGGTGGCTGGAGCGACTGAGCGAACAGACGGGGTGGGGAATAACATGAACGTAGAAAAATAGTCTGTTTGTGCAACAACCACCCCAGCTGTATGCCGAGTCCGGCATCAGCATCCCCTCCATCGCATGCGATGGAGGGGAAACCTCTTTTTTT